>CAZVUN010000005.1:10571-48048 GCA_964629975.1 uncultured Acidiferrobacteraceae bacterium | reverse complement strand
CGGCGGCCCCAGCCACGCGCAGCGCGCCGCCCGCCGCCGCACGACCGGCACCGGCACCTGCCGCACCTGCGGCAGTGCAGCCGCCACCGGCAGCACGGGCTACCCCGGCGCCGGCGGTCGTGGAGAGCGCGCAACCGACGGTCGCCTTCCAGCGTACACAGGCGGCGCGCGCCGAGCGCATCGTGAGCGAGCACCAGGCCGCGCGCGCAGCACCGGCGCGCGCCACGGACCCGCATCCGGCGCCCACGCCGGCGGCATGGCCACTCGTCGAGGAATTTAAGGAGTGTCCCAACTGCACGGCGACCGTCCGCCTTGCGGTGATGCAATGCCGCTGCGGCTTCGCGTTCTCGCACGGGGCCGAGCTGCCGGCTGTGGTGCTCACACCGAGCGAACGCGCCGCGCTGCTGCAGGGCCTCGACTTGGCGCGCGCACCCCGGCGCGCCTGATTCCGCCACCCGGGCAAGCGTCGGGAAACCGGCGAGCCCCGTGACCGGGCCGGGGCGTGTGCCCCGGTACTGGCCGTCAGGCCCGCTCGTCGGCCCACCGGCCCCAACCGTCGCCGCAGCCATTGCCGGGCGTCACCGGGCGCGCGACCCTGCTTATACTTTTTGCGGATGCCACCCGGAACGGCGTTGCACAACGCGACAACGATGTCACCGATGGAAGCTGACGCGACCAAGGTCTGCCCGCAGTGCGCCCGCCGCTGCGCGCGCGATGCGCTGCGCTGCCATTGCGGTTTCGCGTTTACGGAAACGCCGGCCGGCCCCGCCACGCCCGGTCTGGTCGCCCAGGCCGAAAAGCTTTACGAGTACTACCTGTCCACGCGCCTGTCGCGCGCACTCAAGGAAGTCAAGACGGCGCAGATCGAGCTGCTGCGCGATCCGAACAGCGCCGCCAAGTCGGCCGATTTGAAACGCGCCGAGGAAGAGGTGCGCCTGCTACAGGCACAGCTCGCCCTGCAGGCCGCCCGAACCGCGCAGGCACACCAGGACAGCGGTGAGCGCGCCGCGACCATGCGCGCGGCATCGTCCGATGTCGCCACGCTGCCACCGCCGGCGTTCACCGTACAGCAGGCGGCGCGGGCCGAGGCTATCTTCGATGGCGCGCGCCGCGAGGCGCAACCGGCGGGCGGCATTGCCGCGCCGGCGGCGTTCGCCAGCGCCCAGCAGCGGCTGGCCGAGCGCGTGTTGCGCGACCCGCCGTTGGCCGCCGGGCCGCAGCCGTTCATTTCCGACGACGAGCTGGCCGCACTGCGGCGACCGAGCACTCCCGCCAAGCGCTGATCCACGCGCGTCGCTGCGCTGCGCCACGCGCGCCGCCGCGTTGATCAATGTCAATGACCGGGCATCGCACGCGCGCGAGGCTTGCGCGGATCGGTGCGCGTTTCCTTCCCCCGGGGCGATGTGATGTAATGCGCCCCCAACATAACAACAGCGGGTGTCCGCCGCGTCACCACCGCAGCGAACACTCCCGGCGCGCCCCTGACCGCCGAACCCGGCAATCGTGCGACCCCGGGCGGCGCGGCGCTTGGCCACAACGTGACGAGACAAAGCAGCTACACACGCGAGGAACTGCTCGAATGCGGCCATGGGCGGCTGTTCGGCCCCGGCAACGCCCAGTTGCCGCTGCCGCCGATGCTGATGTTCGACCGCATCACGCACATCGCTGAGGACGGCGGTGCCAACGGCAAGGGCCAGATTCGCGCCGAGCTCGACATCCACCCGGACCTGTGGTTCTTCCGCTGCCACTTCGAGGGCGATCCGGTCATGCCCGGTTGCCTCGGACTCGACGCCATGTGGCAGCTGGTCGGCTTTTTCCTCGGCTGGCTGGGCGGCCCGGGACACGGGCGCGCGCTCGGCGCCGGGGAGGTCAAGTTCACCGGCCAGGTCACACCCAGAAACCAGCTCGTCGTGTATCGCATCGACATGCGCCGCGTGATCATGCGCAAGCTGTGCATGGGCATCGCCGACGCCGTGATGGAAGTCGACGGACGCGCAATCTACAGCGCCAACGACCTGCGCGTCGGTCTGTTTACGAGCACCGACGGCATGTAGGGGAGCCGGCAGCATGCGCAGGGTCGTGGTCACCGGTCTCGGTATCGTCTCGAGCATCGGCAATAACAAGGCGGAGGTGCTCGATGCGCTGCGCGCCGGCCGCTCCGGCATCGAGGCCTGCCAGCAGTACATCGACCTCGGCTTTCGCACCGCCGTGCACGGACCGATCCGTATCAACGCGGAGGCGCTCATCGACCGCAAGGTCTATCGCTTCATGGGCCAGGCCGCCGCCTACAGCTACCTCGCGATGCGCGAGGCCATCGCCGATGCCGGCTTGAGCGAGACCGCCATCTCCGACCCGCGCGTGGGACTGATCGCCGGCTCCGGCGGCGGCTCGAACGAGAACATCGTGCAGGCCGTCGACCTGTTGCGCCAGAAGGGCCTGCGCAAGGTGGGCCCCTACATGGTGCCGCGCACCATGTCGAGCACGATCGCCGCCTGCCTCGCCACGCCGTACAAGATCAAGGGCGTGAGCTACTCGATCAGCTCGGCCTGCGCCACGAGCGCGCACTGCATCGGCAACGCCGCCGAGCTCATCCAGCTGGGCAAGCAGGACCTGATGTTCGCCGGCGGCGGCGAAGAGGTGCATTGGTCCATGACGCTGCTGTTCGACGCGATGGGCGCGCTGTCCTCGAGCTACAACGACACGCCGACGACGGCGTCGCGCCCGTACGACGCCACGCGCGACGGCTTCGTCATCTCCGGTGGCGGCGGCATGGTGGTGCTGGAAGAGCTGGAACATGCCCGCGCGCGCGGCGCGCGGATCTACGCCGAGCTGGTCGGCTACGGCGCAACCTCCGACGGCTTCGACATGGTGCAACCCTCAGGTGAAGGCGCGGTGCGCTGCATGCGCCAGGCGCTCGCCGGGGTGGACGGACGCGTCGACTACCTCAACGCCCACGGCACCAGCACACCGGTCGGCGACATCCGCGAGCTGCAGGCGATCCGCGAGGTGTTCGGCGATCAGCCGCCGGTCATCGCCTCGACCAAGTCGCTCACCGGCCATGCGCTCGGCGCGGCCGGCGTGCACGAGGCGATCTATACCCTGCTCATGATGGACGCCGGTTTCATCGCCGCCTCGGCCAACATCACCCAGCTCGATCCAGCCGCCGAAGGCATGCCGATCGCGCGTGAGCGCATCGATGACGCCAGACTTGATCTGTGCCTGTCGAACAGCTTCGGCTTCGGCGGCACCAACGCCTGCCTCGCCTTCCGCCGCTTCCGCGGCTAGTCGCCGCGCTACTCGCGCAGCACGCACTTTCGGTACAGGTCCTTGAGGCGGCCAGTCGGGTCGTACTTGGCCTTGAGGCGGTCGTAGGCCGGCTTGTTGTAGATGCCCCAGAACTGCTCGGGCGTGAAGTACGAGTCCGAATAGAGCGATTTCATGCCGCCAAGCTCGACCACCTTCGCCTCCACCCGACGATTGAAATAACCCTCGGGATACGCGGTGCGGGTGCGGATCACGTCCCAGAAGCCGAAGTTCACGTACAGCTTGCCCGCGGCCATGCGGTACAGATCGAACGCCACGTTCGGATCGTAGGTGCGCGTGGGACAGACCCACACCGGCAGGAACTTGATGGTGTCGTGGTAGAAGTCTAAGAACTCGACCGCGCGCTCGATCGGAATCTCGACGTCCTGAATCACCGATTCGGTGTGGATGCCGAGCAGCCGGTTCGCCGCCGCCATCAGCCCCCAGCGGCTGTTGAGGCGCATGATCTTGGTATAGGTGACGGAATTGAGCCGCTTCGGCCCGTACAGGCGACGAATAAGCGGATTCTGCGCCAGAAGGTTCTTCGAGCACCAAAACCAGTCGGTGTCCCAGCGCCAGATGTAGTCCTCGGTCGTGAGGTAGTCCTCGCCGCGCTCACGGATCGAGCGGTAATAGATGCGCTCGTATTTGTAGTCGCTTGCGTACGGCGCCATGTCCACGAACCGCCCAACCGTGATGTACATCTCGTTGCGGCCGAAGATCACGCCGTCGACGAAGTCCACGTCGGCGCGGTCGCAGTGACGGGCAATGTCCTCGAAATAGGCACGCGCGTCCCCGTGACGGATGTGCGTGATGTGCACGTAGCGCTTGACCGGTACGACCTTGACCTTGAGCCGCAGCGCGTAGCCGAGCGTACCGTAGGAGTTCGGAAAACCGAAGAACAGGTCGCGGTGCTCGTTGTGCGGCGTGCACAGCACCGTGCTGCCGTCGCCCAGCAGGATCTCCATTTCCTGCACGGTCTCGTGCACCAGCCCGTAGCGAAACGACGAGGACTCGATGCCGCACCCGGTGGTGGCGCCGCCAATGGTGATGGACTTGAGCTGCGGCACGACGGTCGGCATGACACCGTGCCTGAGACACTCCTCCACCAGCCGCACGTACGGCGTCATGCCCTCGACATCGACGTAGCCCTGCGCCGCATCGACCTGCAATACGTTGTTGAAGTCGCGCACGTTGAGCGCGCGTGCCTCGCCCGGCCGCCGGTCGCGGAACAGGTTGGAGGTGTCCTTGCCGAGCCGCACCGCGCCCGGCGTGGTGCGCAGGAATTCGGTCAGGCGACGCTTCTTGTCTTCGTAACTGGTCGTGGCCACGGCCATCCCCGGAGGCAGAAAGCGCGTAGTCTAGCCGAAAGCGCGCGAGCGCAGGCGCGCCGCGAGCGGCTTGGTCAGCCGGCGATACGCGCGCGCTGGCGCAGCCAGGCCTGCGCGCGCAGGAGCGCGACGTCGGCGTCGCCCGGCGCACTGTACGTCCTGTCCGGCGGGCACAGCGGCCGCCTGTCCTCGGGTCGCGCACGCTCGGCCGCCGTGCTGGGGCGCACGCGGTTGCCGGCGAGACACAGGTCGGGCAGCACACCGCGTCCGTCCAGCGCCAGTCCCGACGGTCGCTGCAGGCGCGCGGTCGTGAGCGCCAGCGCGCCACCGCCCTGGAGCGGCAGAACCGTCTGAATGCGCGCGTGCCCATAGGTGCCGGTGCCGATCAGGTACGCGCGCCCATGGTCCTGCAGCGCGGCGGCCAGCGCCTCGGCGCCGGATGCGGTGCGGCCGTTGACCAGCACCACGAGCGGCAGCTCCGGCGGCAACGCGGCATCACCGGCCGGCGCACGCACGGTGAAGCGCGAGTCGCGCCCGGCCCCGTCGCCTGACACGACCACGACATCACTGACGAAGTGTCCGGCAACATCGGCCACGGCTTGCAGCGTGCCGCCGGCGTTGTCACGCAGATCGACGATTAGCCCGCTGAGCGCACGGCCGCGTTGCCCGGCCTCGGCCCGCAGCGCCGCGAGATCGGCTGCGAGCAGCTTCTCGGCGTTGCCGTACAGGCTGCGTATCTGCACGTAGCCCACGTCGTTCGCCAGCATGCGCGCGTGCACCGGCCGCTGGCGCACCTCGGTGCGCGCCAGCGTCACGGCACGCACGGCCTCGCCGTCGCGTTGCAATTCGAGCACGACCGTGCTCTGCGGCCGGCCGCGCAGCTGCCACGCCGCCGCGGCGAGATCGCGCGACGCCACCGCGGCGCCGTCGATGCGTACCAGCGTCTCGCCGGGGCGGATGCCGGCGCGTGCCGCCGGCCTGTCGTCGAACACCCGCAACACCCGTACCGCATCGCCGTCGGCGAACAGCTCCACGCCAGGCGCCGCGCCGGTTTCGGCCGTCGGCTTCTGCGTGTAGCGCTGCATGTCTTCACTGCTGAGGTAGCGCGAGCGATCGTCCAGACGTGCGACCATGGCCCGGATCGCCGCATCGGTCAGCATCGCGTGGCTGAGTTGTGGCTGCGACTCCTTGATCGAGTTGAAGCTGAAGGTGTAGCGATAGAAGCCGGCGGCGAGCTTTGACTCGAAACCGCCCTGGGCCGTGAACGGCGCCGGCGCGTCCGCGACCGCCTCCGCGCGCGCGACCACGGGGCGTGGGCACCGCGCGCCATGCCTTCGAGGAACCCGCGCACGAAGCCCTTCACGAACGCCTGCCAGCGGTTCGCCTTCGGCGCTTGCATGCTGACCGCCTTGCCCGGCGCCGCCGGGACGGTGAACTGCGGGGGCGTGGGCGGCAACGTGATCTTGGGCAGTGCGATGTCTTGCGGCACCGTGACGCGCGTGGCTGGTGTGCTGCCCGGCGGCGGTCTGTATCCGGGCACGACCGGCGGGGGCGTGATCTTGGGCGGCACCACCGGCGACGTCGATGGCGTCGGGACGGTGATGGTCGGGGGCTTGTAGCTCGGCACAATCGGCTGAGGCGGCCGATAGGTCGGAACCACAGGCGGGGTGTACGACGGCCTGGGCGGGGCCGGGATCGCGACCCCCGGAGCGGCAACCGGCCGGGGACGGGCGCGCGGGAAAGGCTGCGCCGTGAGAACGGGTTGCACGCCGTCCGCATAGTCGACTCCATCGGAGGCCGCGGCCAGCTCTTCGGGGAACGGCAGCGGTACGCCCAGGGGCAGTACCGCGACCTTGATCATGCCCTCGATCGCCGCGTCGAACAGCTCGCGCGTGACAACCGGTGTGACGTAGTGACTTTGGTACCAGTGCCATCGCCTCGGCGAAGCGGCGCATGGCCTGCTGCGCAGCGGCGTCGTCCGCCCCCGGGGCCGCGACCGGGGTCTGGCAGCCGCCAAGCCACAACAGCGCCGCCAGCGCGCTCGCGCGCAGCGCCCGGCAGCGTTCGTACCCTCCCTTCGTGCTCAACCGTGTGTCGTCCCGGTCTAGCGGGCGATCAGCCGTGCGCCAGCGGCTTCCTCGGCACCGGCACATCGCCGGGCATGTCGATATCGGCCAGCACACCGGGATCGTCAACATCGAGCCGCACCAGGTCGCCGGCATGGTGATCGAGTACGGCGCGCGCACCGACATCGCCGCGCAGCTTGAGCAGCTCGGTGCGCAGCGCACGGGCAAACCCGACCGGATGACCGCGCCGTCCACGGTGACAGGCCGCCGCCACCAGCGCACCTTGCGCGATGGCGTGCGCGACACGCACGATCGTATCGGTCTGCAAGAACGGCATGTCGGCCAGGGCAATGACCCAGCCGTGCGCCGGCGCGGCGGCCGCGACCCCGGCGGCAATGCTCGTGCCGATACCCTGCCCGGCGCGCACGTTCACCACGAGGCGACAACCCGCCAGGCGCAGTTGCTGCGCGAGGGGCCCGTGTGCGTCGCGCACCACGGCCACGGTCTCGGGCAAGACGTCGAGGAGCCGGCGCGCGGCCGCCAGCGCGAGCGGCATGCCATCGGCAAGCGGGGCGAGCAGCTTGTCACTGCCAAAGCGCCTGCTCGCGCCCGCGGCCAGCAGGACGCCGGCTACCCCGCGCATGCCGCCGTCGGCGCGTGCATGGAAGGCACCGCCGGCGCGCTTGCGCTCAGGCGCACGCCGTGCCGCTCGGCGGTGAGTTCGGCGACGATGGCGACGGCGATCTCCGCCGGGGTGCGGCTGCCGATCGGCAGGCCGACCGGCCCGTGCAGCCGCGCGAGCTGCGAGGCCGTGAGACCCAGCTCGGCCAGACGCGCCCGGCGCTTGGCGTTGTTCGACTGCGATCCGAGCGCGCCGACGTAGAAGGTCGGTGCGGCCAGCGCCTCGATGAGCGCAAGGTCATCGAGCCGGGGGTCGTGGGTGAGGGCGATCACCGCGGCGCGCGCATCCGTGGCACGCGCGCGCACCACCTCATCCGGCATGCCGGTGTCGAGCTCGGCACCGGGCAGCGACCAGGCGCGCGCGTATTCCTCGCGCGGGTCGCACACGATCACGTGGTAGTCGAGCGCGAGCGCCATCTGCGCCACGTGCCGCGAAAGCTGCCCGGCCCCGATCAGCAGCAGCCGCCATTGCGGCCCGAAGAGGCGCACGGCGTTGGCGCCGTCGAACTGAAATGCCGCATCGCGCGCGGCGGCGTGCAGGCTCGCCTCGCCGCTCGCCAGGCACACGCGCCGCGCGAGGATGCGGCGCGCGTCGATGGCGGCAAGCAGCGTGCGCAGCGGCACGGGGCTCGCGAGCTGCTCGATCAGCAGTTCCAGCCGCCCGCCGCACGGCAGCCCGAAACGATGGGTTTGCTCGCGATCCACCCCGTAGGTCTCGAGGGCGGGAAAGGTCTGCGGCCCGACGCGCGCCGCCAGGCGCGCGGCGAGATCCTCCTCGACACAGCCTCCCGACACCGATCCGACGAACTCGCCGTCATCGCGCACCGCGAGCAGCGCCCCGGGCGGGCACGGCGCCGAGCCCCAGGTGCGCACCACCGTGACCAGGTAGGCGCCACGCCCCTGCTCGAGCCATGCGGCGGCCGCCGCCAGGACCTCGGAATCGGTGCCCGGCATCACGGCTTGGTCAACGGCGCAAGCGCAATCGGCAGGCGCCGCACCGGCTTGCCGGTGGCGGCGAAAACGGCGTTCGCCACCGCCGGGGCGATCGGCGGCGTGCCCGGCTCGCCGACACCGCCGGGCGGCTCGTCGCTTGGCACGATGTGCACCTCGACCTGCGGCATCTCGTCCATGCGCAGCATCGGATAATCGTGGAAGTTGCTCTGCTCGACGCGCCCGTGCTTGATGGTGATCTGCCCGTAGAGCGCGGCACTCAATCCGTAGACGATGCCCGATTGCATCTGCGCCACCACGGTGTCGGGGTTCACCACGACGCCGCAATCGATGGCACACACCACGCGGTGCACCCGCAGCCTGCCGTCGGCGAGCGATACCTCGGCGACCTGCGCCACGTAGCTGCCGAAGGACTCGGCCACGGCGATGCCGCGGTGGCGTCCGGCGGGCAGCGGCCTGCCCCAGCCGGCCTCGCGCGCGGCGCGCTCGAGCACCGCCCGATGGCGCGGATGCTGCGCGAGCAGCGCGCGGCGCAGCACAAGCGGATCCTTCCTGAGCGCGGCCGCGACCTCGTCCAGGAAGCACTCGGTGATGAAGGCGTTCTGGGAGCTGCCGACCGAGCGCCAGAAGCCGACCGGCACCGGGCCGTTCACCATCGCGTAGGTGACGCTGATGTTGGGAATGGCGTACGGCAAATTGGCCGCGCCCTCCACCGAGGTCCGGTCGATGCCGTTCTGGATGAGCCCCGGGAAGACGCGCGTGGCAATCGACGGGCCGGCGATGGCGTGGCGCCAGGCCACGAGACTGCCGGCCTTGTCGATCCCGGCGCTCAGGCGATTGAGGGTCGCCGGGCGGTACTGGTCGTGCTGCATGTCGTCCTCGCGCGTCCAGATCACCTGCACGGGCGTGCCGACGCGCTTGGCAAGTTCGACCGCCTCGGCGACGAAGTCCTGCTCGCCGCGCCGCCCGAACCCGCCGCCGAGGAACAGGGTATGGATCCTGACCGCCTCGGGCGGCAGCCCCGCGACCTTGGCCGCCGTGCGCTGCGCCGCGCTTTGGCCCTGGGTACCGACCCAGACATCGCAGCCGCTCGCGCCAATGGCGGCGGTGCACGTCATCGGCTCCATGGTGGCATGCGCAAGGTACGGCACCTCATACTCGGCCTCGATGCGCCGCGCGCCAGCGAGCGCCTTGTCCGCGTTACCCTCGCGACGCGCGACCGCGCCGGGCCGCCTGAGCGCCGCCTCCAGGCGCTTGCGGATATCAGCGCTGGCGAGCTGTGCGTGCGGGCCCGGGTCCCATTCGATCTCGAGCGCCTCCCGCCCCTGGCGTGCCGCCCAGAAACCCTCGGCCACGACCGCCACCCCGGATTCGATGGCGAGCACCTCGCGCACGCCCGGCACGCGTCTGGCCTTGGCCGCATCGAAGCGCTTGAGCTTGCCGCCGAACACCGGGCAGCGCGCCACCACCGCGGTGAGCATGCCGGTCACGCGCACGTCCTGACCAAACACCGCGGTGCCGTTGACCTTGAGTGGCGTGTCGAGCCGGCGGATGGGCTTGCCGATGAGCTTGAACTCGGCAGGGTCCTTGAGCAGTGCCGCTGTCGGCGCTGGCAGCTGCGCGGCGGCGTCGACCAGCGCCCCATAGCGCAGGCGCCGGCCGCTTGGCTTGTGCACGACACTGCCATTGTCCGCGCGGCAGCTGTCCTCCGGCACGCCCCACTGCCGGGCGGCAACCGCGATCAGCAGATCGCGCGCCGTGGCGCCCGCCTGGCGCAGCGGGGTGTAGAAGGCGCGTATGGCGGTCGAGCCGCCGGTCGCCTGAAGGCCGAACAGCGGATTGACGTAGGCCTTGTCGGCCGGCGCGTTTTCCACCTGCACCCGCGTCCAGTCGCACTCGAGCTCTTCGGCCAGGAGCATCGGGATGGCGGTGTATACGCCCTGCCCCATCTCCGCGCTCGCCACGCGCAGCGTCACGCGATCGTCGGTGCCGATGCGGATCCAGGCATTGGGCACGAGTTCCGCGGGGGCGGCGGCGGTGCGGGCCGCGCCCGCGGGCAGATGCAAGCCGATGAGCAGCCCGCCGCCGGCGGCGGCGCTCACCTTGATGAACGTTCGGCGACCGTGATCGATCGGCTCCGCAACCCGCGCCGTGCCCATGTCACACCCCCGCGGTCTTGAGTTGCGCCGCGCGCTTGATGGCCTGGCGGATGCGCTGGTAGGTGCCGCAGCGGCACAGGACCCCGCGCATGGCGTTATCGATATCGGCGTCCGTGGGACTCGGTTTGTCGGCGAGCAGTGCCACCGCCTGCATGATCTGGCCCGACTGGCAGAAGCCGCACTGCGGCACGTCGAGCTCGATCCAGGCGCGCTGCACCGGGTGAGTGCTGTCGGGCGACAGCCCCTCGATGGTGGTAACGGCCTGACCGGCGATCGCCGAGACCGGCGTGACACAGGCGCGCACCGGCGCGCCGCCCACGTGCACGGTGCAGGCACCGCACACCGCGATCCCGCAGGCGTACTTGGTGCCGGTCAGCCCCAGCCGGTCGCGCAGCACCCACAGCAGGGGCATGGCGGGGTCGACATCGAGTTCGTGGCGGCGGCCGTTCACGGTCAGCGCGATCATGGGTCCCTCCTCGCAAGCGCCCGGGCGGTTACTGGCTGCGCACCATCTTACGCAGGCGCCGGGCGCAGGCAAGGCGCCTGCCGCGCCATGAATGTGTCACGCTGCGGCCAACCACCGCCAATGGCGCACATCCGCTGCGGCTACGACCGCATACCGCCGGCTCAAGCGCGCGCCGGCAGTGGTCGATAACCCGGCGCGGGCCGGGTCGATTCCGGCACCGGTCTTGCCTCTTCGATCCACCACCGTGATCTCGGGACCCACAACCATGCCGGCCGCCATCCCTGCCAAGACCAGAGCCACGACCATCCGCAACACGCCGGAGGAGACGTTTGTCGGTCTGCTGCTGCTGCTCGTGGGTGTGGTTGGGCTGTGCCTGGCGCTGCTGATGCTGAGCGCGCGCTACCCGAACGACTTCGCGAGCGTGACGCTGCTGCTTGGCTCCGCGGCAGTCGCTGCCGGGAGCGCTCACTACCTGCGGCGCTCACGCGGCACGCTTCACCTGAGCGCAGCCGCTATCACCTATCAGCCGTGCGCGGGACGCGCGCGGCGTTACCCCTGGGGCAGTGTCGCACGGGTCAGCGTTGTGCCCGGGTGGGTGTGGTTGCACGACCGGCGCGGGCGCGCGCTCGTGAGCTACGCGCTCGGCCCGGCCAAGCTGCGCACGGTCAGCGCGCTCATGGCACGCTACGGGCGCAAGCGCCCCCGCACCTGGCCGCGCCTCGACCCGCGTGCGCGCGCCAGGGGCGTTGATCGCCTGCGTACCGCGCTCGACCCGCGCGCGCTGCTCGATACGCTGCAGCCGCTGTTGCCGCTGCATGCCGCCGCGCTCGACCGTGCCCTGGGCAGGGTCGTGGCCTGCGCACGCCTCGCCTTTTCGCCTGCCGCGCGCGGGCGCTAGACGCTCACTTCATCAGCTCCAGCAGCATCGCGTTCAGCCGCGCGACGTAGCTCGCCGGGTCTTCGAGCTCGCCGCCCTCGGCGAGCAGCGCCTGGTCGAACAGGATATGGCTCCAGTTGCCGAAGCGCGTCTCGTCGGTCTCGGTGGCAAGACGCTGTACGATCGGATGCTGCGGGTTGATCTCGAGGATCGGTTTGCCGCCGGGCGCCTTCTGGCCGGCGGCCTTGAGGATGCGCTCGAGATTGCCCGACAGGTCGTGCGCGCCGGCCACCAGGCAGGCCGGGGAGCTCGTCAGGCGGTGGGTGACGCGCACCTCGTGCACGCGCTCACCGAGGGTCTGCTTGATACGCGCCACCAGGTCCTTGAGCTCGGCCGCCGCCTGCTCCTGGGCTTTCTTCTCCTCCTCCGCCGCCAGTGCGCCAAGGTCGAGATCCCCTTTGGCGACCGATTGCAGCGGCTTGCCCTCGAACTCGGTCAGGTGCATCACCACCCACTCGTCGATGCGCTCGTGCAGCAGCAGCACCTCGATGCCCTTCTTGCGGAAGATCTCGAGGTGCGGGCTGTTCTTCGCGGCGGCGAAGGAGTCGGCGGTGACGTAGTAGATCGCCTTCTGCCCGGGCTTCATGCGCGCCACGTAGTCGGCGAGCGACACCTCCGGGGTCTCTTTGTCGCTATGGGTCGAGGCAAAGCGCAGCAGCCTGGCGATGCGCTCGCGGTTGGCGGCGTCCTCGACGATGCCCTCCTTGAGCACCTGCCCGAATTCGCCCCAGAACCTGGCGTACTTCTCCGGGTCCTTCTCCGCGAGCTCGGCGAGCAGATCGAGCACCTTGCGCACCGAGCCGCTCTTGATCGCCTCGATATCCTTGTTGTGCTGCAGGATCTCGCGCGAGATGTTGAGCGGCAGGTCGTTCGAGTCGATGACACCGCGCACGAAGCGCAGATAGTTGGGCATCAGCTGCTCGGCGTCGTCCATGATGAACACGCGCCGCACGTAGAGCTTGACGCCGTGACGGCGCTCCCGGTCCCACAGGTCAAATGGCGCACGTGCCGGGATATAGAGCAGGGAGATGTACTCCTGCTTGCCCTCGACCCGGCTGTGCACGTGCGCGAGTGGCGCCTCGAAGTCGTGCGCCACGTGCTTGTAGAACTCGTCGTACTCCTCCGGCTTGATCTCGCTCTTCGGGCGCGCCCATAGGGCCGAGGCGCGGTTGACGGTCTCGTCCTCCTCGGCGCCCTCCTTCTTCATCACGATCGGCAGCGTGATGTGATCGGAGTACTTGCGGATGATGGCGCGCAGCCGCCAGCCGTCGAGAAACTCGTCCTCGCCTTCGCGCAGGTGCAGCGTGACCTCGGTGCCGCGCGTCGGCTTGTCGATGGTTTCAATGACGTACTCGCCCTTTCCGTCCGATTCCCAGCGCACGCCATGTTCCGGCGTGAGCCCCGCACGGCGCGTGGTGAGGGTCACCTTGTCGGCGACGATGAAGGCGGAATAGAAACCAACACCGAACTGGCCGATGAGCTTCGCGTCCTTCTGCTGGTCACCGGACAGGGAAGCGAAGAACTGGCGCGTGCCGGACTTGGCGATGGTGCCGATATGATCGACCACCTCGGCGCGGCTCATGCCGATGCCGTTGTCCGAGATGGTCACGGTGCGCGCCGCCTTGTCGTAGCTCACCCGGATCTTGAGCTCCGAGTCGCCCTCGTACAGGGCGTCGTCGGTGAGCGCCTCAAAGCGCAGCTTGTCGGCGGCGTCCGAGGCGTTGGAGATCAGCTCCCGCAGGAAGATCTCCTTGTTGCTGTAGAGGGAGTGAATCATGAGGTCCAGCAACTGCCGGACCTCGGCCTGGAAACCCAGTGTTTCCTTGTGCGTGTCGACGCTCATGGGGGAACCCGCTCCGTTCGCGTAAGGGTGCAAACCGGGCGGGAAACTAGGGCCGGGCACAAGGGAATTCAAGGGCGCGCAGGGGGGCGCCCGCGTGCCGCCCCCGCGGCTCAGCGCTCCTCGCCGCCTTCCTCGGGTTCTTCCTCGGTGGCGACGGCCTCGATCTCCTCGCGCAGCGGCCGGTTCCAGTCCTCGGCCGTCATTTCGGTCTCGCTGTAGCCGAGATCATCGCGCTCGATGTCGTCCATCGGGCCGGTCCAGTCCTCGGGGGTCTCGATCGGCTCGACCTCGAGCCGGTACCAGTCCTCCAGATCGACCTCCTCGACGTCGCCATCGAAGTGCTGCAGCTCGACGGTCTCGTCCTCCTCGTCGATGGCGGTGACCTGGAACTCCTGGCCCTTGTCGAGGTGGCGATACCACTGCCCTATCACGGGGGGCCGTTTGACCATGGTGTGCCTCCTGTCTCTCCAGCCTGCATGTACATCGATCGAATCAATTCCCACACGCACACGCTACCAAGATCGCGCGACAACGACTTGATATTCATCAATCCGCGCCGCGCTTGCCCCCGGCGGGTCGAACCGCTCTCAACCCGCGCCGTGGCGGGGGACAGGCGGCGGGGCCAGCCGATCGGCGCGGCCGCCCTAGGCGGCTGTTTTGCCGGATGAACTTACCCCGGGGCGGGGCCGGATGCGGTGGGGCAATCGGCGCCCGTTGCGACGAACGGTAAGCTGCCGGGAGGTCACTGGGCTATACTGGTTTCGTCACGCGGCTAGCGTCGGGCAGGAGGTCTCCCGCCGGTGAGCAATCGCAATATCTTCCGCAAGACTTGTCCGTCGTGCGCCACGCAGGTGCCGACCGAGCTGGAGCAATGCGCCTGCGGCTACTCTTTCCTGCCGACCGACCCCGCCACGTCCGACGCCGGCGGAGCGCACGAGGTGGAGCTGTACCGTGCCTACCTCGGCGCCCGGCTTGAGCAGGCCGCCGGCACGCTTGAGGCCGAGCGCAAGATTCTCGCCGCCGACCCCAAGAACTTCGACAAGGCATATCGCGTGATGCGCGCGCTGCACGAGGTCCAGGCGCTGCGCGCCGAGTTCGACGCCTGCGCCGATGCGGCCGCGACCGAGACGGCCCCGTCACAGGCCCCCGGTGCAGCGTTTCGCGCCGCGCAGGCGAGCAAGGCCGACCGCATCATGCAGCAGTTCGAGGGCACTGCGACCAAGCGCTGCCCCAAGTGCCAGCAGACCCTGCCGGTGACGAGCGCGCTGTGCCTGTGCGGTTTCGCTTTCGCGCACGACAAAGAGCTGCCCTCGCACCTGGCGCAATCGCGCCGCGACACCGAGCCCGGCGCGTCCCGTTCCGAACCGTCAACCTAGATCTGCCTCACCGTCGGTGTGCAGCGCCCGGTCCAGCTCGGCGGCCAGCGCCTGCGGCTCGTCCTGGTACATGGGCGAGAAGTGAAACGGCACCACGCTCCGGGCACCGGCGCGCCGCGCCAGCGTTCCGGCCTGCCGCGCGGTCAAGTGATACTTCTGCGCCGCGCGCGCCGCGTCCGCATGCAGGAAGGTCGCCTCGATGAACAGGATGTCGGCGTCGCGTGCGAGCCGCACGATACGCTCGGCATTGGCCGCGTGATACACCGCGTCGGTCACGTACACGATCCGTTGTCCCGGCACAAAGCGCAGGATGTCGCGCTTGAGTTCCCCCAGCGGGCGGTGGTGGGCATGCACCCCGCCGCGGTCCTTCCACCACACGCGAAACGGAAAATCATCGGGCAACCCGCGCCGCACGGCGTGCCGTAGCTCGGTCAGCCACGGCCCGGTCGGCAGTCCCAGCTCGTCGAGCCGGTTCTTCCACACATTGATGTGCTCCTTCTCTTCCAGCGCGAACGCCAGACACGGCGTGCGGTGATCGAGCATGGCGCAGCGCACGCTGAACCCTTCCTCGTCGCGCAGCACCCCCTCGCCCAGCGCCACGGCCTGCTCGCGCTCGCGCCGGAATCCGGCCCGGCAACGGAATTCGGCGCAGCGGCCGGTCCCGTCTGGCGCGTACTCCATGACTTCCAGCACGAGGTCGGTCTCATAGTTCTCTACCAGGTTCCAGGTGTAGGCCGCCAGCCGATGCTCGACCTGCGCAAGGAAACCGGGCGGCCCGTACAGGCGGATGCGCAGGCTGCGCCCCAGGCAGATGCGCAGCAGCCAGTCGAAACCGATGAAGTGATCCATGTGCGCGTGCGAGACGAACACATCCGTCACGCGCAGCAGCTTGCGCGGGGCGAGGCGATGGAGATCGCCCAGGTCGAACAACAGCGCGCGCCGATCGAACAGGCAGTCGATGTAGACGCCCGGATCGCCGAACGGATCGTTGACCAGAGACGGATGAAACAGCGGGCGCATGGCGCGCTAGGTCGAACGCGAGGAGCCGGCCGCCCGGCGGTCATCCCCGTGGGCCCCCGGCCGGGCGCCGGCGCCGGCAGCGGGCCTCACCGCCTGCGGACCACGCGCAAAGCGACGCGCTGCGCGCGTTTCCGGCCCGTCACACGCCCGGTGTTTACTGTAAGTCCTTGTAGTGACAACCGATTCCCGTGCGTAAACGACTGGCACAGAACTTGTATGTACGCTTGCAAAGGGACTTTTTCGGAGCAAGAAGACCATGCAACTCGAGACCTCTGGCTACAGCTCGCTGCACACCAATGCGCGCCGGCGCACGGCCGAGCTGCTGCGCATCTTCCTGCTCGATACCGCCCATGCCAAGTCCGATCGCGTGGTCCTGATGAGCGAGGGTGGCTATGAGAGCGTCACCTTCAACCTGCCGAGCTTCACCGGCACGATCAAGGTGCGGGGCGAGAACCGCCTGGAACTGACCTACATGGTCGCGAATCTGCAGCAGTACGCCGAAACTGAGACCTTCGACTCGCTTGAGACCGCCCAGCACTTCCTCAGCCGCATGATCAAGGTCATCCGGCACTACGCCCTGCCGATCCTCGACCGCTACCACAACTGAGCGGCAACGACCGTCACAACGCGTAAAGCAGGTTCGCGAGATCGGTGTAAACCGCGTCGTCGTACGGACCGAACACGAATGCCACGCCCGCCGGAGTAATGCGCGTGGCGCGGGCGGGAAACCGGTGCTCGAGGTGGCGTCCCCGATAGCCGGCGCGCAGCACGAACTCGACGATGGTGCCCTCGCGCAGATCCGACGGCGCCATTTCCACGAATGCCCCGGTCATGCTGAGGTCGCGCACCTGCCACGGTACCGAGTAGCTGAGACCGTAGTTGATCAGCGCCTGCAGCGACACGGGCCGGCGGACGCTGGCACGCGCGGTCTGTGCCAGCCGTGCCTCCTGCTGGTCCTGGAATTCGCGCGCGGCGCGACTCAGCCAGAACTGGCCCGCCGTCACACCGGGCGTTGTCGACAATGTGCGTTTGCGGTCCATGGAAACCTCCCGCCGTT
Source organism: uncultured Acidiferrobacteraceae bacterium (assembly GCA_964629975.1). Taxonomy (GTDB): domain Bacteria; phylum Pseudomonadota; class Gammaproteobacteria; order Acidiferrobacterales; family Sulfurifustaceae. Next base: position 30,858 of record CAZVUN010000005.1, on the reverse strand, counting down.
CTTGCCGCGCTCGGCAAAATCTTACGCCCTCCGTTGCGGGTTCGGCAGCCCTGCTTCACACCGTCCGACGCACGGTCGACCCGTGGGCGCCAAGGAAGTGGCACTGGGGCAAATTGTTGAATCAGCGGGATTTGTCCGGCTGCCAGTTCGGGATCCGCACGGGCAGCCGGTGCTCGTAGCTGAGATAGCTCGCCAGCACCATCAGCGCCAACCAGGCGACGGTGGCGGCCACCGCGATCGCAAGCCAACGGGACTTGTTCATCACGCGGGCAGCGTAGCGCACCCGCCCGGCTAGGAACAGCGCCCCCCGCACAAGGTCTTGCGCAGCTTCTTGAGGGGATGGCGCCCGATCGCGTAGACCGTGTCACCCTGAAAGATGACCGGCGTCAGTTGCGCCTCCGTGATCGGCTTGCCGCGCGCGGGCTCGCGCGTCAGGTAGAAAACGACGTCGTAGCGCTGGCCGCCCGGGCGCTGCAGGGACTCGCGCTTGAAGGGATTCCACGGCCGGCCATCGTGCTCGATGTGCATGAGCTGCTCGACCGCGCGGCGCGACATCCCGGGGTACACATCGAGCAGCCGCTCGTCATTGAGCGCGACGAATTGGGCACGCGACAGGGCCGGCGCGGGCGGGCTCGGGGCCGTGGGCGGCGCAGCCCGCGGCGTCGGCGCTTCGGCGGGCGGCGCAGTGCCTGTCACGTTCTGCGTTGCCGGCGCAGGCGCCGCGAGCGCTGCCGCCAGCGGGGTCGGCGCCGCGACCGTGGCCGTTGCCGCTGTGTCCGCAGGCGGCGCGTCGGTGGCCGGGGGCGGCGACGCTGTGGGCGTCGTCGCGCAACCGGCCAGGCCGACCAGACCGATCAACGCAAGCCGTTTCATGCCCGATGCCGTTTCCATGCCAATGCCTCGCGCCGCGTGAAGCGCTTCAGAACGGTCCGCCTAACGGCGCTTGTGGCGCGCCGGTTTGCGTGTGTGGGCCCGGGTGCGCATGCGGCGGCGCGCGCGCGAGCGCGTCCACCAGCGGCGCCACAAGCTCGGTCGCGGCCGATGGGTGCGCGCATCGACGGTGTCGCTGGTCGACATGAGCGCCATGGTGCGCGCGCGCTCGACGAGGGCGTCTACGAAGCCCGCCGGCGCACCGGCGAAGACCGGCTTGCCGGCGCGCACGCGGCGCTGGCCGATGAAACGGATGAGCGCCATGTTGCAGGCCACCGTCAACGTGACCGCCAGCGGGTCGGCGACGAACACCAGCAGCAGGATCGCGTAAAACACCAGGTTGTCCTGGGGCGCGCCGATCATGCGCGCGACATAGGAAATCGGACCGATGTGCGATTCGTAGGCCAGACGCTTGACCGACAGCTCCTGCACGCGCGGCTCGATCACCGTCAGGCGGTCGCGGATCTCGGCCTGCTCGTCGGCGAACTCGCGCGCCAGCCGGATCTTGTTGCGCACCTGGTCGGCGGGCAGCGCGTCGATCTGGCGATTGATCTCCTGGTCGCGGGCGCGCTTGGTGGCGAGTTCCTGTTCGAGGCTTTGCAGCTCGATGGCGATCAGCTTGTACTCCTCCGAGGTCTTTTGATAACCCTGCGACAGGTAGCCAAAGATGCCGACCGAGGTGATGAACATGAGCACCACCAGGAACATCATCAGGATCGCCTTGAACAGCCGCGGGATCAGACGCCAGTAGCGGTACAGGTACATGGCCACGCCGATCTTGCCGGCCTCCAGTGTGCTGCCCATGATCAGGGCCGGCACGTAGTTGTAGGCAAACATGCTGGCGATACCAACCACCGAGAAGAATGCGGCGGTCGCCACCAGGCTGCCGGTCACCAGCATCAAGAACAGGATGTACATGTCGGGCTCCCGTTTTCCTTGCCCCGTGGGGCGGGTCGTGCGCGGTTCGGGGCGGTTGCGGGATTGCCTGCCCGGGGTGCTCGCGCGCTGCGAACGAGCGTCAGGGCGTCCCCCTGGCCGCTGCGGGGACCAGAGCAATATGCGTGCCGCGGATTTTCTTGCGGCACGACAGGGAGTTAGACAACGCGACGCCGGGATTCCGGCGCTGGAACAGGGAAACGGGCCTGCCTACTCGTCGGTGACGCAGCCGTCCGACGCGCTTTTGACGCTCTTGATGTACTTATAGAGGGTGCCGCGGGCGGCCTTGTAGGGCGGCATCTTCCACGCCTCCTTGCGCCGCTTGAGCTCATGGCCGCCGACATCGAGGTCGAGCGTGTTGGTCTCGGCATCGATCACGATGGTGTCGCCATTGCGCACCAGCGCGATCGGGCCGCCCTCCTGTGCTTCCGGCACGACGTGCCCGATGATGAAACCGTGGCTGCCGCCGGAAAAGCGCCCGTCGGTGATGAGCGCCACGTCCTTGCCCAGGCCCGCGCCCATGATGGCCGAGGTGGGCGTGAGCATCTCCGGCATGCCGGGACCACCCTTCGGGCCCTCGTAGCGGATCACGATGACCTCGCCCTTCTGGATCTCGCCGCGCTCGAGCCCGGCCAGCATCGCTTCTTCCGAGTCATAGACGCGCGCCGGGCCGGAAAACTTGAGGCCTTCCTTGCCGGTGATCTTGGCGACCGCGCCCCCCGGGGCGAGCGTGCCCTTCAGGATGCGGATGTGGCCCGACGCCTTGATGGGACGCTCGATCGGCATGATCACGTCCTGACCGGCCTTGAGACCCGGAACCTCCCGGAGGTTCTCGGCGATGGTCTTGCCGGTCACCGTGAGGCAGTCGCCGTTCAGCAGACCCTTCTCCAGCAGGTATTTCATCACCGCCGGCACACCACCGACGTTGTGGAGGTCCTCCATCACGTACTTCCCCGACGGCTTGAGATCGGCAAGGAACGGGACGCGGTCCGAGACCTTCTGGAAATCATCGATCGTGAGCTTCACGTCCACGGCGCGCGCCATGGCGATCAGGTGCAGCACCGCATTGGTCGAGCCGCCGAGCGCCATCACGACCACCATGGCGTTTTCGAAGGCGGCACGCGTCATGATGTCGCGCGGCTTCAGGTCGCGTTCCAGCAGCTGTCGCAGTGCCACGCCCGCGCGCCGGCACTCATCAAGCTTGCCGGGGTCGACCGCCGGCGTGGACGAGCTGTACGGCAGCGACATGCCGAGCGCCTCGATCGCCGAGGCCATGGTGTTGGCGGTGTACATGCCGCCGCAGGCGCCCGGGCCCGGACAGGCGTGCTCGACGATGCCCTCGCGCGTTTCCTCGTCGATCTTGCCGGCGATGAACTCGCCGTAGCTCTGAAACGCCGACACGATGTCGAGCGTGGCGCCATGCCAGTGCCCGGGCTTTATCGTGCCGCCGTAGATCATGAGCGCCGGCCGGTTGAGGCGGCCCATGGCGATGAGGCAACCGGGCATGTTCTTGTCGCACCCCGGGATGGCGATCAGCCCGTCGTACCACTGCGCCGCCACCACGGTCTCGATCGAATCGGCGATGAGGTCGCGCGACTGCAACGAATACGACATGCCGTCGGTGCCCATGGAGATACCGTCCGACACGCCAATGGTGTTGAAGCGCAGGCCCACCAGCCCGGCCGCCTGCACGCCCTCCTTCACCTTGGCGGCGAGATCGTTCAGGTGCATGTTGCAGGTATTGCCCTCCCACCACACGCTCGCGATGCCGACCTCGGCCTTGCCCATGTCCTCGGGCCGCAGACCGGTGCCGTAGAGCATGGCCTGCGAAGCGCCCTGCGATTTGGGCTGCGTGATGCGGGAGCTGTACTTGTTCAACTTCTCGGCCATGCGCGACTCCGCTGCGGGATCGGAAAGGCAGGGATTCTACCGCAAGGGGCGCGCCGCGTGCGCCACGGCCGGCACGGTGGCAAACTAGCGGCATGTCCCGCTGGACCGACTACGGCCAAGGTATCATCGCCATCGATGCCGAATACCAGCGCCCGGGGCTGGCGGCGTTCTACCTGCTGGTCGAAGGCAGGCGGGCGGCGTTCATCGACACCGGCACCTCCCGGTCGCTGCCGCAGGCGCTCGCCGCGCTGCGCGCCAAGGGCCTCGCCGCCGAGGACGTCGCCTACGTCATCCCGACGCACGTGCATCTGGATCACGCCGGCGGGGCGGGCGCGATGATGCGCCGCTTCCCCAACGCCCGCCTGGTGATCCATCCGCGCGGGGCGCGCCACATGATCGACCCCGCCAAGCTCATCGCCGGCGTGATCGAGGTCTACGGCGCCGAGGCGGTCGCACAGCACTTTGGCGAGATCGCGCCGATCGCGGCCGAGCGCGTGATCGAGGCGCCGGACAACTTCCGCCTCGATCTGAACGGCCGCGAGCTGCTGTTCCTCGACACCCCCGGCCACGCGCGCCACCACTTCTGTGTCTGGGATGAGCGCAGCCGCGGCATCTTCGCCGGCGACACCTTTGGCATCTCCTACCGCGAGTTCGACACCGCCCAGGGGGCGTTCATCTTCCCCACCACGACCCCGGTGCAGTTTGAGCCGCAGGCACTGCACGCCTCGATCGATCGGCTGGTCGGGATGGGGCCGGCACAGATCTTCCTGACGCACTTCGGGCGCGTGCATGAGATCGAGCGCCTGGCCGCCGACATGCACGCGCTGGTCACGGCCTTCGCCGACCTGGCGCGCGCCGCAGGTACGGCCGGTCCCGAGCGCCACGCCCGGCTGGTGGAGGGGCAGCGCGCGCTGCTGCTGCCGCGGCTGGCGGCGCACGGCTGCAAAATTGATCCAGATCAAGTCGAAAAACTGCTGGCCGGCGATTATGCGCTCAATGCGCAGGGGCTCGGCGTGTGGCTCGACCGCGAAACCGCCACCTAAATTGCCCGAGGCCACACCGCCTGCCCGATTCGCGCACCCGCGACGATGCCGCCACGCAGTGGCATCGCGCATGACGACGGCGGCCCCGATGCCGCCGCGGACCACTAGTGAGGAGTGCGGCGATGGCGAGCAAGATCCAGGCGGTCTACGAACGTTCCCTGCAAGACCCGGAGGCGTTTTGGGCGGAGGCCGCCGCGGACCTGCACTGGGAACGCAAGTGGCAACGTGTGCTCGACGAATCCCACAAGCCGCTGTATCGCTGGTTTGCGGGCGGGACATTGAATACCTGCTTCAATGCGCTCGACCGGCATGTGGCGCAGGGCCGTGGCGCGCAAGCCGCCCTCATCTACGACAGCCCCGTCACCCAGACCATCCGGTCTTACAGCTACCGCGAGCTGCGGGACTGGGTCGCGCGCTTCGCCGGTGCCCTGGCCGCCCAGGGCATCGCCAAGGGTGACCGCGTCATCATTTACATGCCGATGGTGCCGGAGGCGGCGGTGGCGATGCTCGCCTGCGCGCGCCTGGGCGCGATCCACTCCGTGGTGTTCGGCGGCTTCGCCGCCAACGAGCTCGCCAAGCGCATCAACGACGCGGCACCGAAACTGATCGTGTCGGCCTCCTGCGGCATCGAGCCGAATCGCGTGGTGGCGTACAAGCCGCTGCTCGACGAGGCGATCAACATCGCGACGACCAAGCCCGACCGCTGCATCATCCTGCAACGCCCGCAGGCCAGGGCCACGCTCATCGCGGGCCGCGACCTCGACTGGGACGAGGCCATCGCCAGCGCCCAGCCGCACGACTGCGTGCCGGTGGCGGCCACCGATCCGCTCTACATTCTCTATACCTCCGGTTCGACTGGCCTCCCGAAAGGCGTGGTGCGCGATAACGGCGGGCATGCGGTCGCGCTCAAATGGAGCATGCGCCACATCTACGGTGTCGAGCCGGGCGACGTGTACTGGGCGGCGTCCGACGTCGGCTGGGTGGTCGGCCACTCCTATATCGTCTACGGACCGCTGCTGCACGGCTGCACCACGATCCTCTATGAAGGCAAGCCGGTCGGCACGCCCGACGCGGGCGCGTTCTGGCGCGTCATCGCGCAGCACAAGGTGAAGGTGATGTTCACCGCCCCGACGGCGTTTCGCGCCATCAAGCGCGAAGATCCCCGCGGCGATTTCATCCACAGGTACGACCTGTCGCACTTCAAGACGCTGTTCCTCGCCGGCGAGCGCTGCGATCCCGACACGCTCCTGTGGGCGCAGCGCCAGCTCAAGGTGCCGGTGATCGACCACTGGTGGCAGACCGAGACCGGCTGGGCGATCTCGGCCAACTGCATGGGCATCGAGCCGCTGCCGGTGAAACCCGGCTCCGCCACCAAGCCGGTGCCAGGCTACGACGTGCAGATCCTCGACAATGACGGCAAGCCGCTGCCCGCCAACACGATCGGCGCCATCGTGATCCGCCTGCCGCTGCCACCCGGCAGCCTGCCGACCATGTGGCACAACGAGGAGGGTTACAAGAAGTTCTACCTGTCGCGCTTTCCCGGCTACTACGTCACCGGCGATGCCGGCTACAAGGACGACGACGGGTATCTGTGGATCATGAGCCGCATCGACGACATCATCAACGTCGCCGGCCATCGCCTGTCGACCGGCGCGATGGAGGAGGTGCTGGCGGCGCATCCGGACGTGGCCGAGTGCGCCGTCATCGGCGTGAACGACGAGCTCAAGGGCGAGCTGCCGCTCGGCCTGGTGGTGCTCAAGGCCGGCGTCGATCGAGCGCACGAGGTGATCGAGCGCGAGCTGGTGCAGAAGGTGCGCGAGACGATCGGACCGGTCGCTGCCTTCAAGCTCGCGCTCGTGGTCAAGCGCCTGCCCAAGACCCGCTCCGGCAAGATCCTGCGCGGCACCATGAAGAGAATCGCCGATGGCGCGTCCTACACCACCCCGCCGACGATCGACGACCCGGCGATCCTGAACGAGATCGCGCAATCGCTGCACACGATCGGCTACCCGAAGGGTGCCGTACCATGAGCGCTCCGGGCTCGGCCGGCGCGCGCCTGCGCGCCGCAGTGGCAGAGGAGCAGCCGCTGCAGGTGGTCGGCGCGATCAACGCCTACAGCGCCCTGCTGGCGGGACGCGCCGGCTTTCGCGCGCTCTACCTGTCCGGCGCGGGCGTGGCCAATGCCTCCTACGGCCTGCCCGATCTCGGCATTACCACGCTCGACAACGTGCTCGAGGATGCGCGCCGCATCACCGCCGCGACCGAGCTGCCGTTGCTGGTGGACGCCGACACGGGCTTCGGCGGGGCCTTCGGTATCGCGCGCACCGTGAGGGAGCTGACCCGCGCCGGTGCCGCCGGACTGCACATCGAGGACCAGGTGCAGACCAAGCGCTGCGGCCACCGGCCCGGAAAGAGCATCGTCTCGCAGGCCGAGATGGTCGATCGCATCAAGGCCGCGGTCGATGCGCGCAGCGACGCGCAGTTCGTGATCATGGCGCGCACCGATGCGGTTGCGGTCGAGGGCATCGACGCGGCACTCGAGCGCGCCATCGCCTGCCGCGAGGCCGGCGCCGACATGCTCTTCCCCGAGGCCCTGACCGAGCTCGACCAGTACCGGCGCTTCGCCGAGGCGACCGGGATCCCGGTGCTCGCCAACATTACCGAATTCGGCAAGACGCCGCTGTTCACGGTCGCGGAGCTGAGCGCGGCGGGTGTGGCGCTCGTGCTCTACCCGCTGTCGGCGTTTCGCGCCATGAGCCAGGCGGCGATGATGGTCTATCACGCGATCCGCGAGGACGGCACGCAGCGCAACGTGGTGCGCATCATGCAGACGCGCGAGGAACTGTACCAGGTGCTCGGCTACCACGACTACGAGCGCAAGCTCGATGCGCTGTTCGGACGGCAGGACAAGCCGTGAGCGCGCCGCTACGCACGTCCCTGTGCGCTCGCGGGATTACTCCATCCCGGGAGGGCAGGCGATGAGGATGTCCGCTGTTTCCTGCGCAATCGCTGGGGACGTGCCAGCCCATTTGGGCGTTTTCATGGAGCACACTGGCCATGACTGAAAAGAAAGACGTCACCAACACCGCCGGGTTGCGCGGCGTCAACGCCGGGCGCACCGCGATCTGCTCGTGCGGCGTCGAGGGCATGGGTCTCAACTACCGCGGCTACGACATCATCGAGCTCGCCGAGCGCGCGACCTTCGAGGAGGTCGCCTATCTGCTGCTGAAGGGCGCGCTACCCAACCACAAGCAGCTTGAGATCTACAAGAAGCGCCTGGCCGGCCTGCGCGCCCTGCCGCCGGCGCTGCGCGAGGTGCTGGAGCGCATCCCCGGCGCCACCCACCCGATGGACGTGATGCGCACCGCCTGCTCCATGCTCGGGACGCTCGAACCGGAGCGCGACTTCGGCCAGCAGCAGGACATCGCCGATCGCCTGCTCGGCGCCTTCCCGTCCATGCTCATGTACTGGCACCACTACGTCACGAGCGGCAGACGCATCGAGACCGCCACCGACGACGACACCCTCGCCGGCCACCTGCTGCACCTGCTGCACGGCCAGCCCCCGAAACAGCTGCACCGCCGCGCCATGGACGTGTCGCTCATCCTCTACGCCGAGCACGAGTTCAACGCCTCGACGTTCGCGGTGCGCGTGGCGACCGCCACGCTCACGGATTTCTATTCGGCCATCACCGCCGGCATCGGCACCCTGCGCGGGCCGCTGCACGGCGGCGCCAACGAGGCGGCCATGGCGCTGATCGCGCGCTTCCGGACCGCGGCCGAGGCCGCGGCCGCGGTCAAGGACATGCTCAGCCGCAAGGAAAAGATCATGGGCTTCGGGCATGCGGTGTACAGCAAATCCGACCCGCGCAACGTCGTCATCAAGGAGTGGGCGCGCGAGCTCGCGCAAGACGCCGGCAACACCGTGCTGTTCCCGGTGTCCGAGGCGATCGAGAAGGTCATGTGGGAGGAGAAGAAACTGTTTCCCAACCTCGACTTCTACTCGGCCACGAGCTACCACCTGATGGGCGTGCCGACGCCGCTGTTCACGCCGCTGTTCGTGTGCTCGCGCATCACCGGCTGGGCCGCGCACCTGATGGAACAGCGCGCCGACAACCGCCTGATCCGCCCCAACGCCGAGTACATCGGCCCGCCGCCGCGGGCGTATGTGCCGATTGAGCAGCGGGGCTGAAGGCCCGGCGGCCGCGGCGTGCCCTACTCCGAATAGTCGATGTTGATCCCTTGCGCCAGGAGCTCCTCGCGCCGGGCGGCGTTGTACTGGGAATAGCTGTCGTAGCGCTTGTAGTACCCGCCGCTCACGTAGCGCAGCGTCTCCTTGAAGTGGAAATGGTACAGCCGGTTGTCGACGCGGAAGATCTCGTGGCCTTCGTTGAACAGCACGACCGCGGGCCGGTACGACAGGCCGAGTGACCTGACCCACTGCGCCGGGGTCGTGGCGTTGCCGTCGAGATCGACGATCGGCTGCGTCGAATCGGCATCGAAGCGCACCACACGGAACTTCTTGAGCTCGGCCAGCACCTCGGGGTGATTGAGGGTCCTGTCGTGGAAGCGCGCGCATTCGCCGCACTGCCTGTCCTCGAACAGGATGGCGAGCGGCTGCGAGTAATCCTTGAAGTTTGTCATGCTCACGAACTGCGGGTGAGGGCGCAACGTGTAGACCGCCGGCCTGGCCTGCATGGCCAGGTAGTCGGTGAACGACTGCCTGACATAGGCCCTGCTTTGCACGTACTCCAGGGCGTGACGGAACGCGCGCGGATCCCGGTAGCCGGTGATCTGCAGCCGCTTGTTGCCGTCCAGGTCGAGGAACACGATGCTCGGGGTGGCGTAGACCTTGAGGTGGCCGGCCAGGGCGCGCTCACTGTAGGTGTTGCCGTCGATCCATACCGTCTCGACGTCGCCGCGGATGTTGACGCCAATCACATCGAAGTGCTTCTGGATGAAGTCACGCGTCGCGCCGCGCGTGAAATTCTCCTCCAGCATGCGCGCGCAATAGGGGCACTCCTCGAGGTGCAGGAACACCATGACGTGCCGCCCCTGCTTGCGCGCCTCCTCGACGTCGTCCTGGAAATGGAGAAAACTCGGCTTGAACCACGCCGGCAAGGAGTAGCCCACCCCGCCGAGCATCTGGCCGCGCGGGGTGTCGGCGCGCAGCGGCGCGGCGACCACCAGCAGCAAGGCGGCGATCAGGATCGTTGGCGTCATGACACCTCCGTTGTCGCAGCCAGCAGCGGGCCAGGTCTGCGGGACACAATCTTAGCGAAGCGCGCGGGCGCGCGGATAGCGGCGCCGCGCCGATGGATTTTGCGCGGATTCCGCCGCCCGCGGCCAAGGCAGCGGCGTTCGCCGGTCCGCGCGCCGGTCGGGCATCGCGCGGCGCGGCTCACGGGGCGCGCGCGCCCGCCAGGGACGCCCCGGCGCCAGTCGCAGCGGCGGCGCGGTCGATTACAATGGGCCACGCGGCGTCCATACCGTCTGAACCACACCGGAAAAAGGAGATACGCATGAATCGAAAGCGGCTGGGTCTGGCAATCGCGTTCACGGCCATCGCGGCCACGGGCTGCGCCTACGTGTCCGAGACACCGGAGGGCCAGCGCGTGCGCGTGGTGCAGGCCACCGACGTGGCGAACTGCCGGCATCTCGGCAATACGCGCGTGAGCGTCGTGCAGATGGCGCGCGGCGAGAAGTTCGTGCGCGAGGATCTGATCCGGCTGGCGCGTAACAGCGCCGCCGGGGCGGGCGCCGACACCATCGTTGCGGCCGGCGAACCCAAGGATGGCGAGCAGGTGTTTGACATGTACCAGTGCATCAGGCCCTGAGGCGATTGCCAACGGATACCCTCCCTACCAAACAGGCGAGCGCCGCAACCGATGAGCCACCCCACTGCTGACAGCAACATCCGCCCCGCCCCCGACCAGGAGCTGGTCGACATCGCCGACTACATCGTTGACCGCGAGATCGCGAGCCGCGAGGCCTACGAGACCGCGCGCCACTGCCTCATGGACAGCCTCGGCTGCGCGCTGCTCGCGCTCAAGTATCCGGAGTGTGTGCGGCACCTGGGGCCGATCGTGCCGGGCACGACGGTGCCGAACGGTGCGCGCGTGCCGGGGACGAACTTCGAGCTCGATCCGGTCAAGGCCGCCTTCGACATCGGCACGCTGGTGCGCTGGCTCGACTTCAACGACACCTGGCTCGCGGCCGAATGGGGCCATCCGTCCGACAACCTCGGTGCGATCCTGGCGGTGGCGGATTACCTCTCGCGCAACGGCCGGCCGGTCACCCTGCGCGAGGTGCTCACCTGGATGATCAAGGCGCACGAGATCCAGGGCGTGATGGCGCTCGAGAACAGCTTCAACCGCGTGGGCCTCGACCACGTGGTGCTGGTGAAGCTCGCCTCCACCGCGGTCGCCACCGCCATGCTGGGCGGGAGCAAATCGCAGATCATCGATGCGCTCTCGCAGGTGTGGGTCGATGGCCAGGCGTTGCGCACCTACCGCCACGCCCCCAATGCCGGGCCGCGCAAGAGCTGGGCGGCGGGTGATGCCACGAGCCGCGCGGTGCGTCTGGCGCTCATCACCCTGAAGGGCGAGGCGGGCTACCCCTCGGCGCTCAGCGCCAAGACCTGGGGCTTCTACGACGTATCGTTCAAGGGCAAGCGCTTCCAGTTCCAGCGGCCCTACGGCTCCTACGTGATGGAAAACGTCCTGTTCAAGATCTCCTACCCGGCGGAGTTCCATGCGCAGACCGCGGTCGAATGCGCGGTGGCGCTGCACCCGAAGGTGAAGGACCGCCTGGACGACATCGCGCGCATCGTGCTCACGACCCACGAATCGGCGATCCGCATCATCAGCAAGACCGGGCCGCTCTATAACTACGCCGACCGCGACCACTGCCTGCAGTACATGGTGGCGATCGGGTTGCTCAAGGGCAACCTCACCGCCGATGACTACGAAGACAAGGCCGCCGCCGAACCGCGCATCGACCGGCTGCGCGCTCTCATGGAAGTGGTCGAGGAACCGCGCTACAGCCGCGAGTACCACGAGCCCGACAAGCGCTCGATCGCCAACGCCGTGCAGGTGTTCTTTAAGGACGGCACCTGCACGCCGAAGGTCGAGATCGAGTACCCGATCGGCCATCGCCGCCGCCGCGCCGAAGGGATCCCCCTGCTGATCGCCAAGTTCCGCGACAGCCTCGCCACACGCTTTTCTGGCGAGCAGGCCGAGGCGATCCTTGCGCTTTGTCAGGATGCCAGCCGCCTGGAGCGCATGGCCGTGCACGAGTTCATGCAGGAGCTGGTGTCCGAGTCATGGTCGTCGACGGTGATTCCATGACGCGGCGCTGCTTCCCGGGTCGGCGGTTCGTCGCGTGTGCCGCGCTCTCGATTCTTGCGGTCCTGTCGGCAGTACAGGCGGCGGGGCCGGCGAAGGCAAAGCCGGCGGGCGTCCCGGTCAAGGTGACGGAAGAGATGCGGGGCGCCGGCATGGTGTCGAGCGGCGATACGCTTCCGCCGATCCCGCCCGTGACTGGCAGCCGCAAGCAGCCGGTACCGTCGTGGGGCAAGCCGTTGCCCTACCCCATTGTGATCGCCGACCGGCGCAACAACCGCCTCATCGAGGTGACACCCGACAAGCGCATCGTCTGGGAATTCCCCTCACCGGATCTGGTCCTCTACCGCGGCAATGAGGACGTCAACTTCTCCGACGACGGCAAGCTGCTCGCGGTAAGCGAGGAAGACAACTACGATGTCCATATCGTCGACTACGAGAACAAGGCGGTCACCTGGACCTACGGCACGCCCGACCACAAGGGCTCGGCGCCGGGCTACCTCAACTACCCGGACGACGCCCACATCCTGTCCGACGGCAACTTCCTCACTGCCGACATCCGCAACCACCGGGTGCTGATCATCGATCCGCGCACCAACCAGATCGTCACCCAGTGGGGCACGGTCGGCAAACGCAATCACAACCCCCCGCACGAGCTGGCCGCGCCCAACGGCGCCACGCCACTCGACAACGGCGACATCCTCATCACCGAGATCGGCGGGGCCTGGATCACGCGCATGACGCGCGACTCGAAGGTGGTGTGGAGCGTGCAGGCGCCACGCATCAACTACCCGTCCGACGCCTTCCCGACCGTGGATGGCAAGCACGTGATCGTGGCGGATTTCTGGAAGCCCGGGCGTGTGGTGATCTTCGACCCGCTCAGCCGCAAGGTGATCTGGGACTACTTCGTCAAGGAAGGCGACAAAATGCTCGACCATCCCTCGCTCGCCCGCGAGCTGCCCGGCACCGGCGACATCCTCGTCGCCGACGACCTGCGCCACCGCGTGATCGTGATCGACCGCAAGACCAAGGAGATCATCTGGCAGTATGGCGTGACCGACCAGACCGGCCACAAACCGGGCTACCTGTTCTACCCGGACGGTTTCGACATCGACGTGTTCCGCGACTGGAAACGCGCCCTCGCCGGGCCGGCCCCCGGACGCGATTCGACGCTGCCATGACCGGAACCTTCAAGGCACTGCTGCTCGAGGAACAGGACGGCAAGATCAGGGCGTCCATTCAGGATCTGGCTGACGACCGTCTGCCCGAGGGCGACGTCACCGTCGCGGTCGAGTACTCGAGCCTCAATTACAAGGACGGCATGGCGATCAAGGGGCTCGGCAAGCTCGTGCGCCAGTATCCGCACGTCCCGGGCATCGACCTCGCCGGCACCGTGCTGACGAGCGACAGCCCGGCCTACCGCCCGGGCGACCAGGTGATCTTGACCGGCTGGCGGGTCGGCGAGTGGCACTGGGGCGGCTACGCGCAGCGCGCGCGTGTGAAGAGCGAATGGCTGCTGCCGCTGCCGTCCGGTCTCACCCCCCGGGAGGCGATGGCGCTCGGCACCGCCGGCGTCGCGGCGATGCAGGCGATCATGGCGCTCGAGGAGCACGGGCTCAAGCCCGATCAGGGCGAGGTGCTGGTCACTGGCGCAAGCGGCGGTGTCGGTTCGCTGGCCGTGCTCATTCTTTCCAATCTTGGCTACCCGGTGGCTGCCGCCACCGGGCGCCGGGAGCTGCACGGCTACCTGAAGGACCTCGGCGCGCAGGTGATCGTCGAGCGCGCCGAGCTGGCCACGCCGAGCAGCCGGCCACTCGAGACGGAACGCTGGGCCGGCGCCGTCGACAGCGTCGGCGGCACCACGCTCGCGCGCGTGCTCGGACAGATGAAGTACCGCTGTTCGGTGGCGGCCGTGGGCCTGGCGGGTGGCAACCGACTCGAAACCACGGTGCTGCCGTTCCTGCTGCGCGGCGTCAACCTGCTCGGCATCGATTCGGCGATGTGCCCGGTCGAACGACGCCGGCAGGTTTGGGCACGCCTCGCCACGCAGGCGCCGCGCAACAAGCTCGATGCCATCACCCGCGTTGCCGGACTCGCCGATCTCACCTACCTGGCCAACGAGATCATCGACGGACAGATTCGCGGGCGCGTCGTGATCGACGTCAACAAGTAACAACGCCGGCGCGCGCTTGCGCCGCACGTCGTCGTGGCAGGCCGCGACGCACGATTGGCGTCGCGGGACAGCGCCGTGCGCGGCCGTCCCTCCTAAGCTGAGCGTGTCCCACGCGCCGCCATCACACCCGGGACACGAGGCGGCTGACGGAGGTCGTACCGATGAATTCGCGCGAAGACGAGTGCCGCCTGTGCACCGGACTGGCGCTGGCCGTTCCGCTGGGGTTGGCGTTCTGGCTGCTGCTGCTGTTGTTCCTCGCCGGTTAGCGCGCAAGCCCCGCCGGGACGGCGTTACTTGGCGCCCAGCACCTTCGCCGCACGCGCCGCGTCTCTCGGCTTAACCCACAGGATCACGCCATAGCGCTGCTCGCCCCCGCACACGGCATCGACCGCGGTGACGTTGATCTTGGCGTCGGCGAGCCTGGACAGCACGCGCGCCAGCGCGCCGGGACGATCGGCGCCCTGCACCAGGAAGCAGCCCTTCTTCGAACGCAGCCTGAGCTTGGCACGCTTCGCCACCGCCTTGAACGCCGCGGCGTCCTCCGGGATGAAATCCACCTGGGAACGCTTGGCGCTCACGGGGAAGCCAGTGAAGGCCAGCAGGTTGATGTCCTCGGAGCTCAGCGCCTCGAGCAACCACGCCGCCTCGCCCGGCCGGTTGGGTACCTGCATGGTGAAATACTCGACGTGGCGAATCCGGTCTGGCATGAGGTCCTCCTGGGGCGCGTGGGTGTCGATCCGCGCCCATGATAGCCGCGCACCCTCGGCGCGGCGAGCAGCGCCCGGCCGGCCAGCCGCTTCGACCGACGCACACCCGGTCATCGCCGCGCCCGGTGACGTTGACTTAGCTCAAGGCAGGCGGCGCAGACGGCTGGGATGATCGCCGGCGTCACCAACCACGGAGCACGCCATGGCACACGAGGGCTATCACGAACCGACCGCCGAGCTGTCCGATGCAACCCGCGACATGCATCGCGCGATCGTCTCGCTGATCGAGGAACTGGAGGCGGTCGACTGGTACAACCAGCGGGTCGAGGCCTGCCGCGAACCGGAGCTCAAGGCGATCCTCGCGCACAACCGTGACGAGGAGAAGGAGCACGCGGCCATGCTGCTCGAGTGGATCCGGCGCATGGACCCGGCCTTCTCCAAGGAGCTCAAGGACTACCTGTTCACGGACAAGGTCATCGCCCATCCGTGACCGCGGCCGGGGTGCGGCCCAGCACCAGGCACGGGCAAGGGTGTTGGCCGGGGGCCGCCATGCCGTGCTCCCCCAAGGCCGGCGCACGCTCGTGACGACCGGCGCGTTTCGTTTGACCCGGCACCGGCCTCGTTGCGGCGACCTGCCGTTTCCTCTCGCGCCCGCTCGTCGCGGCATCGCGGGCATCGCGCACGCTGCGGGTCGGCATCTTGCGGTTGCCCGGGCACAGCGCGCCACCTGCCGCGGCGGCGAGTGGGGCTTTGGCGCTGAGTCATGGCCTTGCGGCGTGGGCAGGTCGGCGCGTGCGCGCCGCAACCGCACGCGGGCCGGCCCCCGACCGGCCCCGTCACGCTCCCTTCCAGGTAGCGCACCATGAACGAGCTGACGAAAACCGAGATCGACGCACTGCACGAGGCGCTCGATGACGAGTATCGCGCGTGGGCCACCTACGATCAGGTGATACGCGACTTCGGCGACGCGCCGCCGTTCAGCAATATCCGCGACGCCGAGGCGCGCCACATCGAGGCACTGCGCCACCTGTTCGACCGCTATGGCCTGCCGGTGCCGGCCAATCCCTGGTCCGGCAGGGTTCAACGCTACGCCAGTTTTCGCGAGGCGTGCGCGGCAGGCGTGGCGGCCGAGATCGAAAACGGCGCGCTCTATGAGCGGCTGCTCGCCAGTACGCAACGCCCCGACATCCTCGCCGTGTTCCGCAATCTGCAGGAGGCCTCGCAGCAGCGCCACCTGCCGGCGTTTCAGCGTTGCGTCGAGCGCGGTTTGGGGGCTGACGGGCGCGGTGGCGGTGGCCGGCATCGCGGGGGCCGGAGAGACCGCGTATGACATCGATCTTGGAGAAAGGCGGCGGGGCATTCACGGGCATCAAACTGTTGCTGTGCGAGAACCCGCTGCCGCCCATCGAGGCGGCGATCGCGGCCGCACAGGCCGAGGTGCCGCACAGCAATTACTACACCGAGGCCTACTCGGCACCGCTGCGCCGTCTCCTCGCGCGACAGCTCGGCGTGCCCGAAGGCCTGATCCACATCAACGCCGGCTCGGAGCTGATCCTGCGCCAGCTGTTCGAACGCTTCGGACAGCAGGTGCATCTGCTGACCCCGACCTATCCGCTGTTTCCCGAAATCGCGCAGCGCTACACCGAGACCCGGCTGCTGCCGGAGCGCGATTTCGCGTTCGACCTCGCCGAGCTCGAGATCCCCGCCGGCACGACGCTGGCCGTGATCGTGAACCCCAACAACCCGACCGGCGGCACTTTCGACATGCGGCCGCTGCCCGAACTGCTGCGGCGCTACCCGGACACGCGCTTTCTCGTCGATGAGGCGTTCATCGGCATGGCCGGCGAGTCGGTCGCGCATCGGGTACCCGCGCATCCCAACCTGCTGGTGACACGCACGCTCTCCAAGGCCCACAGCCTCGCCGGTTTTCGCGTCGGCTATGCCGTGCTGCCGCAGGCCAGTGCCGATGACCTCAACCGGCACAACGACGCCTACCCGCTCGCGCGCCCGAGCGAGGCGGCGGCGATCGCGACCCTCCGACACGAAGACGAGATCCAGGCCCGCAACCGCCAGTTGCGCCAGTGGACGGAGGATCTCGCCGCGCAACTGCGCGCGCTCGGCGTGCGAACCTATCCCACCCAGACCTATTTCTTCCTCGCCGACTTTGCGCCGCACGACGCGCGCAGGCTCGCCGATCAACTGCGGGCGCGCGACATTCTCGTGAAGCCGCTCGACGATCCGCGCCTCGGGTCGGGTTTCCTGCGTGTCACCACCGCACTGCCCCATGACAACGCGCGTGTCGTGGCGGCCCTGCGGGCACTGCTGGAGGCGCCGGGCGATGCGTGATGAAACGCCATCCGCCAATGCCGCGGCTCAGCGGGTCAGGAAGAGCCTGAGGAAAACCGCCCGGACATTCGGACAGGCCGTGCCGGTGATCATCGGCATGCCGTTCTTGACCAGCCTCGCGCTCACGCTCGTTGCGCCGCAACAGTACGCCCGCCTGTTCGGCCGTTATGACTGGCTGGATGCGTTGCTGGGCAGCGTGCTCGGGAGCATCGCTGCCGGGCCGCCGCTCGCGAGCTATCTGCTCGGTGGCGAACTGCGTGCCGGCGGCGTGAGCCTGCTGGCCGTGACGGCGCTGGTCGTGAGCTGGGTGACGGTCGGCGTGGTGCAGCTGCCGGCCGAGGCGCTGTTCCTGGGTCGGCGCTTTGCGCTGACTCGCAATCTGCTCGCGTTTGCCTTCACGCTCGCCGTTGCGTGGCTCACCCTGGCGACGTTGCGCGGCATGGGGGCACGCCTGCCATGACGAGCCCAAAGGCCCAACCCGGTCATGGCCGCTGGTGGTTCCTCGCCATCGCGGTCAGCGCGTACGCGCTGTGCGCCGCGCTCGCCCCGGATCTGGCATGGCGCGCGGCGGCCCACGACTGGCAGGCGCTGCGGCGGATGCTGCCCATCCTCGCGCTGATATTCGTGCTGATGGTGGTGTTTGACCTGGCGCTGCGCCCGCAACAGATCGCGCAGCACCTCGGCCGGCGCGGCGGCTGGCACGGCTGGCTGCTGGCCCTCGTGGCGGGCATCCTGTCGGCGGGGCCGGTCTATGCGTGGTATCCGCTGCTCGCCGAGCTGCGCGACAAGGGCATGCGGGGCTCGACTGCGGCGGTGTTTCTCTACGCCCGCGCCATCAAGTTGCCGCTGCTGCCGCTGCTGTTCCATTATTTCGGCGCCGCCTACAGCGTGGTGCTGTCGCTTTACCTGGCCGGGTTTGCGCTGTTGAGTGGCCTCGTCATGGAGCGCCTGGACCGGTCCGCACCATCCGCCGAATAGACCTTCGTCCCTGACCCATGGAGATTCGCACCTTGACCATCACCCGGTCGCGCGCCGGCGGGAGCGAGGAATCCATCGCCGGCCGCGGCGGCGCCGCGCAACAGCCGCCGGCAACGGTGTCTGCGAGGCAGCGCTGAACACTGCGACCCTGCCCCTCGCCGAGCTCAAGACGGGAACGCGCGCCGTGGTGCGCGCGCTGCGCGCCGGGCGAGAGCTGACCAGCCGCCTGGCCGCCCTGGGGCTGGTGGCGGGCACGCCGCTCGAGGTGCTGCAGAATCGCGGGTGCGGGCCGCTGCTCATCCGGGTGCGCGACACGCGCGTGGCGCTCGGACGGGGCGAGGCGCTCAAGATACTGGTCGAGGCGCAGGCATGAGCCCGGCCGCGGATGCGCCCCAACGCGAGGTCGTCGTGGCGCTCGCCGGCCAACCGAACGTGGGCAAGTCCACGATCTTCAATCTGCTCACCGGGCTGTCCCAGCACGTCGGCAACTGGCCGGGCAAGACCGTGGAACGCCGCGAGGGCACGCTCGTGCGCGACGGTGTGCGGCTGCGCATCGTCGACTTGCCGGGCACCTACAGCCTGAGCGCCAATTCGGAAGAGGAACGCATCGCGCGCGACTTCATCATCAAGGAATGCCCGGACGTCGTGGTGATGATCGCCAATGCCGCGGCCCTGGAACGCAGTCTCTACCTGCTGGCGGAGTTGCTGATCCTGCCGGTGCCGCTGGTGCTCGGGCTCAACATGATGGATGTGGCGGCAGACCAGGGCATCGAGATCGCCCCGCACGTGCTGGCCGCGGCCCTCGGCCTGCCGGTCGTGCCGCTCACGGCGAATCGCAACGAGGGTGTGAGCGAGCTGATCGCGGCGGCCGTGACGCTCGCGCGCGCCCCCGACGCATTTCGACCCGCGCGCCCGCAGATCGCGGCGCCGCACCGCGAGGTGCTGGCACAGGTCCGCGCGCTGCTCGGCGCGTACGTCCCGCAGCCCTACGGTCCCGACTGGGTGGCGCTCAAGCTGCTGGAGGGTGACGCCGAGATCACCGCGCTCGCCCGCCGCTGGCTGCCGCCAGGCGCGTGGCAGCCGATCGCGACGCTGCTCGCGCAGCACGAGGACGCGGTGCTCGCGTTCCTGACGCCGGTGTTCTTCGGTCGCGGCGCGTTCGCCGTTGCGCTCGGCCTGGTCGCGCTCAACCTGCTGGTGCTGGCCCTCCTCGGCATCGTGCTCAACCGCACGCTGTTTCGCGGTCAGCACGCCGCCTTCATCATGGAGCTGCCGCTCTACCATGCACCGAGCGTGCGCACCCTCGGGCTGTTCGCGTGGCAGAACCTCTGGGCCTTCGTGCGCCGGGCCGGCACCCTGATCCTGCTCGCATCGGTCGCGGTCTGGGCGCTCGCAAGCTTTCCCGGTCCCGCCATTGAAACCAGTTATCTCGCCCGCTTCGGGCTTTGGCTTGCGCCGCTCGGGCAGCTCATGGGCATGGACTGGCGGTTGCTGGTGGCGCTGTTGAGCAGCTTCCTCGCCAAGGAAAACGCCATCGCCACGCTCGGCATTCTCTACGGCGGTGAGGAATCGCCCCACGGACTGGCGGCGACCCTGGCGGCCGCGGTGCCCCCGGCCGCGGGCCTGGCGTTTCTCGTCGTGACGATGCTGTTCATCCCGTGCGTGGCGACGGTCGCCGTCATGCGCCAGGAGACGCGCCGCTGGCGCTGGGCCCTGCTGAGCGTGCTGCTCTTGCTCGCGCTCGCACTCGCAGCCGGCATCGGCGTCTACCAGGCCGCGCGCTGGCTCGGCATCGGCGTCGGCCATGCTTAGAAGTCTGCTGCAGCTCCTGGCGCGCGGCGATACGGTCAGCCGCACGGAGCTGGCATCCGCGCTCGGCGTGAGCGAGGCGCTGCTCGACCCGATGCTCGAGGACCTGGCGCGGCGCGGCTATCTGCGCCGC
>CAZVUN010000005.1:2002-10471 GCA_964629975.1 uncultured Acidiferrobacteraceae bacterium | reverse complement strand
GGCGCTGCTCGACCCGATGCTCGAGGACCTGGCGCGGCGCGGCTATCTGCGCCGCGTCGTTGCCGGTCGCGGGGCAGCCTGCGAGCACTGCCCGGCACGCGCGGCCTGTCTGCACAGCAACCGCGCGCGTGTCTGGGCGCTCACCGCCAAAGGCCGGGCTTCGCTCGGGATTGCGCCGGGCGAGCCGTACACCCGCGACAGCGCTGCGTAAACCGCATTGGACGTGTCCGCCTTCTGCGAGGCAGACCGGGCGGCGCACGCCGCCGCCAACTCCCGCCGCGCGACCGCAGGCAACCGGCCGATCGCGGCGGTGGCAGAGAAACCGAGCCCAACCGAATGTGTGCGTGCTTGCTGCGGCGCCTCCAGGCGCGGGCGCTTGCACCCACGCTGGCGTTGCCGCGCATCGCACCCGAGGCGGCGGCTTTGACCGGGATCAAGATCGCGCCGCGCGAATCCGGCTACGGTCACTCACGGTTGCGCCAGCGGCACACGCGATGCGCCGGCCTGCGCTGCGCAGCCACCGCGACACGACCTAAGGAGGCCCCATGTACTCGCGAATCCTGGTAGCGGTCGACGGCAGCCCCCATTCGGAAAACGCGCTGCGCCACGCCACGACCCTGGCCCAGCGGCTCGCGGCCGCCCTGCGCATCGTGCACGCCGTCGACATGGGCTGGCTGCCGGTCGGACCGGAGCTTGCCATCGACATCGAGCCCTTCGTTCGCGCGCGGCGCGCGGCCGGTGAGCAGACATTGGCGGCGGCCCGGGACATGGCGCGCGGCGCCGGCGTCGAGGCTGAGGTCAACCTGATTGAAACCGTGCGCCCCACGCAACGCACCGCCGAGGCGATCGCCGAGGAGGCACTCGCGTGGCATGCCGATGTGGTGATCGTGGGCACACACGGGCGCAGCGGCATGGAGCGGCTGCTGCTCGGCAGTGTCGCCGAGGGCGTGGCCCGACTTTCGCCGGCCCCGGTCCTGCTGGTGCCCGTGCGCGCTGCGCCGCCTGCCTGACCGAACGCCTCAGCGATACTCGGCGGCGGTCACCACGGCCTCGAAGAACGGGTTGGCCTGCGCCGTGCCGGCCTTGGCGGTCGCGCGCACGCGCACCCCGATCGTGTAGCCGCCGAAGGTCTTCTCCTCGCCCAGTACCTCGCCCAGCCACGGCACGTAACCGGGCTGGCCATCGAGGCCGCGCACATCCCAGCGCGGCATCTCGATGCGCTCGAGCTGCCCGTCGGCAGCGACCGTCAGGGTGGGGGCCAGTTCTTCGCTACCGACCTTGAGGTGCACGCGCGCGCGCCGCTCATCGACCGCCTCCCAGCGCGCTCCGGCCTGCGGCAGCAGCGCCGACGGCAGCCACAGCGGCACCTCGAGCGCCACACGCCCGGCCGCCGAGCGCGCCAGATCCGGCCCGCGCGCCTGCACCACCGGCACCATGCCCCACAGGAACCAGCGCATCGCGCCCTCGCCGAGCGCGAAGTAGTCGTGGCCGGAGAAGCGCATCACGCCCTCGCCCACCCACGCACGCCAGATCAGCCCGCGCGCGGTCAGCAGCTCCTGCGCGCGCATCGCCTGGCGTTCGATGCCGGGGTCGAGTGCGATCGAGCCGTGCATGTGCAGCACCACCGACTGGGCCAGCGGCGCGCCGGGCGCGATGGCGTGCAATAGATAGCGCTGCGCCGGCTCCGGCAGATCGTCGACCATCGCCGGGTCGAAGACCTCGCTGCCGGGATTGGCGGTCAACGCCGCCCACAACTGCTCGACGCGCTGGTCGGCGAGTGCGCGGAAGGCGCCGAGGCCCACGAGCGCCATGAACGAGACCAGCGCGATCACGATCAGCACACGCACTGCGCTACCGTGCGCGCCGGGTGGTGGCGAGCCGCCGGCCACGGATTCCTGCGCGCGTTGCTTCATTGCCACCGGCCCGCCTCGACACGAACGCGCAGGCGCCCCCCCTTGGCGGTGCGATCGTCGCCCCGCGCGTGCGCGTCAAAACAGCTTGCGCAGGCGATCGTAGCCGCGCTTGATCTCCTCGGCCACGAGCGCGGCCGCGGCGGCGATTTCCTTGGCACTCTCGCCCACGGTCGCGCGCGCCTGCGGCAGCTTGGCGCGCACGTGTTCCCATTGGCGTTCGAGCTTCTCCCACTCGTCACGCGCTTCGGCCTTGGCGAGATGCATCTTGAGCCGCAGCTCATCGCGCTGCTGCGCCAGGTCGTGCAGCAGCTTCTCCAGCTCTTCACGCTTTTCCATCACGGCCATCTCCGTTGATCCCGATCACTCGTCGCGACCCTCACCCACCGGCATCGCCTTCGCGGCGCGCCGACCATTGCGCACGCACCACCCGGTACAGCTCCCACAGGCTCAACAGCCGCCCCATCCACATCAGCAGCCGATGGCGCTGCGGCGTCAGCACGAGCAGCGTGGTCGCGAGCGTCACCAGCGCCTGGTGCGTGCGCACCGCGCGCCCGACCCGATAGGCGGCATCGGCGATGCGCAACGGCTGCTCCCAGCGGGCAACCAGCATGGCGAGTTCGGCACGCTGCGCCGCGGCCCGGGCCACGAGCGTCTGGCGGCGGCGCACCACGGCGTTGAGCTCCGCGCTCATGACGGCGGGCGCAGTGCATCGCGGTCACGCGCCAACTCGGCCAGGGTCGCGGCCAGCAGGCGCGGGCGGGCGCGCGCGCGGGCGCGCCACACGAGTGCCGCAATCAAGCCAAGCACCAGGTAGAGGATGGCAAAGCCGGCCAGCACGGGCAGCCGGTAGTTGTCCCAGAACACCACGACGACCGCGAGCGTCCCGAAGATGATCGCGAGGCTCAGGAAGAACAGCGTCAGAAACGACGCCACCGCGATTTCCCCGGCGCGCAGCTTCTGCTCCTCGAGCTCGGTGGTGATGAGCTCGACGCGGTCGTGCAGAATCTCGACGAGCGTCGACACCACCCGGCGCAGCGATTGCAGCAGCCCACCGGGGCGCGCGCCCGTTTGCGAGTCGGGCGCGGTCATGAATCAGCGACGCGCGGTCAGCATGCCCAGCAGGAAACCGACCGCGGCGGCGATCGCGACCGACTCCCACGGATGCTCGCGCACCGTCTTGTCGGCGGCGCGGGCCGCCTGGCGCGTGCGCTCGGCGACATCATCGCCCAGCTCCGTCATGGCCTCGCGCGCCTCGCGCAGGCGCTCCTCCAGGCGCGCGCGCACCGCGGTCACGCGTTCCCCCGTCTGGTTCGCGGTGGCGCGCAGCAATTCTTCGGTGTCGGCGGTCAGCGCGCGGATATCGTTGACGAGTTTCTGTCTCGCGGCTTGCGTTGGGCTGCTCATGGTAGACCTCCTGTTGCGCGGCGACGCGGCCGGTCGCTGACACGGCCCTGCGACATTGCCGCCCGCCACTGACTGAAACGACAGATCGTGCAACTCTCTTCTACACCAGGCGCGCGGCGCCGTTCTTGATACAGATCAATGTCGCGCGGGCGGGCGCGCCGCCCCGGCCGGCGGCCCGCTGCCCCGCCGCAGGTGGTCAGCGCGGTGCCTGGAAGCACAGCACGCTGAGCGGTGGCAGCGTCACGGTGAGGGAATGGGCGCGGCCCTGGGCAGGCTCGGGGGCGCTCTCGACGCCGCCGCCGTTGCCGAGGTTGCTGCCGCCATACAGCGCGGCATCGCTGTTGAACACCTCGCGCCAGTAGCCCGGGCGCGGCACGCCGACGCGGTAGCCGTGGCGCGGCACCGGCGTGAAGTTGCACACCACCAGCAGCGCATTGTTGGGGTCACGCGCCTTGCGCAGATAGCTCACGACACTGGCTGCCCAGTCGTGCACGTCGACCCACTCGAAACCCTCGTTGCCGAAATCGATCTCGTGCAGCGCCGGCTCGGCCCGGTACAGGCGGTTGAGATCGCTCACACAGCGTCGCAGCCCCTGGTGCGGACCGTACTGCAGCAGGTGCCAGTCGAGGCTGTCATCGTGGTTCCACTCGCGCCACTGGCCGATCTCGCCGCCCATGAACAGCAGCTTCTTGCCCGGGTGCGTCCACATGTAGCCGAACAGGGCGCGCAGATTGGCGAACTTCTGCCAGTCGTCGCCCGGCATCTTGTTGAGCAGCGAGCCCTTGCCGTGCACGACCTCGTCGTGCGAAAGCGGCAGCACGAAATTCTCGTGGAACGCGTACCAGATGCTGAAGGTGAGCTGGTCGTGGTGGTACTTGCGGTACACCGGATCGCGCGACATGTAGAACAGCGTGTCGTGCATCCACCCCATGTTCCACTTCATGCCGAAGCCCAGCCCCCCGACATAGGTCGGGCGCGACACCATCGGCCAGGCGGTCGACTCCTCCGCGATGGTCTGCGTGTCGGGATGATCGCGGTACACCGCCTCGTTGAGCGCGCGCAGGAAGGCGATCGCGTCCAGGTCCTCGTTGCCGCCGTACGGATTGGGGATCCACTCCCCGGGCTTGCGCGCGTAATCGAGATACAGCATCGAGGCCACGGCGTCGACCCGCAGCCCGTCGCCGTGATAGCGATCGATCCAGAACAGCGCCGAGCTCAGCAGGAACGAGCGCACCTCGTGCCGTCCGTAATTGAAGATGCTCGAACTCCACTCCGGATGAAAACCGCGCTTGGGGTCGGCGTGCTCGTAGAGATAGGTGCCATCGAAATACGACAGCCCGTGCTGGTCGGTCGGGAAGTGCGACGGCACCCAATCGAGGATCACGCCGATACCGGCCTGGTGCAGGGTGTCCACGAAGTACATGAAATCCTGCGGCGTGCCATAGCGCGCGCTCGGCGCGAAGTAGCCGGTGGTCTGGTAGCCCCACGACCCGTAGAACGGGTGCTCCATCACCGGCAGCAGCTCCACATGCGTGAAGCCCATCTCGCGCACGTAATTGGCCAGGCGCGGGGCCAGCTCGCGATAGGTAAGCGAGCGGGCACCCTCCTCCGGCACGCGCTGCCAGGAGCCGAGATGCAGCTCGTAGATGCTGATCGGCGCATTCAAGGCGTTGGCGTGCGCGCGGTGCGCCATCCAGTCGCCGTCCTGCCACGCGTAGTCGTTGTCCCACACGATCGAGGCGGTGCGCGGCGGCTCCTCGCTGCGCAGCGCGAACGGATCGGCCTTGTCGACGCGATAGCCGTCGTGGCGCGACACGATGTGGTACTTGTAGATCGCCCCGTGGCCGACGCCGCCGATGAAACCCTCCCAGATGCCGCTGCCGTCGGGCCGCGGGTGCAGCCGGTGCTGGCCACGATGCCAGCCGTTGAAGTCGCCGATCACCGACACCTGCTCGGCATTCGGCGCCCACACCGCGAACACGGTGCCGCGCACACCCTTGTGCTCGACCAGGTGCGCGCCGAGCTTTTCGTACAGGCGCACGTGTCGCCCTTCGCGCAGCAGAAACACGTCGTAGTCGGTGAGCAGACTGAACGACTCGACCGCGCTTGCCACGCTGGCGGTTTCCACCGGAACCATGCTCGACGGACTCCTCTCAATCGCGCGCCGCGCCGTGCGGCGCGTGAACTGCGTTGTGCGCCGACTCTATTGCATTTGGATGCGGCATTCAATGCGAACGCGCACGCCGCGCCGGTGTCGCGTGCGCTCGCGGCAGGAGCTGCGCTATCATCGGCTGCGTCCAACGCCGGCCCACCGCCCCACGACCCAGCCGTGTCGTACCGCCTGCTCCGTCCGCTGCTCTTCCGGTTCGACCCGGAGACGATCCATCACCTCACGCTACAGGGCCTGCGCCGGCTGAGCGCGCTGCCGGGGATACACGCAGCAATGCGCGCGCGCGTGCCGCGTCTGCCGGTGCGGGTCATGGGGCTCGAGCTGGCCAACCCGGTGGGACTGGCGGCGGGGCTCGACAAGAACGCCGAATGCGCGCGCGCGTTTGCCGATCTCGGTTTCGGCTTTCTCGAGCTCGGCACGGTCACGCCGCGCCCGCAGGCCGGCAATCCGCGCCCGCGCCTGTTCCGGC
Source organism: uncultured Acidiferrobacteraceae bacterium (assembly GCA_964629975.1). Classification (GTDB taxonomy): domain Bacteria; phylum Pseudomonadota; class Gammaproteobacteria; order Acidiferrobacterales; family Sulfurifustaceae. Next base: position 4,515 of record CAZVUN010000005.1, on the reverse strand, counting down.
TGGTGCCCGAGCACGCCATCATCAACCGCATGGGCTTCAACAACGTCGGGGTCGCCCAGTTCCTCGACAACCTGGTGCGCGGCGGGCACCCCTGCCCGCTCGGCATCAACATCGGCAAGAACAAGGACACGCCGAACGAACAGGCGGTCGACGACTACCGTGTCGCGTTGCGTGCGGTGTACGCGCATGCCGACTACGTGACCGTCAACATCTCCTCACCCAACACCCCGGGCTTGCGCGCATTGCAGGAGGGCGGCGAGCTCGAACGCCTGCTCGCCGCGCTCAAGGCCGAGCAGGAGAAGCTGCGCGCCGCCCATGACCGCTACGTGCCGATTGCGCTCAAGATCGCGCCCGACCTGGATGACGAGCAGATCGCCGAGATCGCGCGGCTGCTGCTCGCGCATGCCTTCGACGGCGTGATCGCCACCAATACCACCGTGACGCGCCCGGGGCTCGCACAGCACGCGCTCGCCCGCCAGGCCGGTGGCCTGAGCGGCCGGCCGCTGCGCCCATTGTCAACCCACGTCATCCGCCAGTTGTACGCGCGCCTGCAGGGCCACATCCCGATCATCGGCGTGGGCGGCATCGAAACCGCCGAGGACGCGTGGGAGAAGCTCGTCGCCGGCGCCGATGCCGTGCAGCTCTACACCGCCCTCATCTTTCGCGGTCCGGGTGTGGTCGCCGAGATCGTGCGCGGCCTCGCCGCGCGCGTACGCGCGAGCGGCTGCGCGACCCTCGCCGAGGCGCTCGCCCAGGCGCGCCGCTAGCGTGCCCGGGCTTGCCGCGGCGCTGGAACCAGGACGGTCATGCGGGGGCTGGTGCACCTGAAAGCATGGTCGGCTCGCGGGCGAGCGCTGTGTTTCCGCTCGTAGCTAAAGATGTGCCGATGGTGTTTCAACCCGCAACATGGAGAGCGACGGCGTCCGGCGGGTTTCAATCCGCGCCCGCTCAATCAAGCGGGCGATACCGCGCTGCGGCAATCATGCAGCAAAACGGCCTAGAAAAAGGACAGCATCGCGTTCATGGGATCGGTTGGCGGCCGCCGACTGCGTGCATCGAAGGCGAAATCGCTACGAAGGGGTTGGCGGATGAGGTATTGCATGGACTGGAAATAGATGCGAGCTGCATTGCCTTCTTCGCCGCGCAGTGTGTCCAGGTCCGGTGTGTGTGGAAGCTTGCGCAGATGTCCCGCCACGAGCCGCGCATTTTGTACGAGCACGGCGCGTTCGGTTTCGTTCTGCCCATCCCGTACGCCGCGCGCCAAGACATTGCGGCTGTTGCGCAGCTTCCCCGCCAGGAAGGCGCGCGCCAGCTCGATCGTCTTGGCCGGGTCGTCGGCCGCCCGATACTGCGCCTGCCGCAGTAAAATGTTGCCACTCACCGGGCCTTCCACGCGCGCCTGAAAGCGCCCGCCGCGTTCCAGCCACACCACGCTGCGTCCCTCTTGCATGCAGCGACCAAGCAGTGCCGGACTCAACATCACATCGCCGAAACAGTCGATGCTCCCCAAGTGGTGCATCGGAACCTGTAACCGTTTCTCTTTCTCCACCATCACGCACAGCGTTTCGCCTTTCAGGCGCAGGTAGGCGTCCGATGTGGTGACGTACAGTGTGTTGAGCAGCAAAGCCATTCGGACCCCTCACTTGGCCGTGGCCGGGCATTCAATTAACCGAACAATTTCCGCAGCAACTCATCGCGATCAACGCGGTGATGCGCGGCAATGTCGGCGAGAATCGCCGCGAGCGTGCCCACGCGCAGTCGGCTGTGGTTGGGAACGGTGAGGTTATGTGGTTTGAGTTAGCCGCAGGCCAGACGCATGTGACTGCCGGTCTGTCGAGTGACGCGCTAGCCGAGGCGGGCGAGCAACTTGATCAGCTCGCCGCCGGAGACGTCGCGCGGCAACCTCATACCGCGATCACTTCCTCATGCGTGAAGTGCAGCCGGAGCAGGCGCGGTGCCTGTCCTTCTTCGAAGCGGCAGCGCACGGCATCGCGCACCTGCCGATGCAGGCTTTCCAAATCGTCCGCCTCAGTGAAGATGGACTCCCCGAGGGCGCGGGCGGTGTATCCCCCCTTCTGGGGCGGTCTCCACGAGAAACAGGATTTCGTTCATTTTATTTTGCTCCAAAATTGCACGGACCACTGTTAGTGTCAGTATAGAGGGCGTCTTTGTGCCCTGTCACGGCGCTTCATCCTCGGGCTCAACCAGCGCTGCACGCAGTGCCGTCAATTTGCCACTGGCGCGCGACAACTCCGGCTGGCAGATGTGTCGCGCAAGGAGCACTTCGGGCAGCGGCGCGCGTCGTCCAGGGCGGCGGTAGTCTTCCACCGGCCAGAAGTCGCGGCGGGTGAGCCGGGGCTGTCGCGAAGGTCCGGTGGACATTCGCGCCGCCGAATGGGTGCACGTCATTTTCGTGCACCCCGGCGGGAATACTAGGGGGAGGGGGAGTACGCATTTCCGCCTCGCTCGCATACGGATTCGGATGGGGATGCACCTGGCCGGGCGTATCCAGC
>CAZVUN010000005.1:0-1992 GCA_964629975.1 uncultured Acidiferrobacteraceae bacterium | reverse complement strand
GGTCCGGTGGACCTTCGCGCCGGCGAACGCCCGGACAGGGAAGTCCGGGCTGGGGTGTCGAGAATCCCGAGCGCGACGAATTAGATCGGAGCGCGGTAGATCCGGTTTATCCCCGCGTGCGCGGCGAAGACGCTGGCGCGATCCGCGCGCGGCGCGCCGCGTACTCTGATTGCCCGTGCGTCACGCTGCATGCCGCCGCACGCACCGCGTCGCCCGGGCGGGCAAACAGCAACGGGCCGCACGCGGCGGCCCGTTGGGTAACGCAGTCTATCTCGGCATCGCACCCACTGCGCGAGGTGCCGATATAACGCCGCCGTCGCCGGTGGCGCTCCTGCCTTATTTCGTGTCCAGTCGATTCGGCAAACGCCCACTGGACGAGACGCTGACTAGATGCCGTCGTTACGGCGACACCCTTGCCTTATTGCCGACCACTCTACGGCGCGTCCCCCACCCTTTCAAGGTAGCGCGACCTTGACGGGCTGCGGCGCGGGGGCGCTCGCGCACGGGAGCGCCGGTAGCTCAATCGGATAGAGCAACGCCCCGACTAGGCGTTAGATGCGGGTTCGAGTCCTGCCCGGCGCGACCGCTACCGGCGCAGTTCAATTGTGCGCCCCGTGCTCCCCCGTCAAGGCAACCCTCGCTAGGCTCGGGCGCGCGCGTATGTTCCCGCCCGACGCGCCAACGACTCGCGTCCCTGCCCCGCCGCCGGCGAACGCCCGGACAAGGAAGTCCGGGCTGGGGCATCGAGCGTCCTGAGCGCGACGACAGGGATGTCTGGCACGCGCTTCAATGAGGCCGCCGCGTTTCGCGGCGGAATACGTGCACGTTGGAGGTCGCGAGGCGAGTGCGACCGCAGCTTCAATGAGGCCGCCGCGTTTCGCGGCGGAATACGCCGCAATCCGGATACTGTGCTGCGTTGGCTGATCCAGCTTCAATGAGGCCGCCGCGTTTCGCGGCGGAATACATGGAAGCGCAATCCGGACGGCAAGCGCAATGACGGGCTTCAATGAGGCCGCCGCGTTTCGCGGCGGAATACCTACGGCTGCGCTCATGGGCATTACACGATCAATCTGGCGGCTTCAATGAGGCCGCCGCGTTTCGCGGCGGAATACCACGTACAGAATCCGGACGTGGATCCGTTCTACGGGCGCTTCAATGAGGCCGCCGCGTTTCGCGGCGGAATACCCAACTTCACGTAAGACAACAGGAGAAGAATCCATGGCTTCAATGAGGCCGCCGCGTTTCGCGGCGGAATACCGCCCGTCCGGCGAGCGGCTTTATCTGTACACGGACGCTTCAATGAGGCCGCCGCGTTTCGCGGCGGAATATCTCCTCTAGATTGGTTGGGCAAACGCGATGCTATTGCTTCAATGAGGCCGCCGCGTTTCGCGGCGGAATACTATGGGCTGGCTGCAGCATTTCCGTCTCCTCACAAAGCTTCAATGAGGCCGCCGCGTTTCGCGGCGGAATACTGACCATGAGGAAATGACCATGCCTGCACCTGTTAAGCTTCAATGAGGCCGCCGCGTTTCGCGGCGGAATACCGCCGTTCCTGCGCCGACACCCAGCGCATCCACCACGCTTCAATGAGGCCGCCGCGTTTCGCGGCGGAATACACCATCATTCGGAGGTATCTGAAATGAATCACGGCGCTTCAATGAGGCCGCCGCGTTTCGCGGCGGAATACCCGCCGAGCGGATGTTTCTCGCGCTTGGCGGGCGAGCTTCAATGAGGCCGCCGCGTTTCGCGGCGGAATACATTAATATGCAGCGCGAAGGCCGCCGCCGAGAACACGCTTCAATGAGGCCGCCGCGTTTCGCGGCGGAATACTTCACGATCCCGAACGAGGCTGATGCCTATGACGCGCTTCAATGAGGCCGCCGCGTTTCGCGGCGGAATACTTTATAGTTCGTGCATGGCTGCGACACAACTATGCCAGCTTCAATGAGGCCGCCGCGTTTCGCGGCGGAATACAGATGACCTAACTTGGAG
>CAZVUN010000004.1:0-48924 GCA_964629975.1 uncultured Acidiferrobacteraceae bacterium | reverse complement strand
GCGACGCACCGTGCGCTTGCGCGCGGTCGCCGGCAGCAGGTGTTCGCTCGCATTGAAAACCGCGGCGCACTTGCCGCAGCGCACGATGCCTTCGCGCGCCGCCAGTTGCGACGCGGTCACCTTGAACGTGGTCTGACACTCGGGGCAGCGCGTGTGCATGGTGCGCCCTAGCGCCTCCGACCGGTGAGCAGCACCCATTCCTCGCGCGTGCGCCGCTGCAGGGCGAAGGCCGGCGCGTAGGCGGCGGCCAGCGCATCGTCCTGGCCCTGCAGGATGCCGGACAGCGCCAGCTGTCCGCCGGGGCGCGTCAGGCCGGTCAGGCGCGGGGCGAGCTCGACCAGCGCGCCGGCGAGGATGTTGGCCACCACCAGGTCCGCCGTGACCGCGGGCGGCAGTTCCTCGGGCGCGCACACCGTCAGGCGATCGGCGACACCGTTACGCAGCGCATTCTCGCGCGCGACCGCGAGTGCCTGCGGGTCGAGATCGGTGGCGAAGGCGTGCGCGGCGCCGAGCTTGAGTGCCGCCACGGCCAGAATCCCGGAACCGCAGCCGTAGTCGATCAGCGTGCGGCCGCCGATGTCCTGCTCCGCCAGCCACGCCAGGCACAACGCCGTGGTCGCATGCGTGCCGGTGCCGAAGGCGAGGCCGGGGTCGAGCACCACGTTGACCGCCGATGGCACCGGCGGCGCGCACCAGCTCGGGCAGATCCACAGGTTGCGCCCGACCTCGATCGGTTGGTAGCGCGTCATCCACACACGCGCCCAGTCCTCATCGGCGAGCACCTCGGTGGCGGGCGGGGCGAGCGGCGCCAGGCCGCTGTCCGCCAGCTGCGCGAGCAGCGCCGCGACGTCGGCATCGGCGCTGAACAGCGCGCTCAGGCGCACCTCGCGCCACAGCGGGGTCTGGTCCCAGCGGGTTTCGATGAGCTGCTCGTTGGCCGCGTCCTCGAGCGTCACCGAGATGGCGCCCAGCTCCTGCAGGGCGTCGGCCAGGCGCTCGGCCTGCTCCTTGGCGGTGCGCAGCGTGAGTTTCAGCCAGGGCATCGATACGGCGCGCGCCAGCGCCACGCTCAGTCCAGGCCGAGCTTCTTCTGCAGGTAGTGGATGTTGGCGCCGCCGGCGATGAAGGCCGCATCGTTCAATATGTCGCGATGCAGCGCGATGTTGGTCTTGATGCCTTCGACCACCATCTCCGAGAGCGCAATGCGCATGCGCGCGAGCGCCATCTCGCGGTTGTCGCCGTAGCTGATGAGCTTGGCCACCATCGAGTCGTAATACGGCGGCACGACATAGCCGTCGTAGATGTGCGTGTCGACCCGGATGCCCGGGCCGCCCGGCGGGTGGTAGGCCGTGATGCGGCCGGGCGACGGCACGAAGGTGCGCGGATCCTCGGCGTTGATGCGGCACTCGATGGCGTGGCCCGACCAGGAGATGTCGCGCTGCCGATAGGAGAGCTTGTGGCCGGAGGCGATGCGCAGCTGCTCCATCACGATGTCCACGCCCGTGACCATCTCGGTGACCGGGTGCTCGACCTGCACGCGGGTGTTCATCTCGATGAAGTAGAACTCGCCGTCCTGGTACAGGAACTCGAAGGTGCCGGCGCCGCGATAGCCGATCTTGCGACAGGCCTCCGCGCAGCGGTCGCCGATCCTGTGCCGCGCCTTCTCGCCGATGCCCGGGGCCGGACACTCCTCGACGACCTTTTGGTGGCGGCGCTGCATGGAGCAGTCGCGCTCGCCCAGGTGGATGGCGTTGCCGTGCTCGTCGGCCAGCACCTGAAACTCGATGTGCCGCGGGTTGTCGAGGAATTTCTCCATGTACACGGTGTCGTTGGCGAACGCCGCCTTGGCCTCGCCGCGCGTGAGCTGGATGGCGCCGAGCAGCGCCGCTTCCGAGTGCACGACGCGCATGCCCTTGCCGCCGCCGCCGGCCGCGGCCTTGATCAGCACCGGATAGCCGATGTCGTCGGCGATGCGCAGGATCTCGCGCTCGTCCTGCGGCAGCGGGCCGTCCGAGCCCGGCACGCACGGCACGCCGGCGCGCTTCATGGCCTTGATCGCCGAGATCTTGTCGCCCATGAGGCGGATGGTCTGGGCGCGCGGGCCGACGAACACAAAGCCGGACTGCTCGACGCGCTCGGCGAAGTCGGCGTTCTCGGACAGGAAGCCGTAGCCGGGGTGAATGGCCTGGGCGTCGGTGACCTCGGCGGCGCTGATGATCGCCGGGATGTTGAGATACGACTGCGGTGAGCGCGGCGGGCCGATGCACACCGATTCGTCGGCGAGCCGCACGTACTTGGCATCGCGGTCGGCCTCGGAGTGCACCGCGACCGTCTTGATCCCGAGGGTGCGGCAGGCGCGCTGGATGCGAAGCGCGATCTCGCCGCGATTGGCGATGACGACTTTCTCGATCATGGACTACTCGATGATGAAGAGCGGCTCGCCGTATTCCACGGCCTGACCGTTCTCTTTGAGGATGGCCTTGACCACGCCGGCCTTGTCGGACTCGATTTCGTTCATCATCTTCATGGCCTCGATGATGCACAGCGTGTCGCCGACACTCACCACGCTGCCGACCTCGACGAACGGCTTGGCGTCGGGCGACGGTGCACGGTAGAAGGTGCCGACCATCGGCGAGTTGACCGTGTGGCCGAGGTGTACCGGCGAGGCCGGCGCCTCGGCGCTCGGCACCGGGCCGGGCGCGGCCTGGCTGGTTGCCGCGGCACTCGCCGGCGCGGCGGCCACGTGCGTGACGACCGGCGCGGCGGTGGCACTGGCGCGGCTGATGCGGATGGATTCCTCGCCTTCCTTGATCTCGATTTCGGCGAGGCTCGACTCCTCGAGCATTTCAATGAGCTTCTTGACCTTGCGGATATCCATGCGTCATTTCCTGTTTGTCAGTCGTTCAAGCGCGGCCGCGAGCGCCAGCTCGTAACCCTTGGCCCCGAGGCCGCTGATGACCCCGACCGCGAGATCGGAGAAATACGAATGCCGGCGAAACGGCTCGCGTGCGTACACGTTGGAAAGATGCACCTCGATGAACGGCACGGCCGCAGCCGCCAGGGCATCACGCAACGCCACGCTGGTGTGCGTGAAGGCCGCCGGGTTCACCAGGATGAAGGCCACTCCCTCGCGCATGGCTTGCTGGACGCGCCCGACCAGCTCGTGCTCGGCATTGCTCTGGAAGAACTCGATGCTGCGGCCGGCCGCCTGGGCCTGGGCCGCGAGGCGTGCATTGATCGCCTCGAGCGTATCGGCGCCGTAGTGCTGCGGCTCGCGGGTGCCGAGCAGGTTCAGGTTCGGTCCATTCAGGACGAGGATGTCGGCCATGCCCAGTTACTTTCTCGTTTTGGGGGTATCGTGCCTGGTACGTGCAGGCTTCCGTCGCGAACCGGCGCGAGGCACCGGGGCGCGCCATTGTGCCGCCGGTGCCCGCGAGTTGTCCAGACAATCTACGGGTTAATGCCAGTTGACGGCAATTTTGCCCGGCGATCGCCGCAAGAAGCGGCGCGATCTCGCCTCAATTGCCCTGGGAAGGGAGCAGGGGCACAACCGCATCCTGCAGCTCGCTGCCGCGGAATGCGCCGAGCTTGCGGCTGCGCACCTTTCCGTCACGGTCGAGCACCACACTGAAGGGCAGGCCCCCGGCGCTGTTGCCGTAGGCCTGCATGGCCTTGTACACGCTCGGGTCGGCGATCAGCAGCGGATAGTTGATCTTGACCTCCTGACGGTAGGCGCGCACCTCCGCGGGTTCATCGATCGCGACGCCGACGATCTGCAGGCCGCGCGCGCCGAGCTGCGCCTGGGTGGCGGTGAACAACGGGATCTCCTCGCGGCACGGCGGGCACCAGGTGGCCCAGAAGTTGACCACCGTGACCGTGCCGCGCATGTCGGACAGCTTGCGCGGTGCGCCGTCGAGATCGGCGCCCGTGACCTCGATGAATCCGGCCGTCTCGCCGGAGGTGACCGGCGCGCTGCGCAGGAGCTGCGCCGCCCAGTAGCCGCCGAGCAGGGCGACGATCGCAGCGGCGATGAGCAGCAGGTTAGTAGTGGTGCGCGACACGAGGCGATCGGGGCCGGTGGGGCCGTACCCCTAGACCTTGCCGAGCAGCGCGAGGAAGTCCGCCACCGGCTTGAAGCCGTAGGTCCGCAGGTCGCGCCGTTCCGCACCGTCCGGGCCGAAGACCAGAAGCGCAGGCGGGCCGAACACGCCGAACTGCCCCTTGATCGCCTTGACCTGCGGGTCGTTGGGATCGGTGACGTCCACCTGCAGGCGCACGAAGCGCTGCATGGCCTCGCGCACGCGCGGCTCGCTGAAAGTGGCCTTTTCCATGCGCACGCAGTCGGTGCACCAGGTCGCAAAGTAATCCAGCAGTACCGGCTGGCCGGCGCGCTTGGCCTCGGCCAGACGCGCCTCGAGCGCCGCGAGGGTGGCAACACGCTCGAACAACGGCTGCTCCCTTGCCGGTGCCGCCGCGCTCGTGCCCGCAGCGCCGAGGTTCACGTTGACCGGGCTCAGGATGTCGCGATTGCCGGCGAACCCGCCGAGCAGCGCGGCGATACCCCAGATGAGCGCCACGGTACCCACGCCCTTCCACAGGTACTGCCAGCCGCTCGCGCCGGGCGGCAGGCTCTGGGTGGCGCCGAGGTAGACCCCGACCACGATCAGCAGCGCCGCCCACAACAGCAGCACCGGCACCTCCGGGATCAGCCCGAGCAGGTAGATGGCGACCGCCAGCAACAGCACCCCGAATACGTGCTTGACCTTCTCCATCCACGGGCCGGCCTTGGGCAGCAGGAAGCCGGCGCCGATGCCGATCGCAATCAGGATCACGCCCATGCCGAGCGCCATCGCGAACATGATGGCGCCGCCCAGCACCGGATCGCGGTTGGCGATGGCGACGCTCAGCGCCGAGATCAGCAGCGGCGAGACGCACGCCCCCACGACCAGTGCCGACAGCAGCCCCATGCCGAACAGGCCGATGAGCGCGCCGCCCTTGATGTGCTTGAAGCGCGCGTGCACCTGGTGCGAATGCGAGTGCAGGTGCGACTGGATGAAGGACGGCATTTGCAGCTCGTAGAAGCCGAACATCGACAGCGACAGCACGGCAAACAACGCGGCGAACGTGCCCAGCATCCAGGGGCTCTGGAAGTATGCCTGCAGCTGCTCGCCGGTGGCGCCGGCGATGACACCGGCGATCGTGTAGGTCACGGCCGTGCCGAGCACGTAGGCGCTCGACATCAGTCCGCCCTCGAGCTTGGTGATGTGCCGATCCTTGGCGGAGCCGACGATGACGCTCGAGAGGATCGGGATCATGGGCAGCACGCACGGCGTGAAGGTGAGCAGCAGGCCGATGCCAAACGCACCGAGCACATAGGCGATGAACCGGCCGCTGTCGGTGCGCGCGCCCGCGGGCGCCGGTGCCGGCGCTGGTGCTGCAACCTCGCCGCTCACCGCTGTCGCGGCCACGGCGGGCGTGCCGCCCGCCAGGGTGAAGGTCTTGGTCGTCGGCGGATAGCAGATCGACACACCTTTCTCGGAGCAGCCCTGGTAACCCACGGTCAGGGCGAGCGCCCCGGCGGCGTTCGCCAGCCCCTCGATCGGCACCAGCACCTCGAACGGCTTGTGGTACACCTCGGTCTTGCCGATGAACTCATCGACCTTGATCTCACCGGGCGGCAGCTCGACCTTCCCGAGGCGCACGTCCGGCGGCAGCGGCGCGGCGCCTGCGGCACTCGCGAGCCGGAACGTGGTCTTGTCGCGATACAGGTAGCAGCAATCCTCGATCTCGACGCGCACGCGCGCGCCCTGCGGGTGCGGCTCGACGCGCACGCGGAACGCCTTCTCCGGATCGACCGGCTCGGCATCGGCACGCGGTGCTTCGATCGCGCGCGCCAGGTCCTTGAGTGACTTGAAGCCGCCAGCCGTTGCCGGGGCGGGCGCGGTGGCGGGGGCCTGCGCCAGCGTGAGCGCCGGCAGGCGCACGCTGATCTCCTTGGTGATCGGCGGATAGCACACGCCGATCGGCTCATTGCAGCCTTGGCCGGTGATGCGCAGTCTGGTCTCGCGCGCCCCTGCGTCCTTGCGCTCGAGCGGCACGCGCGCCGTGACACGCTGCGTGTAGGTCTCGACCGCGCCGAACAACGGATCGTCTTTCTTCTTGCCGGGCGGCAGGATTGCCGGCTTGACGCTGACCGCGCCGTCGAGCGCCTCGAACTTGAACTTGTCGCGGTACATGTAATAGCCCGGCGCGATCTGCCAGCTCGCCTCAAGCGTGTTGGCATCGAGCACGCGGGTGCTGAGCGCGAACGCCTTGTCCGGTTCAAGCAGGTCGTCTTCGGTGGCGGCGATCAAGGCGGGCGTCGCGAGCGCAACGCCGAGGGTGAGCGCGGTGATGAGCAGGCGTTTCATGCGGGTTTGTCCGGGTTGGCGAGCCAGGCAAGGTAGCGATGTGAGCCGCCCGCAATTGGGACCGCGAGCAGCTCGGGAAGTTCGTACGGGTGCAGCGCGTGCAGGCGCGTCTGCAACGCGGAGAAATCGCGGCGCCGGGTCTTGATGAGCAGCAGCTGTTCGGCCGCGGATTCGATCTTGCCCTGCCAGCGATATACCGATTGCGCGATCGGCACGATGTTGACGCACGTCGCCAGCCGTTCCGTCACGAGGGCGCGCGCGATGCGCTCGGCCGTGGCGCTGTCCGGGCAGGTCGTGAGCACGAGCTGCGCGGCTGGCGCCCGCGCCGGCCGCCGCGCGAGGCGCGAGGCGGACCGAGCACGCGTCATTCCTTGGCCCCTGCCTCCCTCAGCAGGCGTTCGATTTCGTGATGTTCACGGGCGCGCGCAAACGACAGCGGTGTCCGGCCGTCGGCCCCGCGCACATTGGGATTGGCGCCGTGGGCGAGGAGCACTTCGACCACCGCGGTGTGGCCGCTGGTCGCGGCGGCGCGCAACGCGGTGAAGCCGGGTCGGCTGGCGGCATCGACGTCGGCACCCTTCTTGAGGAGCGCCTCGACCACGTCCGGATCGCCGTTCCAGGCAGCGTGCTTGAGCGCGGTGTCGCCGTCGCGGTCGCGACGGTTCACGTCCGCGCCACGCGCGAGCAGGGCGTTGACCGCCTGCAACCGGCCATTGCCGGCCGCCAGCATGAGCGGGGTGTGACCCTTGGGATTGGTGACATCGACGGCCACGCCGCGGTCGAGCAACGACTTGATCTGCTCGGTGTCGCCGCGCCTGGCAGCGTCGAGCAACTGTTCATTGAGATTCTGTGCCAGCGCGCCGGTCGGCAGCACCACGGCAAACAGCAAGGCGAGGCATTGGCGGACGGAACGAGTCATGGCTGGCCGGCTACGCAGGCGATCCGGTCGGGTTGGGCGCGCCATTGTAGCGGACAGCCCCGGACGACCCTAGTATCGTCGGCGCTTGAAACCATGCCACCTGACCCCGACCTTGGCACGGTGACCCGCCTTCCTGTGTTGTTGGCTGCGTGGCTGCTTGCGGAAATCGCCGCCCTCGTGGTCGTTGGGCGATTCCTCGGCATGGTTGCGATTGCACTGTGGCTGGGGGCAGCGGTGGTCGTCGGGTTGTGGCTGGTGCAGTCGCGGGGACTGGCCACCGTCATGCGCGCCCAGGCGCAGCTGCTGCGGGGCAGTGCGCCCGCCGGCGCGCTCCTGGACGGCTTGGCCGGGGTGGTGGCCGGCGTGCTTTTGCTGGTTCCCGGGCCATTGAGCGACGTGGTGGCCGCGCTGCTGTTGATTCCGGCGCTGCGGCGGGCGCTACTCCTGCGGGTGTTGCCCGGGTGGCCTGGGGTGACCCGCGGCGCAGTGCCGCCAGCCACCCCCGGTGCCGGGCGGGGAAACGTGATTGACGGTGATTCGCGCCGCATCCGGGACTGACAGACCGCTGCGGACCCGTTGACTTCGCAAGACGCGGAATTATTATTAGCACTCACATGAGATGAGTGCTAACAGCAACGGACCCCCTGTGCAGGGGGAGTCGGCCAGCCGGCCCCGGCATTCGGGCGGCCGGCCGATCAGGGAAGAGCAGCAGGAATGCCAAACCAGCAAACATTTAAGGAGATTCGTCTGTGAAAATTCGCCCTTTGCATGACCGTGTCATCGTGCGCCGCCTGGAAGAGGAGCGTAAGTCGCCGGGCGGCATCGTCATCCCCGATACCGCCAAAGAGAAGCCGATTCAGGGCGAGATCGTCGCCGTCGGTCAGGGCAAGCTGCTCGAGGACGGCAAGGTCCGCCCGCTCGACGTCAAGGTCGGTGACAAGGTGCTGTTCGGCAAGTACTCCGGCACCGAGGTCAAGATCGGTAACGAAGAGCTGCTCGTGATGCGCGAAGAAGACATCATGGGCGTGATCGAAGGCAAGTAACCGACAAGATTCCAAAGCGAGGAAGATCATGGCAGCTAAAGACGTATTGTTTGGCGACAGCGCCCGCGCGCGCATGCTGCGCGGCGTCAACATCCTGGCCGATGCGGTCAAGGTCACGCTCGGCCCCAAGGGCCGCAACGTGGTGCTCGAAAAGAGCTTCGGCGCCCCGACCGTCACCAAGGACGGCGTGAGTGTCGCAAAGGAGATCGAACTCAAGGACAAGTACGAAAACATGGGCGCGCAGATGGTGAAGGAGGTGGCGAGCAAGACCTCCGACGTCGCCGGTGACGGCACCACCACCGCCACGGTGCTCGCCCAGGCGATGCTGCGCGAGGGCCTCAAGTCCGTGGCCGCCGGCATGAACCCGATGGATCTCAAGCGCGGCATCGACAAGGCGGTGAACGCCGCCGTCGAGGAGCTGAAGAAGATCTCCAAGCCCTGCTCCGATCAGAAGGAAATCGCCCAGGTCGGTACCATCTCGGCCAACGCCGACGAATCCATCGGCAACATCATTGCCGATGCCATGCAGAAGGTCGGTAAGGAAGGCGTCATCACGGTCGAAGAGGGCAAGAGCCTGCAGAACGAGCTCGAGATCGTCGAGGGCATGCAGTTCGACCGCGGTTACATCTCGCCGTACTTCATCAACAAGCAGGACACGATGACGGCCGAGCTCGAGAATCCGCTCATTCTTATTACCGACAAGAAGATCTCGAACATCCGCGACATGCTGCCGGTGCTCGAGAGCGTGGCCAAGCAGGGCAAGCCGCTGCTGATCGTCGCCGAGGACGTGGAGGGCGAGGCGCTCGCCACCCTGGTGGTCAACAACATCCGCGGCATCCTCAAGGTGTGCGCGGTCAAGGCCCCGGGCTTCGGCGACCGCCGTAAGGCCATGTTGCAGGACATCGCCATCCTCACCGGCGGCACCGTGATCTCGGAAGAGGTCGGCATGAACCTCGAGAACGCCACCATCGATACCTTGGGAAGCGCCAAGCGCATCGTGGTGGAGAAGGAGAACACCATCATCATCGATGGCGCCGGCAAAAAGGTCGACATCGAGGCGCGCATCAAGCAGATCCGCGCCCAGATCGAGGAGGCGACCAGCGACTACGACAAGGAGAAGCTGCAGGAGCGTCTGGCCAAGCTCGCCGGCGGTGTGGCGGTGATCAAGGTCGGTGCGGCCACCGAGGTCGAGATGAAGGAGAAGAAGGCGCGCGTGGAAGACGCGCTGCATGCCACCCGTGCCGCGGTGGAAGAGGGCGTCGTCCCGGGCGGCGGCGTGGCGCTGGTGCGCACCATCAATGCCATCAAGGCCGCCAAGCTCAAGGGCGACAACCACGACCAGGACATCGGCATCCAGATCGCGCTGCGCGCGATGGAGGAGCCGATGCGCCAGATCGTCGAGAACGCCGGCATCGAGGGCTCGGTGGTCTTCCACAAGGTCGCCGACAGCAAGGACACCAACTACGGCTACAACGCCAGCAGCGGTGAGTACGGCGACATGATGAAGATGGGTATCCTCGACCCGACCAAGGTGACGCGCAGCGCGCTGCAGAACGCCGCCAGCATCGCCGGCCTCATGATCACCACCGAGGCCATGGTCGCCGAGCTCCCGAAGGAAGAGACCCCCGCCGGCGGCATGGGCGGTGGCATGGGCGGTGGCATGGGCGGCATGGAGATGTAATGGCCGCTGGCATGCGGTAATGCAGTACCCCGAAGGCCCCGGAAACGGGGCCTTCGTCTTTTTCGGCGACCGGGCCGGATCGCCCGGCGGCCGTTCGGGTGCCGCGGCGCTACTTCTTCGGCGCCGGCGCCGCCGGCGGCAGGGTCTTGTCCCTGCTGGTGCGCACGGCCACGGCGTGCTGGAGCTTCGAGCTGTCCGTGCGCGTGGTGCCATCGACGAGCACCATGTCGCCTTTCATGAGAATCTTGCCGTGGCTGGTGTCTCCCGGCCTGCCGTCGTCTCGCACCTCCGTGACCAGGACCGTGCAATCGGCGTTGACGCGATAGGTACTGCGGCCGGTGTCGGGCACGGCGGTCGGCGCGCTGAGGCTGCAACGGCGCTGGCTTCGCGTGCGCAGGTTGCCGGCACCGTCGGCGACCGCGGTGCCGTATTCATCACAGTAGTCGGGCCCGGCCGCGGTCACATGAATCTGGGCGACCGTGTAGTAGAACGTGCCCGAGAGGCTTGCGTTGTTGCATGGCGGGTCAGCGACGACCGTTGCGCTGCCCAAGGCAAGGCTGCTGCAGACTGTGACCGCCAGGACGTTAACGACGGGGGGCGGGGTGCGAAGCATGACGGATTCCTCCATGAACAGGGCCTGGAACATCGCTGCCAAGACTAGCGCGCCGCTGGCAGGGCTCCATGATCCCGGTCAATTCCCGCCGCGCCCAGACGGCCCCGCGGACCGTTGATCCGGAGGCGCACGCCGGGCGTTGTCCGGCAGCCGCCTCGCGGGCAGCAAACGAAACAGCCATCCGCCGGCGCGCTGGCGGTCCGGGGACTTGGAAGGGGTCCGACGCTAGGCGCCGCCGCGCGGCAGCGCACATGCCCCCGGCCACGGCGCCTTGCGCTCCTGGCTAGCGTTTGCGCGCGATCGTCACGCCGTCACGCACGCTGAGCAGCACGCGCGTGACGCGCGCATCCGTGGCAACGTGTTCGTTGAAGCGCGCGATCGCCCGCGCCGTCTCGGTCTGGGGCTTCAGGACCTCGCCCGACCACAGCGTGTTGTCCGCGACCAGCAGCCCGCCCGGGCGCAACCGCGGCAACACCGCTTCGTAGTAGTTCACGTAGTTCTCCTTGTCGGCGTCGAGGAACACCAAGTCGAACGGCGCCCCCGCTCGCAGAGCGGCAATCGTCGTGAGGGCCGGACCGAGGCGCAGCTCGATCTTGCGCCCCTGCGGACTGCGGTCGAAGAACGACTGCGCGATGCGCGCATGCTCGGCATTTACTTCACAGGTCACGACCCGCCCCTCATCCGCCAGCGCCTCGGCCAGGGTCAGCGCCGAGTAACCGGTGAACGTACCGATCTCGAGCACGTACCGCGCGCCGCTCAGCTCGACGAGCAGACGCAGCAGCGCGCCCTCCACCGGACCGGTGAGCATCTGCGCGTCCGCGCAGTGGGCGCGCGTGTAACCCTCGAGTTCGCGCAGCAAACCGGACGGGGCGTCGGTGTGTGCGGCGCAATAGGCCTCGATCGCTTCGGGAACGATGTTGTGCATGCCGCTCTCCGCGTTTGCCTGCGCGTGTGCGCCAGTATAAGGCGCCGGCGCCGGGGAAGGCGTCCCGGGGTCGGGGCGTGCGCGGGTCATGCGCCTGTTAGACTAGCGGCATGTCGGGCCTTGCCGTCGATGTCTCCGCACTGCCGGTTGCGCTGCGCGACAGCGTCGCGCGCCATGTCGAGGAGCTGGCGCCGGTGCTGGCCCAGTTGCCGCCCGGCCCATGGCGCACGCAGCTGCCAGGCGTGCTCGCGGCGAGCGAATTCGTGGCGTACCAGTGCCGGCGGCAGCCCGCGCTCCTGCCCGGGCTGGTCGCCAGCGGCGATCTGGCCCGCGCGTATGCCGCCGGCGAGCTCTCGGCGCGGATCGCGGCGGCGGTCGGTACGGCGGCGGACGAAGACGCGCTCAAGCGCGTGCTGCGCGCCCTGCGCAGCCGCGAGCTGGTGCGCATCGCCTGGCGCGATCTCGCCGGCGCGGCCGACCTCGACGAGACCGTGACGACCCTGTCCGAGCTCGCCGATGCCTGCATCGACGCCGCGCTCGGCAAGCTGCACGGCTGGGGCGTCGAAAAGCATGGCGCACCCCGGGGCGAGGGCACGGGCGCGGACCAGCGCCTGGTGGTGCTCGGGCTCGGCAAGCTCGGCGGGCGCGAGCTCAACTTCTCCTCCGACGTCGATCTCATCTTCTGTTATCCGGAAGAGGGCGAAACCGCTGGCGAGCGCGGGCTCAGCAACCACGAATTCTTCGTGCGTCTCGGGCAGCGCCTGATCAGCGTGCTGAGCGATGCGACCGCCGAGGGCTTCGTGTTCCGTGTCGACATGCGCCTGCGGCCGAATGGCGCCAGCGGGCCGCTCGCGCTGTCGTTCGATGCGATGGAGCACTACTACCAGACGCACGGGCGCGAATGGGAGCGCTATGCCTTGATCAAGGCGCGCGTGGTCGGCGGCGATCACGTCGCCGGCGCGCAGCTGCTCGCGCGCCTGCGGCCGTTCGTGTTTCGCAAGTACCTCGACTACAACGCGCTCGAATCGATTCGCGCCATGAAGCTGATGATCGAGCGCGAGATTGCGCGCAAGGGGCTCGCGGCCAACATCAAGCTCGGGCGCGGCGGTATCCGCGAGATCGAGTTCATCGTTCAGGCGCTGCAGCTGATCCGTGCCGGGCGCGAGCCGCAGCTGCAGGAGCGCCGCGCGCTCACGGTGCTCGCCGAGCTCGGCGCACGCGGCCATCTCGAGCCCGAGGTGGTGGGCGAGCTGACCGCGGCTTACGTGTTCCTGCGCAACACCGAGCACCGCCTGCAGATGATCAATGATCAGCAGACCCAGCAGCTGCCCGGTGATGCGCTCAACCAGGCGCGCGTGGCGTTCGCCAGCGGCTTCGCCGACTGGGAGGCGTTCCAGGCGGCGCTCGAGGCGCACCGCGAGCGCGTGCATGCGCAGTTCAGCCGGCTCTTCATGCAGCCGGCCGGCGCCACCGAACCGCAGAGCGATGCGCTCGCCGCCATGTGGCTCGCCGGTGCCGAGGGCGAAGCGGCGCAACGGCTGGTCACCGAGCTCGGCTACGCCGATGCGCCGGCGACCCTCGCGCTGCTCCAGGGCCTGCACAAGGGCTCGGCCTACGGCGCGCTGTCCGCCGAGGGCCGCGCGCGCCTCGACACCCTGGTGCCGCTGCTGCTGCGCGCGTGCGCGCGCAGTGCCGAGCCGCTCACGGTGCTGGGGCGGCTCATCCACCTGCTCGAGGCGATCGGGCGGCGCACCACCTATTTCGCGCTCATGGTCGAAAACCCGCCGGTGCTCGCGCAGCTCGTGCGCCTGGCGCAGGCGAGCCCGTGGATCGCCAACTGGATCGCCGCCCACCCGATCGTGCTCGATGAGCTCATCGACCCGCGCGCGCTGACCGAGCTGCCGACGCGCGAGGGCCTGGCGGACGAGTTGCGCCAGCGCCTTGCGCACATCCCGGCCGAGGACCTCGAATTGCAGATGGAGGTGCTGCGCGAATTCCGCCACGGGTACGTGCTGCGCGTGGCGGCCGCGGCCATCGGTGCGTCCCCGCCGCCCGAAGAGGTCGCGGCGCACCTCGCCTGGATCGCCGAGGCGGTGATCGGCGAGAGCCTGGCGCTTGCCTGGGCCGGGCTCGCGGCCAAGCACGGCGAGCCGGCCGGTGCCGGCGGCGAGCGCCCGGGCTTCGCGGTGATCGGTTATGGCAAGCTCGGCAGCCGCGAGCTCGGCTACGCCTCGGATCTCGACATCATCTTCGTGTATGAGGGCGTCGAGGGCGGCATGACCAGCGGCGAACGCAGTCTGCCGAACGAGACGTTCTTCGCCCGCCTCGCCCAGCGCCTGATCCACATCCTGTCGACCCGCACCCCGGGCGGGGTGCTGTACGAGGTCGACACGCGCCTGCGCCCGAGCGGGAAGTCGGGACCCTTGGTGACGAGCCTTGCCGCCTTCGAACACTATCAGCGCACCCAGGCCTGGACCTGGGAGCATCAGGCGCTGGTGCGTGCCCGGCCGGTGGCCGGCAAACCCGCGCTGTGCGCGGCCTTCGCCGCCACGCGCCGCGCGATCCTGTGCCAGGCGCGCGACCCGCAGAAGCTCAAGCGCGAGGTCGCCGAGATGCGCGCCAAGATGCTGGCCGCGCAGGCGGCGCACGCGGCCGATGCGTTCGACCTCAAGCACGACCGCGGCGGTATCGTGGACATCGAATTTGTGGTGCAATATGCGGTATTGCGCTGGGCCGCTGCCCATCCGGGGCTGGTCGAGCACACGGACAACATCCACCTCCTCGAGGCCCTGGCCGGCGCCGGTTGCCTGGCACCCGCGACCGCCACGCTCTTGAGCGAGGCATTCCGCCGCTACCTTTCCATGGAGCATCGCCTGAAGCTCATGGAGCGCAAGGCCATCGTGCCGCGCGCCGAGCTCGGTGATTTGCCGGAGCAGGTCACGGCGATCTGGAACGCGACGTTTGCATAAGAACCAAGAGGGTTAGGCAGTCATGTCGATGTCCGATCGAGACGGCGTCATCTGGTACGACGGCAGGCTGGTGCCGTGGCGCGAGGCCCAGACGCACGTGCTCACCCACACCCTGCACTACGGCATGGGCGTGTTCGAGGGCGTGCGCGCCTACCACACCACCCGGGGCACGGCGATCTTTCGCCTGCAGGCGCACACCGACCGGCTGTTCCGCTCCGCGCACATCCTCGGCATGCCGATCCCCTACGACAAGGACACCCTCAACGCCGCGCAGCGCGCCGCGGTGCGCGAGAACAAGCTCGACGCCGCCTACATCCGGCCGATGTGCTTCTACGGCGCCGAGGGCATGGGTCTGCGCGCCGACAACCTCAAGGTGCACGTGATCGTGGCGGCGTGGCACTGGGGCGCGTACCTCGGTGAAGAGGGCCAGAGGAACGGCATCAAGGTGCGCACCTCCTCCTACAACCGCCACCACGTCAACATCACCATGTGCCGCGCCAAGGCCAACGGCAACTATATGAATTCGATGCTGGCGCTGCGCGAGGCGCTCACCGCCGGCTGCGACGAGGCGCTGTTGCTCGACACCGAGGGCTACGTGTCGGAGGGCAGCGGCGAGAACATCTTCGTGGTGCGCGACGGCGTGATCTACACGCCCGATCTCACCAGCGCCCTCGACGGCATCACCCGCGCGACGGTCGTGCAGCTCGCGCAAGAGCTCGGCATCAAGGTGGTCGAGAAGCGCATCACGCGCGACGAGGTGTACATCGCCGACGAGGCGTTCTTCACCGGCACCGCCGCCGAGGTGACACCGATCCGCGAGCTCGACGGCCGCGCCATCGGCGCCGGCCGGCGCGGACCGATCACCGAGAAACTGCAAACCTTATACTTCGACGTCGTGCACGGACGCAGCCACCTGCATCTCGACTGGCTCACGCCCGTGAAGTGACCGTTTCACCGAGGAACACGATTCATGGCCCGCACCCGAGCGACCGAACCCAAGGACATCCCGGCCAACGCCCAGAACCGCTACGAGATCACGCGCAAGGACCTGCCGCTGCACTGTCCGATGCGCGGCATGACGCTGTGGAACTCGCACCCGCGTGTGTACCTGCCGATCGAGGAATCGGGCGAGGAGCGCTGCCCGTATTGCGGCGCGGTGTACGTCCTCAAGGACTAGGCTGGCGTTGCCGGACTCGAGTCTCGAATTGAGCCGCGCTGAGCCGGGAGCCCTGGAACACGAGGCCCGAAGCGCGCAACCCGAGATTCGCTTCCTGGTCGTCGGTCCGTCCTGGGTCGGCGACATGGTGCTTGCCCAGTCGCTGTTCAAGGTGCTCAAGCAGCGCCACCCCACCTCGCGCATCGACGTGCTGGCGCCGGCCTGGACGCTGCCGCTGCTTGCGCGCATGCCGGAGGTCAATGCAGGTATCGCGTTGCCCTTCGGCCATGGCGAGGCTGCGCTCGGTGCGCGCTGGCGCCTTGGGCGGCAACTGCGTGCGCGTGCCTACGACCGCGCCATCGTGCTGCCCAACTCGCTCAAGTCCGCGCTCGTGCCGTTTGCCGCACACGCGCGCGTGCGCACCGGTTTCGTCGGCGAGCTGCGTTACGGGCTGCTCAACGATATCCGTCGCCTCGACAAGCGTGCGCTGCCGCGCACCGTCGATCGCTTCGTCGCGCTCGCGCTGCCAGCGGGCGAAGCGCTGCCCGCCATTCCCAATCCGCAACTGCGCGCCGACCGCGACCACGCCGCGCGCGCGCTCGCGCGACTCGGTCGCACCCTGCCCACCGCGCCGGTACTTGGACTGTGTCCGGGGGCCGAATACGGTCCGGCCAAACGCTGGCCGGCCGAGTACTACGCTTGCGTTGCGCGCGCCAAGCTCGATCAAGGCTGGGAGGTGTGGCTGTTCGGATCGGAGAAAGACGCGCCCGTGACGCGCGCCATTCAGGAGCACACGCGCGGCCGCTGCCTCGACCTCGCCGGCCGCACCGCGCTGGCCGAGGCGATCGATCTGCTGGCGCTGTGCACGGCTGTCGTTACCAACGATTCCGGTCTCATGCACGTCGCCGCGGCGCTCGACCGGCCGGTGGTCGCGCTCTACGGGTCCTCCGATCCGCACCATACGCCACCGATGAGCGCGCACGCCACGGTTCTGTATCGGGGTCTTTCGTGCAGTCCCTGTTTCGCGCGCGAGTGCCCGCTCGGCCATCTCAACTGCCTGCGCGACATCAAGCCGGAGCAGGTGCTGGCCGCGCTCGGCGGGTAATGCCGCAGCGAATCTGTTAGTTTTACGCGATGCTTCCGGACGCCATCGATCTCGCCGCGGTGCAGCGCGCGCTGGTGGTGAAGCTGCGCCACCATGGCGACGTCCTGCTCACCGCACCGGTGTTCAGCGTGCTCAAGCGCCACGCCCCGCACCTCGAGATCGACGCGCTCGTGTACGCAGACACGCAGGACATGTTGAGCCTGCACCCGGCGATCAGCGAGTTGCACACTGTCGACCGCACATGGCGCAAGGCCGGGCTGTGGACGCAGTTTCGTGCGGAGTCGCGGCTACTGCGGCGCCTGCGGGAGCGTCATTACGATCTCATCGTGCACCTCACGGAGAACCCGCGCGGGGCGTGGCTGGCGCACCTGCTCGGGGCGCGCTACGCCGTGGCGCGCGACTACGGCGCCAAGCGCGGGCGGCTGTGGCGCGCGAGCTTCACCCACCTGTACCGGGTGCCCGCCCGCCGTCACACCGTGGACATGCACCTCGATGCGCTGCGTCGGCTTGGCATCTATCCGCGCGAAGACGAGCGGGTCGTCACGCTCGTGCCCGGCGAGGAAGCCGAACGGAGCGTCCATGCCCTGCTGCTGGCGCATGGACTCGCGAGCCACGGCTTCATCCACGTGCACCCCACCTCGCGCTGGCTGTTCAAGTGCTGGGAGACGGACAAGTTCGCGGTGCTCATCAACGCGCTGCTCGATGCCGGGGAGCGTGTGGTGCTCACCGCCGCGCCTACCGGGACCGAACGCCAGTACGTCGGCCAGATCGTCACGCAGCTGCGCAAGCCGGTGCTCGATCTAAGCGGCAAGCTCAACCTGAAGCAGCTCGCCGCGCTCACCGCGCAGGCCAAGTGCTTCATCGGCGTCGATTCCGTGCCGATGCACATCGCCGCGGCCATGCAGACGCCAGTGGTCGCGCTGTTCGGCCCGAGCGGAGACCACGAGTGGGGACCGTGGCAGGTCAGCGCGCGCGTCGTGACCTCGGCGCATGCGTGCCGGCCGTGCGGCATGGACGGCTGTGCCGGCTCCAAGGTGAGCGAGTGCCTGACCACGATCCCGGTCGAGCGCGTGCTGCGTGCCGTGCAGGACGTGCTGCGCTGACATGAGGCTCGCGCTCATCCGGCAGCGCTATGCGCAGGACGGCGGTGCCGAGCGCTTTGTGGCGCGCATGATGGATGCGCTGCGCGGCGAACAGCTCGCGCTCACGCTGGTGACCCGGGAATGGTCGCCGACCGAGGGTTTCGAGGTTCTTACCTGTGATCCGTTCTACCTCGGCCGCACCTGGCGCGACTGGTCGTTCGCGCGCAGCGCGTGTCACGCCCTTCAGTTGCGCCGGTACGACCTAGTGCAGTCACACGAACGCATCCCGTGCTGTGACATCTACCGGGCCGGCGACGGCGTGCACCGCGAGTGGTTGACGCAACTCGCCCGTGTGCGCGGGCCGCTCGGCCGGCTCGGTCTCGCGCTCAATCCGTACCATCGCTACACGCTGCGGGCGGAGCGGCGACTGTTTACCAGCCCCTCGCTAAAGGCCGTAATCTGCAACTCGCACATGGTCAAGGACGAGATCCGCCGCCACTTCAGCGTGCCGGAGGAACGCCTGCATGTCATTTACAGTGGCGTAGACACGCAGGTCTACCATCCGGAATTGCGGCGCCATCGGGAGGCCGTGCGCGTGCACTACCACATCCCCAACGATGCGACGCTATTCCTGTTCGTGGGGTCGGGATTCGAGCGCAAAGGTGTGGCTGCTTTGCTGCAGGCGCTGCAATACTTGCCGCCGGCCTGCCGCGCATTGATCGTTGGGCACGACAAGCACGCGCGCGCCTACGAGCGAATGGCCGCCGACCTCGGCATTGCCGAGCGCGTGTGTTTCCCCGGTCGGCAGGCCGACGTCAAACCTTACTACGGTGCGGCTGATGCCCTGGTGTTGCCGACACTCTACGACCCATTTCCAAATGTAGCGCTCGAGGCGCTGGCCAGCGGTTTGCCGCTGATAACCAGCGCCAAGTGCGGCGCTGCCGAGCTCATCGAAGCTGGAAAGAGCGGCTTCGTGTGCGACGCCCTCGACCACGCGGCACTCGCCGCGCACATGCGCGCACTCTGCGACCCCGCGACGGCATCTCGCATGGGGGCCACGGCGCGTCAGCTCGGCGAGTCGCTGAGTCTCGAGCAGATGAGTCGGAAGATGGTGGCGTTGTACCGGGATCTGCTCAAGGAAGCGCGCTCCGCCGCGTCGGCGGCAGCCTGACGTTGTATGTGGACGCGACTGGCCCATTATCGTCTGCAGAAAGCCGGGCCGCGCAATGCGGCAATTTCCGCCGAAGAGCTCGGGCATGCCCGTTCCGTGCTGTTCGCAGTGTTCTCGCGCTATGGTGACTCCGTGATCTCCTTCAAAGTGGTGAACGAATTCCTGCGCCGCTATCCGGACAAGCGCTGTACCCTGGTCACGACGCCGCAGGCCCTTCCGTATGCGCAGGCCATAATCCGCGCAGAGGTGCGTTTCGTTGCGATCCACAAGCGGCGCAGCGTGCTGCGCATTGCGCGCCTGTTGCGCGACCTGCGGCGCGATCCGCCGGATCTCGGCTTCAACCCGTGGAGCCACGGCAAGGAATCCCAGGCCTTGATCAGCTATGCGCGGCGCTTTTACCGGTTCACCGATTTTGCCGCGACGGCCGACTGGCGCAATCACTATCAGCGTGTGCGCCAATACCTGCAACTGCCAGACCCGCCGGTCTCCCGACCCGATGGCCCTCCCGAGAAGGTTGCGCGCATCGTGGTGGCGCCGTTCTCCACCGACCCGCGCCGCAGCCTCTCGGCCGAGGACGTGGCGCGCCTGTTGAGGCTCCTGGAGACCCGTCATCCCGGTGCCCGCGTCACGCTGGCGCTGTTCGCGCGCGAGGCGCACGCAGTCGAGGGGCTCGGTGGCGCACGGTCTTTCTTCGGAAAGACCCGGCGCCATTCCGAGCAGTTTCTGGCGCTACTACAAAACTGCGATCTGTTCGTGGGCGTCGATTCCGGACCGCTACATTTAGCCGATGCACTCGGTAAGCCGGTGATCGCGATTTTTGGCCCTACGGCGCCCGAGACCGTGCTCGATCGGGACAGCCAAGCCCTCATCCTGCGCGCCGAGTCGATGCGCGGCATCTCCTGCGATGTGCGCAGCTGCGACACTCCGGTATGCCTGCATCAACTTATGCGCGCTGAGGTCCTGACCCCGATAGCGAAAGAGAACGCAGGGCCGGTGCGCGTTGAGACGAAAGTCTGTCGCGCAGTGGAAGCGCCGTACCATCTGGGATAGCCAACAGCGGATACCAAGAAGCACGTGACAGGAGAGGGCATGCGGTGCGATCTGATCATGGCGATCTGGAACGAGCGCGATATGACCGCGCGCGCGCTCGAGACCATAGCGCGCACGGCGAACTTTCCCTACCGGCTGATTCTGGTCGACAACGACAGCGACGAGGACACGCGTGCGTTCTTGGAAGAGATCGCGTGCACACACCGCTATGGCGAGACACTGCTCATCCGCAACGACCGCAATGTCGGCTGGCTCAAGGCCACCAATCAGGGGCTTGAGCGTGCGGACGGGGATTTCGTATGTCTCATCAACAACGACATCGTCGCTGGCACCGACTGGCTGAGGCGCATGGTCGCGACGATGAATCGCGAGCCCGACATCGGGCTGGCGAACCCGCGCGGCAACGAGCGCAGCGAAAACTGCCGGGTGCGGGACGTCGACGCCTATGCGGCCGAGCTCGCGCGCCGCTACCCCCAGCACTACACGGAACTCGATCACGTGAGCGGCTTTTGCATGCTCATCAAACGCGAGGTCTACCAGAAGATCGGCCAGCTCGATGAGGTCTTCGAGGGCGGCCACTACGAAGATGACGACTACAGCCGCCGGGCGCAGAGGCTTGGTTATCGCTGCGTGCAGTGCGACGACGCCTTCGTCTTGCACCTGGGCAGCGTCAGTTTTCACAAGGTGCCGGAGGAGCGTCGGCGTCTGATCGAGCGCAACAGGCGTATTTACGAAGAGCGCTGGGGGCGGCGCATGCGCTACCTGCTGTGGCTGCGAACGGGGGACTGCACGGACGCGCTGGCGCTCGCGCGTCAGGGTCACACGGTCTACCTCATCGCCGGTCGGCGCTGCCGGGCCGCGCAGCTACCGCGTCCGCATGCGAACATCCGGTTTCTCGACTCGTGGTTCGCGCGCCTGGCGCCGGGACTGTATTTTCTCCTCAAGCTCAGATACCTTCAGTACAAGCAGCGCATCGACTCCGCAATGGTGAAAATTGCCCCGTAACTGGCCACGCACCGCGGCAATCCGCATGCGTGATGAATGTGCATGCCGTCGCGGGCCAGAGGCGCCAGGAATTGGTCGATCAACCTAACCGAACGCGATCCAACGCCGTGGACCAGCGACCGAATGCATTAGAGCTTGATACGCTCGACTCCTCTGCGACTAAGCAGTATTCGGTCTGCACACTGGTCACCCGTAACGAGCAGTACCACGAAATGCTCGCGTCATTTTATGCCGCCGGCTTCAGCGAGGCGAACAGCGAGTTCTTGTATGTCGACAACACGAAAGCCAACAAGTGCGACGCCTTTGCCGCAATCCGACGTTTTCTGCAAGCGGCGCGTGGCCGATACCTGATACTGTGTCATCAAGACGTGCGTTTGCACGATGATCAGCGGGCGACGCTCGATCAGCGCCTGGCGGAGCTGACGCGCCTTGACCCGAATTGGGCGCTGTGCGGCAACGCCGGCGGAACACGGCCCGGTTGCCTTGCGCTTCGCATCACGGACCCCCATGGCCAGAATACGCGCTGCGGCGATCTACCGGCGCGCGTCACGAGCCTCGACGAAAACTTCATCGTGGTGCGTCGCAGCGCGGGTATTTCAGTATCGAGAGACCTGCGCGGATTTCACTTTTACGGAACCGATCTATGCATCATCGCCGACGTCCTCGGCTACAGCAGCTACGTCGTTGATTTTCATCTTTGGCATCTCGGCGGCGAAAGCCAGCGCGGCACGGCCCGGCAACACACGTTTATGTCCGATTTCGTCCAGGCGAAGCAGCGTCTAATCGCGAAATACGCGCGCGCCTTCGCCCCCCGCTGGATTCAGACGACGACCGCGACCATCTTTGTCTCGGGATTGCGCCCGCTGAACGCGCTGGCGAACCACAGCCGAATCATCTCGTTGGTGAAAAGGCTCCAGCGCCATAAACAGAAGTGAACCGCGGGTGTGCTGCGAGTTGGATGCGGGGCAGGCCAAGGGGCATTACCGGCGCGGCCGGCATTCCCATGCCGCCGCGGGAGCGCGCCAGTGAGGACCCGCGCCCCGGCTCAGGGAATCTTGCGCGCCCGCACGGCGAATTGCTGGTAGCGGATGTCCGCGTAGTATCCGAGTGTCAACAGGGCAATGAGGTTTGTGATCAATCGCTTGCGCGACGAGCGCGGCTGGTTGATACCGCGCAGTACCTCGATACGGAAACCGTTTTCCTCAAGTGTGCGCCGGATGCTGCGCTCGGTAAAGAAGCGTAGGTGGGTTCTATCGAGCAACCCGGCATTGCGGTAGCGCCAGTCCTTCTTGAACAGAAGCTCGGCGAGCGTCGGGAAGTGCCGCATGTTGGGAATCGACGCGACCAGGTGACCTCCGGAAACGAGCTTGGCCCGCAAGGATTGCAAAAGGGCATCATGATCTGGCACGTGTTCAATGACATCGTTGCAGATGACGACGTCGAAATAATCGTCGGGCAATTCGCGGGCGACCTGGTCGTAAGCGCCATGGAGCACGCGATGCAGGCGGGTGGCGGCGACCGCCGCAGCCTGGGCATCGCGTTCGATGCCCCAGGTCTCGACGCCTGGACGCAAGCTGGCGGAAAATCCTCCCTCCCCGCACCCAAGCTCGAGCGTGCGCTGACAGCGCTGCGGCAGGAACGCCATCATCTCGGGCCGGGTTGATTGAAAATAGCCCCGGTCGACGCCCCGCTGCGCGGCGGTCTGACTCGTTGCGCTATCCATGGGGAGCGTCCTCGCTCGCGATCCGGCTGGCGACGAACATGCTAATCGCACGCGCTCGCGCTGTCCAAGTGAATCGTTCCGCCAGAATCGCGCCATTGGCACCGAGCCGCTCGGCCAGTGCACGGTCGGCCAGGATCCGCTCGATCGCCCCTGCGAATGCGCTCGGGTCGCCGGCACGCGCGAGCAGCGCGGTCTCGCCGTCCGTCACGACCGCGCGCATCGACGGCAGGTCCGAAACCACGACCGGTTTGCCCATGGCGAGGTATTCGAACAACTTAAGCGGCGAGGTATACCGGCTGCCGATACTGGTCGTGCTGAGGGGCAGCAGGCAAACGTCGGCCTCCTGGATCACGGCGAAACGCTCGGCCGGCGGGCAAGGACCCGAGAGCAGCACCCGGTCGGCGACCCCCAGGCGCTGGGCCAGGGCGCGTAGCTCGGCGATGCGCTCGTTGTTGCCGCCGACGACCTTGAGGCGCGCTGGCCGCCTGAGGTGCACGAGCGCCTCGACCAGGGTCGGGACGCCCTTCCATGGATGCAGGCTGCCGAGATACAGGAGCAGCGGCCGGTCATGGGGCGGGTGTTCCCTTCTTGCGGCGCGCGCGGCTTCCAAATCGACTCCGTCGGGGGCGACGGTCGTCGGGGTATCGAGTGCATAGGCCTCGCGGATATCATCCGCAAGCAGCGCGGTCAATGCGACCAGGCCCCGCGCGCGACGATAGACAAACGCCTCGCGCGCCGCGAGTGCGGCGAGCTTGCGACGCTCGCGCCGGTTGGGTTGGGGGTGCTCGTCCCGATAACTTTGGGCGAACCATTCATGGGTTTCAAAGAAGAGCGGACTCGCACTACCACGGCGCAGGAGGTGCTCGGCCATCTTGAGGTTGCGCGTGAGCACCGCATCGATACCGAGCGCGCCCAGGCGCCGGCTTGCCATCCAGTAGAACGGCCGACTGGAGGCCGACGGCAGCCACCAGCGCTTGCGCAGGTCGGGCACGTACTCGAACTGCACTCGCGGCGAGAGTTCGCGCCCGAGAATGTCGCGTGCATCCCTACCGGTGCGTGGCCGCGGCGTAATGAGCGTAACGTCCACGCCGCAACCGCCGAGGGCATCCACAGTGTAGAGGATTTGCAGTGCCTCCGGCCCATCATCAGGTACCGGATGCGGATCGAGGTAGGCGAGATGCATCAGCGCTTGTCCGTGCACACGGCGGCGATGCGTTCACAACGCGCCTCGTCGGCGGAGTAGAGATAGCGGCTGAGGTAGATCCGGTAAAGGACGTGTAGCAGGTGCGGTTGCGTCAGCAGAAGCCAGCGGCCTTTGGCGCCGAGCACGCGCTCAACGAGCCACATCCCCGGAGCGCGGCGCGCCGCGACGTCGAAAGGTATGAGACGCACGTGCGCGAAGTGCGGTGCGAGCAGGGCATGCAGCTGGGCGCCGGTGAAATGCTGGTAGTGCTTGTCGATGAGCGGCTTGTTGCGATGCGGTACGGTGAGCACGAGCCGCCCCCCGTCGGCGACCCGGGCAGCCGCGGCGCGCAGGAATGCCCCGAGTGCCTCGGGCGGTATGTGCTCGATGACCTCGATCAGGGTGACCACGGCGAAGCGCTCCGGTAGCCCGTCGCGGACGATGTCGAGCGCACAATAGTCGAGATCTGGATTGAGCGCCTGGGCGAGCCGCACAGCGCGTGGCGAGGCGTCCACCCCGAGCAGGCGCCGGCCGGGAAAGCGCTCGGCCACCTCGCGCAGAAAGCGGCCGTCGCCGCAGCCGACGTCGAGCAGCGAATCGAAATCCGCCTGCGCGAGCTGATCGAGCACGAGCTTCATCCCCCCGAGGTAACGGAAGCCCCAGTCCCAGTGGCGCACAGCGAAAAACTTTCCTCCCCCGACCCGCGGGATGTAATGGTAGGGAAAAGCGTACTCCGCCTCTTGGGCGCGCCCTTGCCGGTCGTCGGTCATCGCAGCCTCAAGCCTTCGCACAGCCGCCGCGCCGCTGCGGCCCAGGTAAATTCACCTTCGATGCGCCGCCGCGCGGCCATGCCCATGGCAGTGCGTCGGACAGGATCAAGTGCGAGCCGGCGCATCGCCTGCGCCAGTGCGCCGGCGTCGCCCGGCGCGAACAACAATCCGCAGCTGCCTTCGTTACCGACGACCTCCGGTATGCCGCCGATGTGGCTCGCCACCACCGGCTTGCCGCAGCTCATCACCTCGGCGATGGCAATACCGAATGCCTCGGCGCCGACGCTTGGGAACACGCCAACATCGGCTGCGGCGTACAAAGCGGGCAGCTCAGCGTGCGGCAGTGCCCCATGGAAAATCACACGCGCCCGCACCGACAGGTCGCTGGCAAGCTGCTCGAGCCGCACCCGCTCCGGGCCGTCTCCGACGACGAGCAACCGCGCACCGACCTCGCGCAAGGGTTCCTCAGCGAGCGCGCGCACGGCCACGGCCACGCCCTTGAGTCCGACCAGGCGGCCGGCGAAGATAAAGAGCGTCTCGTCGGCGCTGACACCAAGGCGTTGGCGCAGCGGGCCGCCGGCGTGCAGCGGGGAAAACCGCTCAATGTCGACGCCGTTGTAGATCACCACCGGGTAGCGCTTGCGGTAGCGCGTGCGCAGCTGCCAGGCATTGAAGTAACTGCAAGACAGTACCGCGTCGATCCGCCGCACCAGCACGCGGTCGAGCGGTATGTAATCGGTGCCCCCACTCATGAAGGCAAAGCGTGTGCGGCAGCCTCGCGGCATGATCCACGGCCAGAAGAAATCGAACGGCTTGTTCACGATCGCCCAGTCAAAGCCGCCGGCAGCGAGCGCAGCGCGCGCGTGGCGAGCGAGGCTTAGGCGCTCGACCAGGCGCTGGAAGCGGCTACCCAGATCGGGCACCTGCTCGCGCGGTGTGAAGGCAAAGCGGTGCACCTCCACCGGATGCGCGAGCGCTGGGGCGATGTCGCCCTTGCCGCCGAAGATGGCCACCTCGTGGCCGGCGGCGGCGAGTGCCTCCGCCAGCTTCCACACGGCGGTCTGTACGCCACCGTAGGACACCGTGGCCGTGACCTCAATGAACGCGATGCGTGCCATGGGCGGAGAGCTGTCGCAGCGATTCATCGAGTACGAGCAGCTGCAGCACCTGTTCGGCGCGTGCATCGGCCCCGGCGAGGAAGGCGTCCACGAGGACGGTTACGCGTGCGGCGTCGAGCTGGCCCGCGGTGCGGCCCTGCAGGCGCACCCCCAGGCCGTCGAGACGCACGCGCAACGCCCCGCGCAGCAACGGGGCAAGCGGCGGATTGAACCCGCGCTTGCGCTGGGCGAAGAGCTGCAGCTCAGTACAGACCGGGCAGACCTGCGCAAGCGCTAGCTTACGTGGGCGGGTAAAGCGTGCAGCGGCCGGGAGCGCGAGCACCGCCTCGTACAGACGGTGATCGAGCAACGGCACGCGCAGCTCGAGTCCGTGCGCCATGGTACAAAGGTCGCCCTTGCGCAGGATGTACTCGGGCAGGTAGTTGTCCATGTCGATGGCGAGCAGCGTGGCGAGCGCATCGCCCGCGTGGCGCGGCATGTTATCCCACCAGGTGGCCGGCAGCGAGCGGCGTCCCGGCTGCAGGAAGCGGCGCAGCGCCAAGTTCATGCCGGAAAAACGCAGACTGTAGGCCTCAACCCAGGTCATTGCGAGTTCGTCGAGGAGCTTTTGTATCCTGCCCGGCAGATGGCCACCGCGCGTCCGAATGCAGCGCAGGTACCAATGCCGGCGCCAACGCGAGCCGAGGTGCTTCGCATAACGCTTGTAGCCGGCAAAGAGCTCATCGCCCCCATCCCCGCCCATGACCACCCGTACGTGCTGCACCGCAGCGCGCGCGAGGTACCAGAGCGGAATGCTCGAGGGATCAGCGAACGGCTCATCGAGGTCGGCGACCAGGCGTTCAAAATCCGCACCGACGTCCAAGGCGATCGGCAACACGACGTGGCGCAGGCCGAGCGCCTGGGCGATACGCGCGGCGAGCGGAGCTTCGTCATAGGAAGTACCCGGGAAGGCGGCCGTGTAGGCGCTAATGTCCTCGTGCCCACTACGTCGCAGGATGGAGGCCACGGTGGCGGAATCTACCCCGCCGCTGAGGAACAGCCCGATCGGGCGATCGGATACGGTGCGAAGCTGCACGGCTTCCTCGACCCCATCCGCCAGCGCGCGCCCCGGTGCGGGCTGCGGCTGCCAATAGCGGGAGAGCGTCAGCTCACCGCTTGCAAGATCGAAGCAGGCGTAATGCGCGTGCGGCAGGCGACGGCAGCCGGTCAATACCGTGCGCGGGGCAGGCACGTAGCGATGCGCCAGGTAGGCATCGATGGCGTCGGCGTCGAGTGCGCGCGCGGCAGCCGGTAAGTAAGGAAGTACGGAACGCAGCGTCGAGCCGAACGCCAGCTCGCCATCGCCGTGGTAGTACACGAGGGGCTTGATCCCCATGCGATCGCGCACGAGGTAGAGCTTGCCGATGCGCAGATCGAGCAGGGCAAAGGCGAACATGCCGCGCAGCCGCTCGAGCATTCCCGAGAGCCCCCACTCGAGGTACGCATTGAGGATGAATTCGGTATCCCCCGTGGTGCGGAAGGTGTGGCCGCGCGCTTCGAGGCTCGCGCGCTCGTGCTCCCAGCCATAGACCTCGCCGTTGTAGCAGATCCAGACGCGGCCGTCGGCGTTGCTCATCGGCTGATCGGCGACGGTGCGCAGGTCGCGTATCGAAAGCCTGGTATGCAGCAGCGCCGCCGCCGGAGCCGCTTCGGTGCGCGTGAAGTCGGCGTTCCACAACACCGCGCCGCGCGCGTCCGGTCCGCGCGGCCCGATCGCCGCGTGCATCGCGCGCCAGGCACCGTCGTCCAGGAGCCGATGACCGACAAAGCCGGCGATGCCGCACATCAGCGCGACCGCTCGAGGGCGAGGCGAAAGACCGCCTCCATGGCATCGAGCATCCGTTCGATACCAAACAGGCGCTCGGCGCGCGCGCGCGCGGCAGCGCCCAGGCGCTCGCGCAGCGTTCCATCGCACATCAATTGCTCGAGCGCCTCCTCCAGTTGCGCCACGTCGCGCGGCGCCACCAGCAGACCAGTCTCGCCGTGCACGACCGCCTCGGGCAGCGCACCCACCGTCGTGGTGACCACCGGGCGCGCACACGCCATCGCCTGCATCACCGACTGCGACACGCCTTCCTCGCCGTAGGACGGCAGCACGAAGACGTCCATGCTGTTGAGCCACAGCGGCACGTCCTCACGATTGCCGGGCATGATCACCCGCTCGCGCAGTTGTAGCTCCTCGATGCGGCGCGTGAGGTTGCGCCACTGCGGGCCATCGCCCACGAGCAGCAGCTGCCAGTCGGGATAGCGCGGCGCCAGGCGAGCGAATGCATCGAGCAAGTAGGCATGGCCCTTCCATGTGCGCAGCGTAGCGAGGATGCCGAGATAATGGCACGCCGGATTGAGCCCGAGCGCGCCGCGGGCCACGGCCGGCGCCTGCGGCCGATAGTGCTGAAGGTCGATCCCGGTCGGAACCGAGGTCACGGTTGCTGGATCGTAGCTGTTATCGCGCAGCAGCTGCTGCCTGAGCGCCTCGCCGGTGGTCACGATGTGCCGCGCCGCGCACTGGTAGAGCCAGCGTGTGGCTGGGTTGCGGTTGACGGCGGTCGAGACGTGGCGCGTGCGCACGATCACCGGTGCGCAGGTGCGCGTGGCGCAGGCGAGCGCTGCAAGCCAGGAATCGGTCGAGCTGTGGGTGTTGAGTACGTCCACACCACGTTGCGCGCTGAGCCAGCGGCGCAACGCCGCCAAGCCGCGCCAGTTCTTGCGTGCGATCGGCAGCGCCTCGACCGGGATTCCGCGCCGGCGCGCGGCCTCGAAGATCGGCGCCTCGGGCGGGCACAGCAGCTGCACGCGATGGCCACGCGCCAGCATGCCCCGCGCTTCGGTAAGGATGCGGAGTTCCTGCCCACCCCAGCCGCAAGAGGACTCGGTGTGGACGATGTGCAGTGCCCTCTGTTCGGCGGTCACGCTTCTGCGGGCTCGGTCGTCTGTGCCGGACCCAGAAGTTGCTGCACGGCATTCCACACGCACTCCACGGTAATCTCGGACATAGGCGTGTTCGGGCGGCAATCGGCGTCGGCGGTGGGGTGTTCAATGACTCGCAGGCGCTCGTGTCCGACGGGCGCGAGATAGCGCCCGCGGTGCCGGCAATGATACAGGGCGACCATCGGGATGCCCAGCGCGCCGGCGAGATGCGTTGGTCCGGTATCGACGCCGATATATAGGTCGAGCTGGGCCATGAGCGCCGCGGCGCCACGCAGGTCGAAGACGCCGGCGGCGGCGCGCGCGCGCGGGCCAAGTCGTGCGACGAGCTCGCGGGCTTTGCCGCGGCTTTCGCTCCCACCCAGGATGAGCAGGCGAGCGTGCGGATAGCGGCTGAGGATGTTTTCGCCGAGCCGCGCGAAGGAATCGAGCGGCCAGTCGCGATAAGACTTAGTGGGAAAGCTTGCCACCTGCAAGCCCACGAGCGGTCGTCCGTGCGGAGCGGAGGAGCGCTGCAGCCACGCTCGGGCGCGCGCGAGCTCCTTCGGCTGCGGCGCATAGGCGAGGCGCAGATCATCCGCGCCGACGCCCAGGGCCTGCGCCAGCAGCAGCCGGTGCGCCACCGCGTGCATGAGCATCGTCGGTTCCGGTACGGCCCGCCACAGACGGCGGTCGATCGTGTCCTCGCCTTGGCGAAAGGCGACGACGCGGCGCGCGACACGCAGGGCAAAACCGATGAGCGACGCATCGTGCCCATAGACGAGCGCGTAGTTCCATTCCTGGCGTCGGCACCACCCGCGCCAGTGCGCCGTCTTGGCCCGGATCGAGCCCAGCCAATCGATGAACGGCAGGCCGCACAGCAGGGGCGCGCGCCCCGGGTGTACCAGACAGCCGAGCATGCCACGCGGCAGCGCAGCCTTCAGGGCGCGCAGGACCGGAGTGGTCAAAAGGGTATCGCCAATGCGCGCCACCTGAATCACGAGCACGCGCGCGTCCGGTTCGAGCATGGCGGTCAGCGGCAGCCGGCGCGGTGCAGTTCGCAGAGCTTCGCGTACTTGCAGAAGCTGTTGAAGCAGCCGATGGCGATGTGCACGAGCCCCGGGACACCGTCGAGGAAGCCGAGGCGCAGGAAATAAAACTTGAAAAAACGCGCCACGGGGCTCAACACCATGCGCGCAATGCTCGCGCGCTCACCGCGCGCGTGCAGTGCCTCGGCCTGCAGCGTCGTGTAGCGGTTTTGTTTGGCGAGATAGGCGGCAATGCCTTCTTCGGATTCGTGCAACAAGTCGCCCGCGAGCCGTCCGACCGGACCGGCGCAGACGACCTTTTCGTGAATCGTATCCTCGCTCCAGTTGGCCTGCTTGCGGTCGAACAGCCGCACCGACCAGTCGGGGTAGCCCTCCCCGTGCCGGAGCCAGCGGCCCAGGAAGCGGTTGCGCCGCGCCATCCGGTAGGCCGCATAGCGTGGCGCCTGCAATTCGCGGCGCATCGCCTCGCGCAACGTCGCGCTCACCCGCTCATCGGCGTCGAGCGACAGCACCCAGCGGTTGGCCGCCGCGCTGGCCGCGAAGCGTTTCTGCGGCCCGTAGCCGAGCCAATCCTGGTGGATCACTCGCGCCCCGAGGCGTTGCGCGACCTCGACCGTGTCGTCCTGGCTTCCGGAATCGACCACCACGATCTCGTCGGCGAACGCCACGCTCTCCAGGCACGCGGGCAGTTGGCGCGCCGCGTTGCAGGTAATGACCACCGCCGACAGCGATTCCGGCATGCGGTCATTGTATGCGAAAATTCCGGCACCGACGCTTGCCGCCCCGCGCGCTCTCGGTCGTCGATGCGACCCACCGCCTTCACCCATTGCCGATGAAGAAACTCGAAGCCGCGGGGCTTGTGCTCATCGCGCTGCTCTTCTTCGTCTGGCCGCTGGCGCACGCCACCGTGCCGCGCAATCTCTTGCTCGTGGCGAGTGGCGCGGTTTTCGGCTATCTCGCCTGGCGGGAGCGCCCGAGCGGCTGGGCCGCGCCGCTGCGGCTGCCGATCGCGCTGTACCTCGCGCTGCTGCTGTGGCTGCTGTTCGTCGTTATGTTCCTGTCGCGCCCGCCCGGGCCGGCGGCGGGAGAATTCTGGAGGCAGTGGCTCAAGAGCGGGCTCGTCTTCGTGCTCGGCGCCTGGGCCGCGGCCACGGCAGGCAAGGAGGCGCGGGGCCAGGGGCGGATCCTGACCGCGCTTGCCGCGGTGCTGGTGGCGCAGGTTCTTTACGTCGATCTCAGCGCCCTCCTGAGCGCGCTGGCCGATGGTCCGCACCAGCGCCTCAGCGGCGCCTTCGGCGGACCGGATCGGACGAGCCTGCTGGTCAATCTGCTCTTTGCGCTGCTGCTCGTCGAGGTCATTCAGCGCGCGCTCGGTGCGGGGCGCCTTCTTGCCCTTGGGAGCCTCGGTGTGGGGGTCGGTGTGGCGATCGCGCTCGCCGGTGTGTATGTGACGAATGCGCGCAATGGCCTCGTGGAACTGATCGTTATGTCGCTCGCCGTGCTTGCGGTTTCGCTGCACGCCCACCGCAAGCGGCTGTCGCGCACGGCCTGGGCCGCGGCGGTCTTTGTCACCGCCCTCGCGCCGGTCGCGCTCGGGTTCGTGAGCCTCACGCAGGATGCGCGCTGGCGCGGTTTCGCGGAGACCGTGGCGATCGCCTGGGATACCGAGACTCATCGTGCCTGGCTCGACCCGCGCACGCACCCCTTGCCGCGGCGTGCCAATGGCGAGACCGTCGATGAATCGACCTATTTGCGGGTCGCCTGGCTCAAGGAAGGGCTAAAGCTCGTGGCCGAACATCCCTGGGGCCTCGGCGTGGGGCGCGGTGCCTTCGGCCGGGGACTGCAGCGCAAGTACGGCGAGCCGAGCGGCAATCACTCCCACAGCGGCCTGCTCGATCTCGCCTTGCAGGGCGGGATCCTGGCGGTGCTGCTGTGGATCGGCATGCTCGCGGCCCTCGCGGTCTCGGCATTGCGCGCCTACCGGCAAAGCGGCAATGGGGTAGCGCTCCTGCTCCTTGCCCTGCTGGCGGGCTTCGCCGTTCGCATGCTCATCGACAGCACCCTGCGCGATCACATGTTCAAGCAGTTCATGCTCCTGGCCGGTATGCTCGCGGTGATGGCCACGACCCCGGTCGTGCCCCGCCGCGAGGACCGATCGGACTGACCGAGGCCGAAGCGTTCGTGCGCATCCTGCTCATCAAGACCTCCTCGCTCGGCGATGTGGTGCACAACCTGCCGGTGGTGGCCGATATTCGCGCTCGGCACGCGGACGCGGTGATCGATTGGGTGGCGGAGGACAGCTTCGCCGATGTGCCCCGCCTGCACCCGCACGTCAATACCGTGATCCCGGTGGCCACGCGCGCCTGGCGCAAGGCGCTGCTCGGGCCGGGAACGTGGTCGGCAATGGGCGAGTTCAAGCGCACGCTGCAGGCGCATGAGTACGACGCCGTGCTCGACACGCAGGGACTGGTCAAGAGCGCGCTCATCGCGCGCCTGGCGCGCGGGCCGAAATACGGGATGGATGCGCAGTCGGCGCGCGAGGGGCTGGCCGCGCGCTTCTACGATCAGGGGTTGGCGGTGGCGCGCGGGCGCCATGCGGTGGTACGCAATCGCGAGCTCGCGGCGCAGGCGCTCGGCTATCCGCTGCCCGCCACCGCGCCCGACTACGGGATCCGTGCGCCGACCGAGCCGCTGCCGTTCGCGCTGCCGGAGTCCTTCGTCGTCTGTCTGCACGCCACCAGCCGCGACGACAAGCTCTGGCCGGAGCCGAACTGGGTGAGTCTCGCGTCGCGCTTCGCGCGCGCCGGCCTGCGCACGGTCCTGCCGTGGGGCAACGACGCGGAGCTTGCGCGCGCGCGGCGCATCGGCGGCGCCGTGGCGGGCGCCGTGGTGCTGCCACGGCTTGGCTTGCGCACGCTCGCGGCCGTGCTCGCCCGGGCGCGCGCGGTGGTCGGGGTCGATACCGGGCTCGTGCATCTGGCGGTCGCCCTGGGACGACCGACCGCCGCGCTCTACACCGCCACTGACCCGGCACTGACGGGCGTATTCGGCGACGCCTCGCGCGCGCTCAATCTCGGCGGCATCGGCAGGAGCCCGAGTGTCGCCGACGTGGAAGCCGCGCTCGCGCACCTGGGATTGTGGTAGTGCGCGCGCTCTACACCTGGCTGCTGCGCCTGCTGTTCCCGCTGCTGTTCCTGCGCCTGCTGTGGCGCGGTTTCCGGAACCGCGCCTACTGGCGGCGCATCCCCGAGCGCTTCGGCTTCATCGAGCATCTGCCGGATGCGCGCGTCCTGTGGGTGCATGCGGTGTCGGTCGGGGAGACGCGCGCCGCCGCGCCGCTCGTCCGGGCGCTCAGCGAACGCTACCCCGAGCACCGCGTGCTGATTACTACGATGACCCCGACTGGGTCGGCGACGGTCAAGGCACTGTTCGGAGAACGCGTCGCGCACTGCTACGTGCCCTACGACTACCCCTCGGCGGTGCGGCGCTTCCTCGCGCGCGCGCACCCGGCGATCGCGATCATCATGGAAACCGAGCTGTGGCCGAACCTGTTCCATGCCTGTCAGGCGCGCGGCGTGCCGATCGTGGTGGCCAACGTGCGCCTGTCGGAACGCTCGATGCGCGGCTACCAGCGCGTCGCGGGCTTGACGCGCGCGACACTGCGCGCGGTGCGCGCCTTCGCGGTGCAGACCCAGACCGAAGCGCAGCGCCTGCGCGCGCTCGGCGCGGCCCCGGAGGCGGTGCACGTCACCGGCAGCATGAAGTTCGAGCTGCGCCTGCCGGAGGGGCTCGAGGCACAGGGCGCGGCGCTGCGCCGCGAGTGGGGCGCGCGCCGGCCGGTGTGGATCGCCGCCAGCACGCACGAGGGCGAAGACGAGCTCGTGCTCGCGGCGCACGCCGAACTCAGGCGCCAGTTCCCGGACCTGCTGCTGGTGCTGGTGCCGCGTCACCCGGAACGGTTCGCGGCCGTGGCGCGCCTGTGTGAGCGCGCCGGCTTCAACACCGTGCGGCGCAGTGCCCACAGCGGCCCGATCGAAGCGGGCGTGGAGGTGGTGCTCGGCGACACGATGGGTGAGCTGCAGCTGTTCTACGCCGCGTGCGACTGCGCCTTCGTCGGCGGCAGCCTGGTCGCGACCGGCGGGCACAACCTGCTCGAGGCCTCGGCGGTCGGCAAGCCGGTGGTGTTCGGCCCGCACATGTTCAACTTCGCGGAGATCGCCGCGCTCGCGCTCGAACGCGGCGCCGGTACGCAGATCGCGCGTGCCGGGGAGCTTGCCGCCGCGCTGGCCGGCTATCTCGCCGATCCGGCGCGGCGCGCGCAGGCCGGTGCGGCCGGGCGCAGGCTGGTGGAGGAAAACCGCGGCGCGCTCGCGCACACGCTCGAACTGATCGGCCAGTGGCTGCCGCGCGCCTGAGTCGCGCTCAGTGCAGCGTCTGAGGCTCGGCGGGCGGCGGGACCTCGGTGCTGTCCGGCGAGGCGTGGTGCAGCACCATGCGCCAGCCGCCCGCGGTGCGGCGATAG
This sequence comes from uncultured Acidiferrobacteraceae bacterium, assembly GCA_964629975.1. Taxonomy (GTDB): domain Bacteria; phylum Pseudomonadota; class Gammaproteobacteria; order Acidiferrobacterales; family Sulfurifustaceae. The sequence goes on along the minus strand of CAZVUN010000004.1, from coordinate 14,487 downwards.
ACGTTGGTCGCGAGGATCGGGCGCGCGAGCTGGCCGCTCGCGCGGATGTGCTCGTGCACCACGTGCACCGCCAGCGTTTCGCCGTGCGAGCGCTGCTTCTCCGCGACCACGAACTGCATGTCCGGTGCGTTGCGGAAGATCTCCTCCCAGCTCGCGCGGATCGCCTCCCTGCCGATCACGGTGCGCCCGCCGGGATGTACGCACACGATGTCGTCCTCCTCGGCCCACACCGCCATCATGCCGGCGAGATCACGCTGGCTGAACGCGCGGTAGAAGGCGCCCTCGGTCTCCTGCGGGGTGGCGAAGAACGGTGGATTCACGCGCCGTCCCGGTAGCGCGGCGCGCGGCCGATCAAGGGTGCGCCGGGCACGTCAGTAGGTCGGCATCTTCGGGTCGACATCGCGCGACCAGGCCGCGATGCCACCGCGCAGATTGTAGAGATTGGTGAAGCCCTGCGCCTGCAGGAACAGCGCCACGTGCTGCGAGCGCACACCGTGATGGCACAGCACCACGATCTCGGCGTCCTTCGGCAGCTCCGCCGCGCGCGCCGGGATCTGGCCCATCGGGATATTGATGCTGCCGGCGAGCTGGCACACCTGCAACTCCCACGGTTCACGGACATCGAGCACGATCGGCCGGGTTGCAGTGGCGAGCTTTTCGCTCAACTCGCGCGCGCTCAGCTGGCGGATCATCGCCGCGCCACCCCGAGCGCCCCGCGCCCCGGCGGGTCGCTCATTCGTCGCCGGGTGCACCTGGCGGCAGTCAACCCGCTGTCCCTGGCGTGCGCCTGCCGCCGTCCGGGAAACGGCTCGCGCCTCGGAATGCGGCGGCTAGAAAACAAACTTCGCCGGCTCCCGGACGTTGGCGAGCCGCGGCAGGTCGGTTTCGAACACTGCGGTCTCGCTGAAGTTCTCCGCGTCCAGCCGGCGCACGATCACGGCCTCCATCACCGGGGAATCGCCGACGATGGCGGCCAGCCGCCCGCCGGGCGCGAGCTGCTGGCGAAAGGCCTGCGGAATGCTCGGCAGCGAGCCGGTGATGAGGATCACGTCGTACGGCGCGTGCCTGTCCCAGCCGTTGGCGGCGTCGCCGGTCTCGAGCGTGACGTTCCGGATGCCGTGGGCGGCCAGGCGCTGGCCGGCCGCGCGCGTGAACTCGGGGTTGATGTCGACGCTGTACACGTGGCTGCCGAGGGCGGCAAGCAACGAGGTGAGATAGCCGGTGCCGGTGCCGACCTCGAGGATCTTGTCGGTCGGCTGGATCTCGAGCTCCTGCAGCAGCCGCGCCTCGAGCTTCGGCGCCATCATCACCTGTCCGCCGCCGATCGGAATGTTCATGTCCACGTACGCCAGGTTGCGCATCCCGGCGGGCACGTAGTCCTCGCGCGGCGCGCGCGCGATGAGATCGAGCACGCGCTGGTCGAAGACCTCCCACGGGCGCACCTGCTGCAGCACCATGTTGCGTCGGGCGACTTCGAGATTGAGCGTCATTGGCAGGGTAGCGAATGGGCCTCGGGGACGCCTAGCGTAAGGATTCGCCCGGGGGCAGGCAAGCAAGGCGCTTTCATGGCCGCCCCAACATGCCCTTATGGTTGCATTGCCGGTATGAATCCATTAGCTTGAGCCGTCGAACAGCTAGGGGTGCCGGCCCGGGGCCGGCTGAGAAACACCCTTCGAACCTGATCCGGTTGATCCCGGCGTAGGGAAGGCTGGCCCACCGTCGGTCTGCGCTCCCTTCCGCCCGCCAAACCCGCCCGCCTGCTGCGGCGGAGGAGTACCTGATGAGCGCCATTCCCAAGGAGTTCCTGAACAAGACCGCCGCGTTGCCGGACGACGCCACGCGCCCGTTCCCCAACTCGCGCAAGATCTTCGTGCCGGGCAGCCGCCCCGACCTCAAGGTCGGCATGCGCGAGATCACGCTCACGCCCACGGCGACGAGTCAGGGCGCGGAGGACAACCCGCCCATTACCGTGTACGACACCTCCGGTCCGTACACCGACCCTAACGCGACGATCGATCTGCGCGCCGGGCTCGCGCCGCTGCGCGCGCGCTGGATCGCCGAGCGCAACGACACCGAGCAGCTCGCGGGCCCGAGTTCCGAGTACGGTCGCGCGCGCGCGCGACCCGAAGCTCGCCAGCCTGCGCTTCGAGCATATTCGCCCGCCGCGCCGCGCCCGGCCCGGTGCCAATGTCTCGCAGATGCACTACGCCCGCCGTGGCATCGTCACGCCGGAGATGGAATACGTCGCCATCCGCGAGACCCTGCGGCTCGATGAAATCCGCCGCGACCCGCGCTACGCCAGACTGCTGCGTCAGCACCCCGGTATGAGCTGGGGCGCCAGCATCCCGGAGGAGATCACGCCCGAGTTCGTGCGCAGCGAGGTCGCGCGCGGCCGCGCCATCATCCCGGCCAACATCAACCATCCGGAATCCGAGCCGATGATCATCGGCCGCAACTTCCTGGTGAAGATCAACACCAACATCGGCAATTCCGCCGTGACCTCCTCGATCGAGGAGGAGGTCGAGAAGATGGTGTGGTCGGTGCGCTGGGGCGGCGACACGCTCATGGACCTCTCCACCGGCAAGAACATCCACGAGACGCGCGAGTGGATCATAAGGAACTGCCCGGTGCCGGTCGGCACCGTGCCGATCTACCAGGCGCTCGAGAAGGTTGACGGCCGTGCCGAGGAGCTCACCTGGGAGCTCTACCGCGACACGCTCATCGAGCAGGCCGAGCAGGGTGTCGACTACTTCACCATCCACGCCGGCGTGCGGCTCGCCTACATCCCGCTCACCACCGAGCGCGTCACCGGCATCGTCTCGCGCGGCGGCTCGATCATGGCCAAGTGGTGTCTCGCGCATCACCGGGAGAGTTTCCTCTACACGCACTTCGAGGAGATCTGCGAGATCATGAAGGCCTACGACGTCGCCTTCTCGCTCGGCGACGGCCTGCGCCCCGGTTCGATCGCCGACGCCAACGACCGCGCGCAGTTTGCCGAGCTGGAGACACTCGGCGAATTGACGAGAATCGCCTGGAAGCACGACGTGCAGGTGATGATCGAAGGCCCGGGCCACATCCCGCTGCAGCTCGTGAAGGAGAACGTGGACAAGGAGCTCAAGGACTGCTTCGAGGCGCCGTTCTACACGCTCGGGCCGCTCGTCACCGACATCGCGCCGGGCTACGACCACATCACCTCCGGCATCGGCGCCGCCAACATCGGCTGGTACGGCACGGCGATGCTCTGCTACGTGACGCCGAAGGAACATCTCGGCCTGCCGAACAAGCAGGACGTGCGCGAAGGCATCATCACCTACAAGATTGCCGCGCACGCCGCCGACCTTGCCAAGGGCCACCCCGGCGCGCAGCTCAGAGACAACGCGCTGTCCAAGGCGCGCTTCGAGTTTCGCTGGAAGGATCAGTTCAACCTCGGCCTCGATCCGGAGAAGGCGCAGGAATTCCACGACGAGACGCTCCCGCAGGAAGGCGCCAAGCTCGCGCACTTCTGCTCCATGTGCGGCCCGCACTTCTGTTCCATGAAGATCACGCAGGAGGTGCGCGACTACGCGAACGCCCAAGGCGTTTCGGCGCAGGACGCGCTCAAGAAGGGCATGGAGGCGAAGGCCGTGGAGTTCGTGCAGCAAGGTGCCGAGGTGTACAAGAAGGCCTGACACCACCGGGCGCCTGCAGATTCGCCTGGTGGTTTGAAGGGCAGGGCCGGCGTCCGGCAACGGGGGCGCCGGCCCTTTTTGCCTGCCGCGGCGGCAGCGCGCGACGGCTGTTTGCAACGCTGGCGCGGGGTGACTAATCTGGCGCCCGTGCCCACCCCGCGGCAACGTCCGAACCAGAACAACCCGTGGGGTCCGTCACCTCCCCCCGCACGCGAGGGCTGCCCGACCTGTCGATGACCCGAGGAACCGCCGACGCGTTCGTGCTCGATGAGGCGCACGCCGCCTTCATCCAGCGCGGTGTTTCGATCAACGTGGCCTCGTGCAGCGCCGGGCACGTGCCCTCGCTCACGCGCGCCATCGGCTGCCGGGTCGCGCCCGACCGGCGCACGGTGACGCTGTTCCTGTCGCTGCCGCGCGCCGGGCAGCTGCTGCGCGACCTGCGCGCCGGTGGCGGCATTGCCGCGGTGTTCACGCTGCCCACCACGCACCAGACCATCCAGCTGAAGGGCGCATCGGCCGCGATCGTGGCGCTCGAGCCCGGCGACCGCGCCGCAATCGAGGCCTACGCCGCGAGCTTCGTCGCGCAGATCAAGCAGCTCGGCTGCCGCGAGCCGTTCGCAAGCGCCATGGTCTCGGCGATCGACGATGAGGCGGTCGCGGTGCGCTTCACGCCGAACGCGGCCTTTCTGCAAACGCCGGGGCCGAATGCCGGCCAGCGCCTGGGGGCGAGGCCATGAGCGTGCCACTCGGGCAGATTCGCCGTTGTCTGGAGGGCGCGGTGCCGGCGGTGATCGCCACCTGCGCGGCCGATGGCACGCCGAACGTCGCCTACCTCTCGCAGGTGCATTACGTCGACGAGGGGCACGTCGCGCTGTCGTATCAGTTCTTCAACACCACCCGCAAGAACATCCTCGCCAACCCGCGCGCCACGGTGTAGGTGGTCGATCCGCTCAACGCCGCCCACTACCGCCTGCAGCTCGAGTACCTGCGCACCGAGACCGAGGGCCCGCTGTTCGAGAACATGAAGGCCAAGCTCGCCGGCATCGCCTCGCACACCGGCATGAGCAAGGTGTTTCGCCTGCTCGGTTCGGACGTGTACCGCGTGCGGCACGTGGAGTGCGTCTTCGGCGACGCGTCCGGCGTCGTGTCACCGCCCGCGCACCTGCTGGCCGGGCTGCGCGCCTGCCTCGCCGGGCTCACCGCGTGCGGTGACCTCGCGCACCTGTTCGACGCCACGCTCGCCGGACTGGAACAGCACTGCGACATCCGCCACGCCATGCTGCTGGTGCACGATGTAGCGGGCGCGCGGCTCTACACGGTGGCGACGCGCGGTTATGCCGAGTCCGGCGTGGGTTCCGAGATCGGCATGGGCGAGGGCATCATTGGTGTGGCGGCGCGCGAGCGCACGCCGATCCGCATCGGTTACGCCGCGCGCGAGTATCTCTACAGCCGCGCCATGCGCGAGGGTTTCGAGAGAAGCGCCATTGGCGATGTGCTCGAAACCGCGATTCCGGTCCCGGGGCTGCCGGAGTCGAACAGCCAGCTCGCGGTGCCGTTGCTGCTCGGGCCGCGACTGCTCGGCGTACTGTACGTCGAGAGCCCGCAGGAGCTGCGCTTCACCTTCGAGGACGAGGATGCGCTGGTGGTGCTGGCCGGGCAGCTGGCGCTTTCCATGGAGCTGCTAGCGCACGCCGCCGAGCAGCACGAGGAGGGCGCGGCCACCGCCCCACCGGTCGCGGCGGTCAGCGGCGCGCCGGTGACGGTCAAGCACTTCGCTGCCGACCACAGCGTGTTCATCGACAACGACTACCTCATCAAGGGGGTGGCGGGCGCCATCATCTGGAAGCTGCTGCGCGATCATGTCGAGTCCGGGCGCAGCGAGTTCAGCAACCGCGAGCTGCGCCTCGACGCCTCGCTGCGCCTGCCCGACATCAGCGACAACCTCGAGGCGCGCCTGATCCTGCTGCAACGCCGGCTGGCCGAGCGCTGCCCGTTTCTCGCCATCGAGAAGACCGGGCGCGGGCGCTTTCGCCTGAATGTCGGCCGGCCGCTGCAGCTCACCGACGTGCCCGGCCGCTAGCGCGGCGGCGCGCCCCGCGAAGTCCTGAATCCGGGGCGGCCCCGCGCCGCTTCGGGCAACACGAGGCTTATAATCCCCGACTCCCCTTCCTCCCCCCATTGCGACGATGCACGCCACGATTCCTCCAGCCGCATCCGCCATCACCGCGCGCGGACTCGCGAAATCATTCGGCCCGCTGCGCGCGGTGGACGGCATCGACCTCGAGGTGCCGCGCGGGACGATCTTTGGCATCCTCGGCCCGAACGGCGCCGGCAAGACCACGCTGCTGCGCATGCTCGCCACGCTGCTGAAGCCGGACGCCGGCACGGCGCAGCTCATGGGCCACGATCTGCTCAGCGCGCCCCACGAAGTGCGCAAGGCCATCTCGCTCACCGGCCAGTTCGCCTCGCTCGACGAGGACCTGACCGGGCGCGAGAACCTGATGCTGCTCGCCAGGCTCTGGGGGTTTCGCGCCCGCGCGGGGGCGCGCGCCGACCAGCTGCTCGCGGCCTTCGAGCTCACCGATGCGGCGCGCCGCCAGGTGAAGGACTACTCGGGCGGCATGCGCCGCAAGCTCGACATCGCGGCGTCGCTGGTGGTGACGCCCGCGATCCTGTTTCTCGACGAGCCGACCACCGGCCTCGACCCCAACGCGCGCCAGAGCGTGTGGCACATGATCCGCGCGCTCGCGGCCGAGGGCGTGACCATCCTGCTGACGACCCAGTATCTGGAAGAGGCCGACCAGCTGGCGGCGCGCATCGCGGTGATCGACCACGGCCGCAAGATCGCCGAGGGCACGAGCCGCGAGCTGAAGGCGGCCACCGGCTCGGGGTTCCTGCACGTGACGCTCACCGACCCGGCCCGCATCGATGCCGCCGCGCGCCTGCTCGAGCGGCATCTGGGCGGCGAGGCGCAGCGCAACGTGGAGGGCGCCGCGCTGTCGATCAAGGCGAACTCGCCGCAGCAAGCCAACGCGGCGCTCACGGCGCTGACCGCGGCCGGCATTTCGATCGAAGGCTTCTCGATGGCCGCGCCGAGCCTCGATGAAGTGTTCTTCGCGCTGACCGGCCACGGCGCCGAGACCGCGCCCCCCATGGGAGCCCCGCCATGAAATCCGACGTCACCGCCACCGTCCTCGCAGTGCAACGCCCCGCTGAGCCCGGTGCGCTTTCGAACGCGCTGGCGTTTGGCTGGCGCGCCGTGCTCAAGTTCAAGCACGTGCCCGAACAGATGTTCGATCTGGTGATGACGCCGCTCATGTTCACGATGCTGTTCACGTTCGTGTTCGGTGGCGCACTGGCGGGATCGACCGAATCGTACGTGCAGTTCTTCGTGCCCGGCATCCTGGTGCAGACCGTGGTGTTCAATTCGGTGTATTCGGGCATGGGGCTCAGCACCGACCTCGGCAAGGGTCTGTTCGATCGCTTCCGCTCGCTGCCGATCTGGTCGCTCGCGCCATTTGCGGGACTGATGGTCGGCGACGTGCTGCGCCATCTGATTGCCTCGCTCATCATCCTTGCCATCGGCATGGCGCTCGGTTACCGGCCGGGGGCCGGGCCGCTCGGCGTGCTGGCCGCGCTCGTCTTGCTGCTGGTGATCGGTTTCGGCGTGGGCTGGGTGTTCCTGGTGCTGGGGCTCGTGATGCGCACGCCCAACACCGTGATGACCATGGCCTTCACCGGCATCATGCCGCTGGTGTTCGCCTCCAACATCATGGTCGATCCCGGCACCATGCCAGGCTGGCTGCGCGCCTTCGTGGACGTCAACCCGGTGTCGCTGATGACCACCGCCATGCGCGGCCTCATGAACGGCGGCGTGACCTGGGCGCAGATCGGGCTCGCGCTGCTCACGCCGGCACTGCTCACGGCGTTGCTGGCGCCGGTGACGCTATGGCTCTACCGGCGCAAGTGACCGCCCCGGTCGGCTGCGCCGGCCCGGGCAGGGGCCTGCCGCGGCGACGCCGGCGCGTTGCGTGCCGGTCGTTGCGCACCCGCGCAACGACCGCATGCACACTGCACTGCGTGGCAGCCCTAGGCGACCTTCGATTCCGGGTGCGTGCCGCTTGCAAGCTGCACGGCCGCCGCAACCACGGCCTGCACCGGCGGCACGCCGGCCTGCTCCAGCACCCACGATGATGCACTCGGTGCATCCGGTCCAGTGAGTCGCACGATTGGCGCGCGCAGCGCGTCGAAGGCACGGGTCGCGGCGAGTGCCGCGATCTCGGCCGCCACCCCGCACAGGCCGCTCGCCTCGGTGACGACAACGAGCCGCCCGGTCTTGCGCACGGAATCGAGCACGGTGATTTCATCGAGCGGCTTGAGGCTACGCAGGTCGATCACCTCGGCCGAGATGCCGCGCGCCGCGAGTTGCGCCGCGGCCTTGCTGCACACATCCACGGTCTTGGCGTAGCTCACCAGCGTCACGTCACTGCCGGCCTGGCGCACCACCGCCTCACCGAGCGGCACGAGGTACTCCGGGTCCGCCGGCACTTCCCCCTGCTCATGCAGGAGCGCGAGATCGGTGAAGAACAGCACCGCATTGTCGTCGCGGATGGCGCTCTTCAGGAGGCCCTTGAAGTCGGCCGGGGTCGCGGGCATCACCACCTTGAGGCCCGGGGCATGCACGAACATCGCCTCGAGGTTGTGGTTGTGCTGCGCGCCCACCGTCCAGCCGGCGCCGGTCATGCTCATCGCCACCATCGGGAAGCTGAACTGCCCGCCCGAGAGGTAGCGGAGCTTGCCGGCGCTGTTGACCAGCGCATCCATGGCATAGGTGAGGAACGGCGCGAACAGCAGGTCGATCACCGGCCGCAGGCCGCTCGCGGCGGCACCGACCGCGGTACCGGCGATGACGGCCTCGGCGAGCGGCGTATTGCGCACGCGGGCAGCGCCAAAGTCCTGCACCAGGTCGCGGCGCTTGGTCGCGACACCTTCACCCAGGAGTATCGTGGTCGCATCGCGCTGCAGCTCCTCGCGCAGTGCGCTGTGAATCGCCTGGGCGACGGTCATGCGGGTCATGGCAAGGCCTCCTCGTGAGATCACGCGTAGACGTGTTCGGTCAGTTGTTCCGGCGCCGGCCACGGGCTTGCCTGCGCGAAGCCGACCGCCGCCTCGATGCGCGCGCGCACCCGCTGCTCCATGGCGTGCACCGCGTCGATGTAAAGCGCGCCACTTGCCAGCAGCCGGTCGCGCAGGTTGTCGATCGGGTCCCGAGCGCGCCAGTGCGCCAGCTCACCGGCATCGACATAGGACTGGTCGTCCGGTTCGAAGTGGCCGCGCTGCCGGTAGGTGAGGAGCTCGAGGAACTGCGGCGTACCCTGCGTGCGAATCGCCGACACGGCCTGCCGCGCCGCCGCGTGCACCGCCTCGACGTCATTGCCGTCGACGCGCTGCACCGGCAGCCCGTGGCCGCCCGCCCACGCGGCGATGGCGTCGTCGGCCATGGTCTCGCGCCGGTGCACATAGGCCTGCCACTGGTTGTTCTCGCACACGAACAGCACCGGCAGCTGCCACTGCACCGCGAGATTGAGCGACTCGTGCAGGATGCCCTCGCAGGCCGCGCCGTCGCCGAAGAACACCGCGGTGATCGCGCCCGGCTCGCCCTGGCCGAGCTTCTGCGCCAGCGCCACCCCCGGCGCCATGGACAGCTCCCCGCCCACAATGGTGGAGGTGAGCACCACGCCGAGCTCCTTCGCGGCGATGTGCAGCGTGCCGCTGCGCCCGGCGCAATAGCCGTCCACGCGCCCCAGCACCTCGGCCAGCATCCGGCGCGGGTCGGCGCCGCGCGCGATCAGATGCGCGGCACTGCGGTGGTTGGTAAGGATGCGATCGCGCGCCTCGAGCACGCTGACCACGCCGACGGCGGCGGCCTCCTGGCCGACGCTGGTGCAGCTGCCGGGGGCGCCGTGCTCCTGCAGCGCGATGAGCTGCTCCTCGTAGGCGCGGATCAGCATCATGGTTTCGAGCCAGCGCACGCGCTGCGGCGTCGCGGCCGAGGAGGTCTGGTTGCTGTTCATCGGGGTCTCTCCGTCGGGGACATTCGGGCGCGCGCCGCCGTCAGCTTGTTCCAGCCGCGCTCGGTGAGATGGGGCTTGACTCCCATCAGGGTCATGGCGACGACCTCACCCGGGGCGTGCTGCCGGATGTCGCCGAGCAGCCGCGCGCGCCCGGCCGGCGCCATCGCCGGGACCATCCAGCGGGGAAACCGCTGCATCTCGGCCGGCGGGATCGAGCCCGCGGGCTGCTTCTGCAGCGCGAGCAGCTCCTCGTCGCTGTGCGTCGCCCGCAGCACCGCGTCGTTCGCGGTCTCCTCGACATGCATGTGCCCGGCGCACGCATCGATCGTCTGGCGCGCGGCCCGCGGGCGGCGCGCCTCGATGGCGCGGTGCCGGGAGTCCTCTTCCTTGTTGAGATGCGCGCGGCAGAGCTCCACCAGTGCGCGCACCTGCGCGAGCGTCTCGGCCACGTCGCTCTCGTCACTCGCGTCCCTGCGCCCGCAGCGGTTCAGCGTGTCGGAGAGAAAAGCGCGCAGGCCCTTGTGCACGAACAGATGCAGATCGGGTCGTGGCGCCCCGTCGCCGCGGCGGGCGCAGGTGCTGTCTGTGTGCGCGGGCACGTGGTTGGCGGCCGGTGCCGGCGCCGCGATCCTGGTTTGTGTGGTGTGCATGGCAGTCACCAGCCGGAAGGGGGAGTGTGTTCCGGTTGCCGGCACGTCAGCGCGCCGCACTTGCCTGCTTCGGCAGGTTCTTCGGCACGAACTCGATATAGGGCGTGGTCACCGCCACGCCAGGGGCGGCGGCGGGCGGCGCGGGTTCGCCCGCCGGCCCGAGCGCGCGGATGTAGCGGTACATGGCGATCAGGTCGGCGTCGTTCATGTCGCGCAGGTTGAACCACGGCATCGGCGGGCGCATCGGCTGGCGCACGCGCGCGAGCCACTGGGCCTCGGTCATGGTCCGCACGTAGAGGCGCAGGTTCGCCGGGTAGCTCGTGCCCCACGGACCTTGAAAGCCGACGGAACTGCCGCGCAGCAGCTGCTCGGCCGGGACCTTGCCGGCGGACTCGGGGTAGCCGGGCGTATGGCAGTCGTTGCAGCCGCCGGCCACGGTCAGGTAGCGGCCGCGCTCGACCGTCTGCTGCGCCGCCACCGTTTCGGTGGCGCCGGCGGTGAACGAAAACGCGCTCGCTGCTAGCAACACGGTGTACCCCAGGGCGGTCTTCTTCATGGTTGTCCTCCTCGGAAAGGGCTGGTTGGTTCGAGGAGGAGCGTACGCGGGCGCGCCAAGGCGCGTTGTTAAATCTTGGCTCACGGAACCCTAAATGTTTCGTAAACGCCGAGGCCGTCCGCAGGCGCCGCCGCGGCGCGCCGGCGCCATTGGCGCACGGGCGCGCGGACCTTCGGACATTTGCCGCAATGCCTGACATAATTCGGGACCACTACACTCGAGGAGGGCGCATCGGTGGCAAAACCCAACTATCAGTTTGCGAAGCGCCAGAAGGAACTGCAAAAGAAGAAAAAGATGGAAGAGAAACGCCAGCGCAAGCTCGAGAAGAGCGCGGCACAGCACGGCGCGAGTGCGGACCACTCCGCGGCCCAGGGCAAGTCCGTCGCCAAGGACGAGTAGCCCGGCGCTGCCGGCGGGGCGCTGCGCCGACGGCGCGCAGGCCGGCAGGCAACGGCTTCGCCGCCGCCGCGCGCGTCGCGCCCGCCAGGCATCGGTACAATCCGCCGTGATGTCCGAGCGCCTGCGAAACGTCATCGCCTACCACGACGCCAGCAAGCATCATTTCCATGCCTACGCGCCGGGGCCGGGCATGCTCGACTGGGCCACGCAGCCCGATCCGTTCCGGCGCTACGCCGGCAGCGAGGTCCTGCCGCTCGCGCGCTTTCCCGACGCCGATGGCCCCGCGTACGACCTGTCGCTGCTCGAGCAGCGGGTTGCGCCCGCCGCGCTCGGGCGTGCCTCGGTCTCGCGGCTGCTGTATGACAGCCTCGCGCTGTCCGCGTGGAAGCAGGCGGGCAGCAGCCGCTGGGCGCTGCGCGTCAACCCCTCGAGCGGCAATCTCCATCCGACCGAGGGTTATGTGATCAGCGGCCCGCTGCCGGGCCTGCTCGACACACCCGCCGTCTGCCACTACACGCCGCCGCTTCATGCGCTCGAGGTGCGCACGCGCTTTTCGCTCGATGCCTGGCGCGATCTGGTTGCCGACCTGCCGCCGCACACGCTGATCGTCGGGTTGTCGTCCATCTACTGGCGCGAGGCATGGAAGTACGGCAGCCGCGCGTTCCGTTACTGCCAGCACGACACCGGGCATGCCATCGCCGCGATTGCCTTTGCCGCCGCCGCGCTCGGTTGGAAGGCATCGCTGCTGGAGGATGTTGGCGATTCGGCCATCGCCGAGCTGCTCGGCCTGGCGCAGGCGCACGGCCCGGAAGCCGAGCGACCGGAGTGCCTGCTCGCCGTCCATTCACAGACGGCACTGCGCGCTGCGCGTGGGCTCCCGCGCGCGGCGATCGCCGCGGTGGCGCGCGGGCAGTGGCATGGCACGCCGAACACCCTGAGCCCTTCGCATCGTCCCTGGCCGGCCATTGACGAGGTGGAGGAAGCCACGCGCAAGCCCGACGCCGTCGCGCCTTGCGTCGCGCCAACGACGCCGGCGCCGGTCGAGGCGCATGGCATCGATGAATCGGTTCTCCTGCGGCGCCTGATTCACCGGCGCCGCAGCGCCGTGGCCATGGATGGCCACACCGGCCTGTCGCGCGACAGGTTCTTTTCGATCCTGCAACGCTGCCTGCCGGGCAGCAATCGCTTTCCCTTCAATGCGCTGCCGTGGCCGCCGACGGTTCATCTGCTGCTGTTCGTCCACCGGGTCCGGGATGTCGCGCCGGGGCTGTATCTCCTGGAGCGCGATCCGGCGAAGCATGCCGATCTGCGCGCGGCCTTTGCCCGGGAGTTCGATTGGACCCGCCCGGATGCCTGTCCCGCGGGCCTTCCCTTGTATCGCCTGGCCGCTGGCGATTGCCGCAATCTTGCCGGCACCGTGAGCTGTCACCAGTCGATCGCCGCCGATGGCGTGTTCGCGGTGGGCATGCTGGCCGAATTCGAGCCGGCGCTCGAGGCGTATGGCCCCTGGTTCTATCGGCGGCTTTACTGGGAGTGCGGCGCAATCGGCCAGCTGCTCTATCTGGAGGCCGGGGCCAGCGGCATCCAGGCCACCGGCATCGGCTGTTTTTTCGACGACGCGGTCCACGACCTGCTGCGGCTGCGCGACCGCCGCTACCAGAGCCTCTATCACTTCACGCTCGGCGGCGGCGTGGAGGACACGCGCCTGACGAGCCTGCCGCCCTATCCGCAGTAGACCCCCGGGTCGTTGCCCGCGCCGCCGGGTGAGGGGACGCCCCGGTTCCTGGCCGCCTTGGGCAGTAACGTCGCAGGACTCCTGCCCGAGGTTGTTGTTGATGCCGGCGTTGCAGTTGAGGTAAAGCTTCCCGTCAGCGACGGATGCTTCGGTAAGCGCACGGCACGGACACAGGGGCTTGGATGTGAGCACCGCAACCTACTGGATCACGCAACTCGCCGTGGCGGTGTCGGCCGCCGCCGGCGTGCTGGAGGCGGGCAAGAAGCGCTTCGACCTGTTCGGCATGCTGCTGATTGCATTTGCCGCCGCGCTCGGCGGCGGCTCGCTGCGCGATCTGCTGCTCGACTGCCCGGTGTTCTGGGTGACGGACCAGACCTACCTGCTGGTCACGCTCGGCGCCGGGCTCGCGACCTTCTTCGCGGCGCGTTGGGTAAGGTTGCCGCCGAACCTGTTCCTGATCCCGGACGCGGCCGGGCTCGCGCTGTTCACGGTCGCCGGGACCAACGTGGCGCTGGCGGTCAACATGCCGTGGCTGGTGGCGAGCTTCATGGGCGTGATCACCGGGGTCATGGGCGGGGTGCTGCGCGATGTGCTGTGCAACGAGGAGCCGCTCGTGTTTCGCGGCACCTTGTATGCGACCGTCGCCTGGCTCGGCGCGCTGCTGCTGATCCTCGCTATCGGCTACGGTGCGGAGCCGGGCGTCGCCGCCATCGCGGCCGGCGTGCTCATCTTCGCCGCGCGCCTCATCGCCATTCGCTGGGACATCGGGTTGCCGACGTTTCAGAGCCGCTGAATTCGGCCTGCGCGCGCGTCCGATCCCGTCGCGCATTTCTCGGCCGGCTTCTACGCGTATCCGATCAAGGCCCGATCATCGTCACCCACGTGGCGCGCAGGACCGGCGTCCGGCCATCGGCTTCGAGCGGCGTGTGCTGGTCGTTCACCACCGAGCCGTGATAGTTGGGCGCGCCGGCCGGCGTCGTGCCGCTTGGCACCACCTGCGTCAGCAAGCGGTGCGAGCCGCCGTAGGGCGGGGCATTGATGTCCACATTCGTGAGCGTTCCGGGAATGCCGAGGTTGGTCCACGACAAGACGATCGGCGCGTACAGGTCCTCGAGCGCGTGCACGAGGCCGTAGTAGCGATCACTCGGTGTGGCGAGCGTTTCCAATGTCCACGGCGCGGGCTCGGTGCCGGAGAAGAGCGCGACGCGATGCACGAGGTGAAGTCTTCCGACCATCGCCGCGTGGCCGGCGCCCTGCGAGTGCCCGGCAAACGCCATGAGGTCCCAGCGCAGCGCCCCGGTGCTATCGAGATACCCGCCCCAGCCCTCGCCCGGGTAGTTGGCATCGAGGAACTGCAGCAGCTTGATCAGGCGGTTTTCGATGGAATTCGCCCGGTTCACGTCGA
>CAZVUN010000003.1:45359-57098 GCA_964629975.1 uncultured Acidiferrobacteraceae bacterium | reverse complement strand
TCGCCGTTGAGCACGGCGATCAGATCCTCGACCGTGTCGGCGAGGCGCGCGAGCAGGTCGAGCAGCGCGGTGTGCAGCGGCTCCTGCTGATTGCGCAGCGCGGTGAGCAGCTTCTCCGCCTCGAGACAGGTCTCGGCCATCATCGTGATACCGAGCGAGCGCGCGTTGCCCAGCAGCGTGTGGCTGGCGCGGAACAGCGGATCCGGCACCAGTCGCACCTCGCCGGCTTCACGGCAGGCCGCGATCTCGGCACGCAGCGTGGCAACATGGCCACGCGCTTCGGTGGTGAAGATCTCGAGCAACACGCCGTCGAGCCGCGGCAGTCCGGGCAGCGGCGCCGGCGGCGGCGCGCTCACGGTCCCGGCCGGTGCGGGCGCCGGCATGGCCTCGGTCGCGCCCTTGGCCAGCGCATGCGCGCGCTCGCGCAACGCCGCGTAATCGACCGTCGGCGCCGGACCGCCCTCGAGCTCGGCGATGAGCTGCGCGATTGCCTCCTGGGACTGATCGACCACCTCGAGCAGCGCGTCGGACATCGGGATCTTGCCGTCGCGCCGCTTGTTGAGCATGTTCTCGATCGCCCACGCGAACTCGGCGATCTCGGTTGCCCCGACCATGCGGCCGCTGCCCTTGATGGTGTGGTAGCCGCGGCGCAGCTCGGTCAGCGCGGCCTGGTTGTCGGGGTTGGCGCGCCACACGGCGAACTCGCGCCGGATGTTCTGGAACACGTCGTTGGCGTCCTCGATGAAGATCTGCCTGATCTCTTCATCTTCCTCGCTCACCTCCGCGCGCGGCGTGGCCTTCGGCGCCGCCGGGGCCACTGTCGGTGACGGTTTGGGCGCAGGCGCGGGCGGCGGCGGGGCCGGCTGAACCAGCTCGCGCTTGCTGAGCACGCCCAGGGCGCTGAGCGACTGCTCGAGTGTGCTGCGCGCCTCGGCGCTCAGCTGTGCCGGATCGTCGGCGACGTGCGCGAGCGCGCGCGCCGTCTCGGTCGCGATGCGTTCTATCCGTTCCTGGCCCTGCGTGTGCGCGGCGTCGCCGAGCGCGAGCACCGCCTCTCGCACGGCGAGCGTATTGGCCGGCGTCGGATCGGCGATCCAGGCACCGTAGGCGCGTTCGGTGTCGGCCGCGAGTGTCTGCGGATCGGCGCTCTGCGCTCCGCGCATGGCGCCGCGCAGCTCGCGTTCGGCGGCATCGAGCAGTTCATCGAGATTGCGCCGCCCGCTGTGCAGACCCTCGACGAACGCGCCGATGGTGCCGATGCTGACGGCGAGGCCGTCGAGGACGGTGCTCGACGCGGCGACGTGCCCGGCGCGGATGTCCTCAACATGTTTGCGGGTCGCCTCGAGCAGGCGTGCGGCGCGCTCCTGGCCGAGGATCTGCAAGGCACCGTGGATCTGCCCGATCAGTCCCGACACCTCGTCGAGCGGCGCGGTGCGGCTGGTATCGGCGGCAAACCCCTCGAGCGCTTCCTCGATCTTGCTCAGGTTGGCGCCGACCTCGGCCGACACCACCCCGAGCAGCTGGCGGAACTCGGCCTCGGAGAGCTGCGCGTCACCGACCTCGATGCCGTCCGTGCCGGGCGGCCGTGCCTGCGGCGCCAGCAGTGCGTGCAGGCGCTGGATGCCGGCTTCGATCTGGTTGCGCCATCCGCCCGCCGAATGCACCACATCGCGCGCGCTGTTCTCGACCAGCAGCAGTGCCTGCGCCATCGGCATCGAGGCCGCCTCGCGCTCGACGATGCGGCCGTCCTGCAGCCCACGGGCGACCTCGGCGATCTCATCGACCAGTTGCTTGAGCAGTGGCACGCCGACCATCTCAAGGGTGCCCGCCATCTTGTGCAGAATGTCGCCAAGCGGCACGAGCGCGTTCGCATCCGGGTTCTGGTTGTCGAAGTAGGCCGCCACCAGGTCCTGGGCCTGCTCAAGCTCCTTGGCGAGCACCTGCGCAATCGACTGCAGCACCTCGGGTGTGGGCAGCTCGGCGCTCTCGAGCGCCGGGGCCGCGCTACCGAGGCCGAGCAGCTGCTCGAGCTCGAAGGCGCGCTTGAGCTGGCTGGTACGCGCGCCGCTTGAAGTGCTCTTGCCGACCTCGAGCAGCATCCCCTTGACGACCGGCTCGGCGGCCTTGCGCAGGGCGGTGCGATCGGCGCCGTCGATCAGCTTCTTGACGAACTGGTCGATGCGCGCGAAGAACTTCTTGCGCTCCGCGCTCGGCTCGATGCCGGCGTCGTGCAGCGCCTCGACCAGGCCGCCCGCCACCCAGAACAGCTGCTCGGCGGGCGCGAGCTGGGTCTGCGTCTGCAACTGCTCGAGGTGGCGCCCGATCTCGGCGAGGGCCTCGCGGTTGGCGGTGTCGCGCAGCCACTGCAGCAGTGCCGTCTGCAGACCCGGGCGCAGGCGCCGCGCGAGCGCGCGGTATTCCTCGTCACCCAGTCTGGCGTGTTCGGTCGCGGCGCGCGGCGGGCGTACCGACAAATCCGGAGTGAACAGCTCGGCCTCCGCCAGCGCGGCCGCGCCGCGCGCGCGGCGCATCTCGTTGAGGAGCGGTAGCTGGCGGATGACGACGTCCGCCTGCCCCAACTGCAGGCGCGCGAGGTAATCGGGCAGCGTCAGGATGGCGCGCGTCAGGATCTCGAGCGCCTCGGGGGCGACGGCTGCCTGATCGTTCAGGATCGCCTCGGCGAGCGCCTCGGTCTCGCGCGCGAGCAGCGCGGCCCCGTCGAGCTCGACCATGAGCAGCGTGCCCACCACCTGGTGCAGGTGGGTGATACAGAAGCGCAGGCGCGTCTTGTCGGCGCGGTTCTCCGCGAACGACTCGAGCTCGAGGCGCGCCTGCTTGAGCGTCTCGTCGATTTCGGTCTTCACCCAGCCCAGCGTGCTGGGATCAACCTTCATGCTCGTGCTCATAATGGAGCCGCTAATCGGCCAGCCCGGCGCACCACGCGCCGGGTCGCCTCGGGGCCCTAGGCGGGCAGCTTGAAGCCGGCCACCGAGGCCTGCAGTTCGCGCGCCAGATCCGAGAGCTTGCTGATCGACTCCGCCGTCTGGCGGGTGCCGGTCGAGGTGATCGTCGTGGCCTCCTGGATCTTGGTCATCGTTTGCGAGATATCGGTCGCCGATTCGGACTGCCGATGGGCGTCGCGCGAGATGTTGACGATCAGGTTCGAGAGCTGCTCGGACACCGACTGAATCTCGCCGAGCGCCTGACCGGCGGCATCGGCCAGACGCGTCGCCTCGACCACGCCGTTGGTCGCCTGCTCCATCGAGGCGACCGCCTCGTTGGTGTCGGCCTGAATGGTCTTGACCAAGTCGGAGATCTGCTTGGTCGCCTCGGCGGAACGTTCCGCGAGGCGCTGCACTTCGTCTGCCACCACCGCGAAGCCGCGGCCCGCCTCGCCCGCCATGGCCGCCTGAATGGCGGCGTTGAGCGACAGGATGTTGGTCTGCTCGGCAATGTCGTTGATGAGTTCGACGATTTCACCGATCTGCTGCGACGATTCACCGAGACGCTTGATGCGCTTGGCGGTCTCCTGGATCTGCTCGCGCATCTGATCCATACCGCGAATCGTATCCTGCACCGCCTGGGCACCCCGCTTGGCGGTCTGCACCGAACCCTGCGCGACCTCCGCGGAGCGCTCGGCCGACTTCGACATGTCGTCCATCGAGCGCGCCATGCTGGTCATCTTGCTGGTCGCATCGGTGATCTGTGCGGCCTGACGCAAGGCGGCCTCGGTAAGTTCCGTGGCCGTCTGGCGCGAGTGCTCCGAGGCCACTGCCACCTGTTGCGCGGCGTTCTTGATGCGGTAGACGAGGTTGCGCATTTCGCGCACCGCGTAATTGATCGAGTCCGCGATGGCGCCCGTGATCTGCTCGGTCACCTCCGGCTGAATGGTGAGGTCGCCGTCGGCGAGATCACCCATCTCATCGAGCAGCTTGAGGATCGAGTCCTGGGTCGTGCGGTTCTGCTCGGCGCTGATGCGGGCGCGTTCGCGTGCGTCCACGACCAGCTTGCGGGCCAGCAAGAGCAGGAAGGCGATGGAGGCCACACCCAAGGCCGCGATGGCGTTGCGCATCCAGGCGCGCTCCTCGCCCAGGGCGGAGTAGGCATCGACCAGTCCGCGCGCGGCCTTGAGCAGTGGGTCGGATTGCTCGAACACCTGCTGGCTCGCGCGTTGTGAGACGAACAGCTCGGCGGCGTTGCCGAGGATGCCTTCGACGTGCGCATTGATCTCGGCGAAGATTGCCGCGGCCTCATCGAGCTTGGGTTGCAGCGCCTTGGGCGCGACGCGGCGCAGCTGCGCCTCGGTCTGGCGGAACAGCTTGGCATCCTTGCCGAACTGCGCGGCGGCCACCGCCGCCTCGTTGCCGCCCTGCGCGAACAGGTTGACGTCCTTGGCGATACGCTGCGACAGCATGCCCTGGCGGCTCGCAACGTACAGGTCCTGCTGCTTCATGCCGGTCTCGGCGCCCTTCTCCACGATTTCGTCGGAGACCGCGAGCAGCAGCGGGCTGGTCTGGTTGATGGCGAGCACGTGGTCATGCATCGCGAACAGCGACTTTTCCTGCGACAGGATCTGGTCGACCTGGGCACGGATACCCTCGTTCGGTTTCGGCGCCCACAGTTTCATGACGCCCGCGAGCGCGCGCCCGGCCGCGGAGTCGGCGGCGGTCGCCGGAATGCCGAGTTGGCCGTTGCCGTCGCGCAGGTTGGTCACGATCGAGTCGAAGCGGTCGCGCGACTCCTTGAGGGTCTTGAACGCGATCTGCTGGCCAAGCACCGCCTCGCGCGCGTCCTTGGCCAGGCGTTGCGAGAGCATGAGCAGCTGCGAGGACTGCTCGATGTACTTCGATTCGCGCTCGGAGCGCTGCGCGTTGACCGCGAGCAGCCACACCACCGCGATGATCGATAGCACCATGCCGACCAGCAGGAATGGCAGTCCGGTGAGCAGGGCCGAGACGTTGGTCGGCAGGAACGAGCGCTTGGCGCGCCCGACGTCGACGAAGTCCGCGCCGCCGGCCGCAGCGACCTGCTCGTCGGCAAGGTCGATTAACTCCTCGGACGGCTGATCAACCTGGGATTTGTTTCTCTTCGCCATAAACGTTTACCTCGACGCGTCGTAGATTCACCGTTGTCCAATCACCGCGGTCGCTGCAAGGCGCCGCGGCCCGCGCAGCTCATGCCGCCACATGCCGAAATGTCATGCTGTCTGCCAGCGACTTCATGTCAAACACGCCCCACAGCGACTCCCCCTGCAGGAACGCCCCGCTCAAATGCGCGAGCACCGGATCGTCGAGCCCGCTCAGGTCCTGGCGCTCGAGTTCCTCGTCAAAGTGCCGCAGCCCCAGCACCTCGTGCACCATGAGCGCGGTATTGAGGCCGGGGATATTGATCACCAGGATGCGCGCACGCTCGTCCGCATACACCGGCGTCTTGCCGAAATACTCCGCCATGTCGATGATCGTCACCAGGTTGCCACGCACGTTCGCGACGCCCTTGAGCCACGGCTTCGTGCCCGGCACCGGCGTCATCGCCGGGCACGGCAGCACCTCCGAGACCTGATCGAGCGGTGACACCAGCTTGAGCTCATCGAGCCGGAAACCGACGCCCGACCACAGCACCGCCGCCTCCACTTCCTGGGGCAGCTTGGGTGCCCGGGCCATACTCTGCTGCTGCAGGTTGCGCAGCAGGGCGACGGGATCTTGCAGCACCGGCGTCATGGGTCAGAGCGAGCGGATCTTTTCCAGCAGGACCTTTTCGGTGATCGGCTTGACGATGTAGTCGCGCGCCCCCTGGCGCAGCCCCCAGGCCTTGTCGGTCTCCTGGCCCTTGGTCGAGCAGATGATCACCGGGATGCTCGCGGTCTCGGCGTTCTTGCTGAGCGCGCGGGTCGCCTCGAAACCACTCATGCCCGGCATGACGATGTCCATCAGCACCAGGTCGGGCTTCTCGGTCTTGGCCTTGTTCACGCCTTCCTCGCCGGTGCTCGCGGTAACGACGGCGAAGCCGTTCTTCCTGAGCATCTCCGTCAGGAGGTGCGAATCGGTCGGCGAATCGTCGACCACGAGAACCTTTTTGATTGCCATAACGTCTACTCCGCGTGAAATGTCAGTCGCTGCGCGACCCCGAAAACGGCTGGCCTCAGTGCACGTATTTGTTGATGACGTCGATCAGCTCTTCCTGCGTGAAGGGCTTGTTGACGTGCTCCTCGGAGCCCGCGATGCGACCGCGCGCCCGATCGAACAACCCGTCCTTGCTCGACAGCATGATGACGGGGGTGCTCTTGAAACGTTTGTTGTTCTTGATGAGCTGACAGGTCTGGTAACCATCGAGCCGCGGCATCATGATGTCGACGAAGATGATGTCGGGCTCGTGGTCCGTGATCATGGACATGGCCTCGAACCCGTCGGAGGCGGTGTACACCTCGTAGCCGGCTTTCTTGAGCAACGCCTCCGCCGTGCGACGAATCGTGTTGCTGTCGTCGATGATCATGACTTTGATGGCCACGCGCTCACACCCGATGCCAAGACTGTTCAGAGAAAGCGATTGCATCCGCCGCACCCCCGACGCGCGGCAAGTAACCGGCCGGCTCCCGGTGATTTATGTGATTTCTTCAGACTTTTTTCTACAATAATGATTTACTAGCACAAATGCCAGCACGCCGCCACGGATTCCGGCCCACCCAGGGCGCGTGCCCTTTGGAATATAGTCCAACCACCGTGATCAGGTGGGGGCCTATCAATCGCGGCACGCATCCCGGCAGTGCCGGTGGATCGAAGGTCGGGCAGGCTCAAAGCTGCACGAAGCATGCCAGGGCGGGCCCCAGTGGGCTGGGCAGCGATGAAGCCAACCGGCGAAGTTGCCCATGGGTATCGGTAACTGACCACAGCAGGGAACTTGTATGGGCAATGAGACACACCCCGCGGTCCCCCATCTGACGACGGCCCTCACCGGCCCCTTGCAGGAACTGGAGGCCCACTTGCTCGAGCGCCAGACGGCCATCGAGCAGTGGTTCCGTGCGCGCTGGCAGGAGACGCCGGCGCCATTCTACAGCTCCGTGGACCTGCGCAACGCCGGCTTCAAGCTCGCACCGGTCGACACCAATCTGTTTCCGGCCGGCTTCAACAACCTCAATCCGGCGTTCCAGCCGCTGTGCGTGCACGCGGTACAGTCGGCGATCGAGCACGTCTGCCCGAACGCGCGCGGGCTGCTGGTCATCCCGGAGAGCCACACCCGCAACCTGTTCTATCTCGAGAGCCTCGCGGCCCTGGCCGAGATCCTCACCATGGCCGGGCTCACCGTGCGCATCGGCTCGCTGCTGCCGGATCTGACCGAGCCGCGCACCGTGGCGCTGCCGTCGGGCCGAAGCCTGACGCTCGAGCCGATTCAGCGCGAGGGCACCCGTATCAGCGTCGAGGAGTTCGAGCCGTGCTCGATCCTGCTCAACAATGACCTGTCCGGCGGGGTGCCGGACATCCTCCGGGGCCTGACGCAGCCGATCATTCCGCCGCTCGAGCTCGGCTGGTGGCGGCGCCTGAAATCAAGTCATTTCGCCCACTACCGGCGCATCGCCGCCGAATTCGCACAGCTGATCGACATCGATCCGTGGCTCATCGACCCGATCTTCCGCCGCTGCGGGAAGATCGACTTTCAAGCCGGCACCGGCGAGGAGTGCCTGGCAACCAACGTCGATGAGGTGCTGCGCGAGATACGCGCGAAGTATCGCGCCTACGGCATCACCCAGGACCCCTTCGTCATCGTCAAGGCCGATGCCGGCACCTACGGCATGGCCATCATGACCGCGAAGAGCGCCGACGACGTGCGCGGGCTCAATCGCAAGCAGCGCACCCGCATGGCCCGCACCAAGGAAGGTGTCGCGGTCAACGACGTACTCGTCCAGGAGGGCGTCTACACCTTCGAGACCTGGGGCGCCAACGAGGCGGTGGCCGAACCCGTGGTGTACATGATCGATCGCTTCGTGGTCGGTGGCTTCTACCGCGTGCACACCGAGCGCGGGCCGGACGAGAACTTGAACGCCCCCGGCATGCACTTTCAACCGCTCGCCTTCGCCGGTCCGTGCACTCCGCCGGGACCACGCTCGCTGCTCACCGCCGCGCCCAACCGCTTCTATGCCTACGGCGTGATCGGCCGGCTGGCGAGCCTTGCCGCCGCGCATGAGTTCCGGGCGGTGCGCACGGAGCCGCTGGCGGCCGCGGGCTGAGGGCGGCGCGTGCGTTATACTGCGCGGCACCCATGAAAGGCGGCAACGTGGTGATGGCACTCTCCGGGCTCGGTGCGAGTCTGCAGGCGCTGCCGCCGGCCGAGCGCATGCGCGTGAGCCTGTTCGGCTCGACGCTCGTGCATATCCTGGTGATCCTCGGGATCGGCTTCTCGCTGCCGAAGCTGCGTGACCTGCAGGGGCTGCCGACGCTCGAGATCACACTCGTGCAGACGCGCAGCGACAAGGCCCCCGACAAGGCGGAATTCCTCGCACAAGCGCATCAGGACGGCGGCGGCGAGGGCGAGCGCGCCGACATCGCCCGCAGCCCGCTGCCGGTACGCGATATCGCCGAACACAATCGCGACATTCCTGCCAGCCGCCCGCTGCCGCAGCCGCGCCAGTCGTCGGCGCGCGAGATCGCCGACCTGTTCACGCTCCGGTCCGATGTGCAGGTGAGCCTGCCGGAGCCCAAGCCGCGCGACCAGCCGCTGCAGACCCAGCCACCGGTGCCGGGCCTGGTGGAACGCCCCGAGCTGCGCGAGGAGCGCGCGCGGCTCAACGCCGAGATCAGCCGCACCTGGCAGGAGTTCCAGAATCGTCCGCGCAAGAAGTACCTCAATGCACGCACGCAGGAATACAAGTACGCCGCCTACATGGATGCCTGGCGCGCCAAGGTCGAGCGCATCGGCAATCTCAACTACCCGGAGGAGGCCAAGCGCCGGCGCCTGCAGGGCAGCCTGGTGCTCGATGTCACCATCCGCGCCGACGGTACCCTCGCCGCCATGGCGGTGCGGCGCACCTCCGGCTACAAGCTGCTCGATGACGCCGCGATGCGCATCGTCGAGCTGGCTGCACCGTTTACTCCGTTTCCGCCCGACATCCGCGCCGAAACCGACGAACTCAACATCACCCGCACCTGGAAGTTCAACGAGACGCTGTCGAGCGAAAACTGACGGCTGCGCTCGGGCAGGCTTGTCGGGGGTGGGTCCCTGCCGGATACTAGCGCCATGAAGGGCGCCAACCTGCTCACCAACCAACTGCTGATCGCGATGCCGACGCTCGCCGATCCGAACTTCACGCGCACCGTGACGTACATCTGCGAACACGGCGCCGAAGGGGCCATGGGCATCGTGATCAACCGGCCGACCGACCTGCGGCTCGGCGAGATCTTCGAGCAGATCGGCATTGAAACGGCGGCGGGCGGGCACGGTTCCGCACCGGTCTACTTCGGCGGGCCGGTGCAGAACAATCGCGGATTCGTGCTGCACGAACCGCTCGGCCACTGGGGCTCGACGCTGGCGGTGACAGACGTCCTCGGCGTGTCGACCTCGCGCGACATCCTCGAGGCGATCGCCGCCAACCGCGGTCCCGACCGCTACCTCGTGGCGCTCGGCTATGCCGGCTGGGCGCCGGGTCAGCTCGAGCGCGAGATCGCCGAGAACTCCTGGCTCAACACACCGGCCAATCACGAGATCCTGTTCAACACCGCGGCCGAGCTGCGCTGGGAGGCCGCCATGCAGCTCGCCGGGGCGACGCTGACCAGCCTGTCCGGCGAAGCCGGGCACGCGTAGGCCTGCGGGCGCGGCGCGCGGCGGCGATATCCACGCCACGCGCCCGTGCGGCGGCAGCACGGCCATGACCCCGGACCGGACGGTTACGCTCCTCGGCTTCGACTACGGCGCGAAGCTCATCGGGGTCGCGGTTGGCGGCACCCATTCGCGCCTGGCCGAGCCGCTCACTACCATCCACGTCGGCAAGGCCGGTCCTGACTGGGCCCAGATCGCGCGCCTCATCGCCGACTGGCGCCCAGCCGCACTGGTCGTGGGCCTGCCGCTCAACATGGACGGAACGGCGAACATCATGACGCGCGCCGCGCGCCAGTTTGGAGAGCAGCTCGCCGCCCGCTACAATCTGCCGGTGCATTGGGTCGACGAGCGCCTGTCCACGCGCGACGCCAGGCGCGTGCTGTACGATGCCGGGATTCCCGGCACGCGCCACAAGCGCCGACTCGACAAGCTCGCCGCGCAGACCATCTTGCAGGCATTCCTGAATGATCAGGCCAGCGAACTCGATGACCACCGCACCGGCCCTTGACGTGGAAGCGGCGCTCGCGCGCATGGCCGAGGCGCTGCGCCCGCAGCTCGCGCGTCGTCCACTGATGGTCGGCATTCACACCGGCGGCGCCTGGATCGCGCAGCGCCTGCACCAGCTCCTCGGCCTGCAAGAGCCGCTCGGCACGCTCGATATCTCGTTTTACCGCGACGACTTCACGCGCATCGGCATGAACCCGCAGGTGCGCGCCTCGAACCTGCCGGTCGACATCGATGATCGGCACATCATCCTGGTCGACGACGTGCTGCACACCGGGCGCACCATCCGCGCCGCCCTCAACGAGATCTTCGACTACGGGCGCCCGGCCTCGGTCACACTCGCCGTGCTGATCGAACGCGACGGACGGGAGCTGCCCATCGAGGCGCAGGTGGTGGGCGCGCACCTCAAGCTCGACCGCCGCCAGCATGTTAAACTCACCGGCCCCGACAGACTCGAGCTCAAGGTCCAGGAGGTCAACGCTTGACGGGTGACATTCAGTTCGATGGTCAGGGCCGGTTGCGGCACCTGTTGACCATTGAAGGACTGTCCCGCCAGACGCTCACCGACATCCTCGATACCGCCGAGTCGTTCATCAGCTTCCGCGAGCGCGAGATCAAAAAGGTCCCGCTGCTGCGCGGCAAGACCGTCGTCAATCTGTTCTTCGAGTCCAGCACCCGCACCCGCACCACCTTCGAGATCGCCGCCAAGCGTCTGTCGGCGGACGTGATCAACATCGCGGTGTCGACCTCCAGCACCACCAAGGGCGAGACCGTGCTCGACACGATCCGCAATCTCGAGGCGATGCACACCGACCTGTTCGTGGTGCGCCACCACCTGAGCGGCGCCGCCTACCTGATCGCGCGCTATCTGCCGGCGCACGTACACCTCATCAACGCCGGTGACGGTGCGCACGCGCACCCGACCCAGGCGCTGCTCGACTGCTTCACCATCCGCCAGATGAAGGGCGGCTTCGACAAACTGAGCGTCGCCATCGTCGGGGACATCCTGCACTCGCGCGTGGCGCGCTCGCTGATCCATGCGCTGCGCATCCTCGGTACCCCGGACGTGCGCGTGGTGGCGCCGAAGACACTGCTGCCGACCGCGGTCGAATCACTCGGCGTGCGCCCCTTCAGCGACATGGCCGCGGGACTCGAAGGCGTGGACGTGGTGGTGATGCTGCGCCTGCAGCGCGAACGCATGCGCGGCGCACTCATCCCGAGCGAGCAGGAGTATTTCAATCTTTTCGGCCTCACCGAGGCCAAGCTTGCCGCGGCCAAGCCCGACGCCATCGTCATGCACCCGGGGCCGATGAATCGCGGGCTCGAGATCGACTCGAGCGTGGCCGATGGCGCGCGCTCGGTGATCCTGCCGCAGGTCACCAACGGCATTGCCGTGCGCATGGCGGTCATGGCCCGGATCCTGGGCGGCGC
>CAZVUN010000003.1:8505-45259 GCA_964629975.1 uncultured Acidiferrobacteraceae bacterium | reverse complement strand
TCACCAACGGCATTGCCGTGCGCATGGCGGTCATGGCCCGGATCCTGGGCGGCGCACCCGCAGCCGAGGGCAAGCGCGCATGATGTACAGGGACGTACGAATCCAGGACCGCGCGGGAGCGCGGGAGGTCCGCGGATGATGGACAGGGACGTACGAATCCAGGACCGCGCGGGAGCGCGGGAGGTCCGCGGATGAGCCTGCACATCCGGGGCGGCCGCCTCATCGACCCGGCCAGCAACGTCGATGCCGAGCAGGACCTGTTCATCGACGCGCAGGGCTTCGTGGTGGGCGTGGGCCAGGCGCCAAGCGGTTTCGCCGCGCAGCGTGTGCTCGATGCGCGCGGCAAGATCGTGTGCCCGGGGCTGGTCGACCTGCGCGCACGCCTGCGCGAGCCGGGCCTCGAGTACAAGGCCACGATCGAATCCGAGACGCGCGCCGCGGTCGCCGCCGGCATCACCACGCTCGCCTGCCCGCCCGATACCCATCCGGTGATCGACACGCCGGCGATGGCGCAGATGATCCAGTCGCGTGCATGGCGCTTCGGGCTCGCCTTCATTCATCCGCTCGGGGCGCTGACGCGCAACCTCGAGGGCAAACAGCTCGCCGACATGGAAGCGCTCGACGAGGCCGGTTGCGTCGGGGTCACCAACGCGCTCGCGCCGGTCACCGACACGCTCGTCATGCGGCGCGCCATGGAATACGCGGCGAGCTTCGACCTCACGGTGTTTCTGCATTCCCAGGACCCGTGGCTCGCCGGCACCGGTTGCGTGCACGAGGGCGAGGTCGGCACGCGCCTCGGGCTGCCCGGCATTCCCGAGGCGGCCGAGACCGTCGGCGTGGCGCGCGATCTCGCGCTCATCGAACAGGCCGGCTGCCGGGCGCACTTCTGCGGTCTGTCGAGCGCGCGCGCCGTCATGATGATCGAGGAGGCGCGCGGCCGCGGCCTGCCGGTGAGCGCCGATGTCACCGCGCACCATCTGCATCTCACCGAGCACGACATCGGCCAGTTCGACACGCAGTGCCATGTGTTGCCGCCGCTGCGCGCGCGCCGCGACCGCGACGCCCTGCGCGCCGCGCTCAAGCGCGGGGTGATCGATGCCATCTGCTCGGACCACCAGCCGCACGAACCGGACGCCAAGCTCGCGCCCTTTGCCGAAGCGGCACCGGGGATCTCGGGGCTGGAAACGCTGCTGCCGCTCACCCTGCGCCTGGTCGACGAGCAGCTGCTCAGCCTGAGCGAGGCCATCGCTCTGCTCACGCACCGGCCGGCCACGATCCTCGGCATCGACGCGGGTGCGCTCGCGGTCGGCGCGACCGCCGACGTGTGCATCTTCGACCCGCAGGCGCAATGGACCCTGGAGGAGACGAGCTTCGTCTCGCGCGGGCGCAACTCGCCGTTCCTGCACTGGCAGTTCCGCGGCCGCGTCAGCCACACCCTGGTGGGCGGGCGGGTGGTGTTCGAGCGCAGCTGAAACGCCAAGGGCCCCGCGCGGGGGCCCTTGGCGTTTCACCCGGAACGGCCAATGTGCCGCTAGCCGCTGCGCGCGCGGCGCGCCTCGATGCGAACCAGCAACTCGACCGGCTGTTCCAGATCCCGGAACAGGCCCGCGTAGTTCTGCTTCATCCAGCGCCCGAATTGCGCGCGGTCGGACTCCCCGAGCAGCATGGCGAGCGCATCGATGTTCTCGCCCCCGCCGCGCGCGGCCTCGAAGCGGATCGCCTCGAAGCGCTCGCGCACGAACGCCTCGGCCTGCACGCCGCGCGCGCTCTTGCTGTCGGGCGTGGTGCTGCCGCTGGCATCCGTGGTCGAACCAAAGCCGGCGGCGATGCCGTCGGTGGTCGAGGTGAACAGGCTGCAACCGCCGAGCGCGACCAGCACCGCCAGCGCCAGGATCGGTCCGGCCGTGCGCACCAACACATTGTTTTCCATCTGCTGCCTCCGCAGGTTTGTGCCCACGACGACCGGCGGTGCCGGGCGCGTGTGGCGTTCGACTACTTGAAGGTGACGTTGCGCATCGACTCGCCGAGCTCGCGGTTCTTCGAGTCCTTGCCTTCGAGCTTGATGCGCAGGCGCACGTCGTTGACCGAGTCGGCGTTGCGCAGGGCCTCGTCGTAGGAAATGAGATCCGCCTCGTACAGACTGAACAGCGACTGATCGAAGGTCTGCATGCCCGCCTCGGTCGACTTGGCCATGATCTCCTTGATGCCGGGGATGTTGCCTTCCATGATGAGGTCGGCGATGAGCGGGGAGTTGATCATCACCTCCACCGCCGGCACCCGGCCCTTGCCGGTCTTCATCGGGATCAGGCGCTGCGAGATGATGGCCTTGAGGTTAAGCGACAGGTCCATCAGCAGCTGCTGGCGCTTGTCGTCCGGGAAGAAGTTGATGATGCGGTCGAGCGCCTGGTTGGCGTTGTTGGCGTGCAGCGTCGACAGGCACAGGTGGCCGGTCTCGGCGAACTGCACGGCGAGGTCCATGGTCTCGCGGGCGCGGATTTCCCCGATCAGGATCACGTCCGGCGCCTGGCGCATGGCGTTCTTGAGCGCCACGTCGTAGGACTCGGTGTCCACGCCGACCTCGCGCTGCGTGATGATGCAGTTCTTGTGATCGTGGACGAATTCAATCGGGTCTTCGATGGTGATGATGTGGCCGTGGCTGTACTCGTTGCGGTAGCCGAGCATGGCCGCGAGCGAAGTGGACTTGCCGGAACCGGTACCACCCACGAACAGGATGAGCCCGCGCTTGGTGAGCGCCAGATCGGCGAGCACCTTGGGCAGGTGCAGGTCGTCGAAGCGCGGGATCTCGGTGTTGATGGTGCGCAGCACCAGGCCGACGCGCTGCTGCTGCATGAACACGTTGACGCGAAAGCGCCCGATGTCCTGCGGCGCGATAGCGAAATTGCACTCGTTGTCGGCCTCGAAGTGGCGGCGCTGCTCCTCGTTCATGATGCCGTAGGCGAACGCGCGCGACTGCTCGGGCGTGAGCGGCTGTTTGGTCACCGGCATGATCTTGCCGTCGACCTTGATGCAGGGCGGCACCCCGGCCGTGATGAACAGGTCGGAGGCCTTCTTGTGCTTCATCAACTTGAGCAGATCGCTGAATACCATGGTGCGTTACGACGGCTTGAGTCCGATCTTGGCCGCGGCCATGCCGGCGGCGGTGAAGTTTTCCTTGTTGGCGGCGTAGGTGCGCGCCTCCTCGACCGTCACCTGGCGCGCGCGCACCAGGTCGGCGAGGCACTGATCGAGCGTCTGCATGCCGACGTTCTGGCCGGTCTGGATCGCCGAGTACATCTGCGCGATCTTGTTTTCGCGGATCAGGTTGCGGATGGCCGGCGTGCCGATCATGATCTCGTGCGCCGCCACGCGTCCGCCGCCGATGCGCTTCAAGAGCGACTGCGAGATGACGGCACGCAGCGACTCCGACAGCATGGCGCGCACCATGTCCTTTTCCGCCGCCGGGAATACGTCGATGATGCGGTCGATGGTCTTGGCCGCCGAACTGGTGTGCAGGGTACCGAACACCAGGTGGCCGGTTTCCGCGGCGGTCAGCGCCAGGCGGATGGTCTCGAGGTCGCGCAACTCGCCGACCAGGATCACGTCCGGGTCCTCGCGCAACGCACTGCGCAACGCGTTGTTGAAGCCGAGCGTGTCCTTGCCGACCTCACGCTGATTGATGAGACAGCTCTTCGAGGTGTGCACGAACTCGATCGGGTCCTCGACGGTGAGGATGTGCTCGGGACGCGTCTCGTTGATGTAGTTGATCATGGCCGCGAGCGTCGTCGACTTGCCCGATCCGGTGGGGCCGGTCACAAGCACGATGCCGCGCGGCTGATCGGAGATTCTCTTGAACACCTCCGGGGCATTGAGCTGTTCGAGCGTCAGGACCTTGGACGGAATCGAGCGGAATACCGCGCCCGGACCGCGATCCTGGTTGAAGGCGTTGACGCGCCAGCGGCAGACGTTGGGCAGGTCGAAGGAGAAGTCGCACTCGAGGAATTCCTCGTAGTCCTTCTGCTGCTTGTCGTTCATGATGTCGTAGATCATGTTGTGGACGGTGCGATCGTCCAGCGCGTCTACGTTGATACGCTTGATGTCGCCGTCCACGCGGATCATGGGCGGCAGGCCGGCCGACAGGTGCAGGTCCGAGGCGTTCTGCTTGTGGGCGAACGCCAGCAGTTCGGCGATGTCCATTGAGGAGTCTCCAGCGAGGCAACGGGCGGTAGCGGGCCCTCGACTATCTTTAGTATATACACGCAGGGCATGCAAACGACCGGCGCCGCACCGGCGCTTTCTCCCCGGCCACGCACACCGTAAACTGCGCGACACTCCCTTATGAGCACCACCACGACAGTCGACCCCCGGCCACTCATCGGATTCATCGGCGCCGGCAACATGGCGCGCAGCCTGGCCGGCGGGCTGGTAAAGAACGGCTGGCCCCGGGCGCGGCTGCTGCTCTCCGACCCGGACGCCAACCAGCGGCAGGGCGCGCACGATGCCCTCGGGGTCGCCACCGATGCCGACAACGAGGCAGTCGCCGCGCGCGCCGACATCCTGGTCCTGGCGGTGAAGCCGCAGGTACTGGCCGAGGTGGCGCTCGGGCTGCGCGC
The DNA here is from genome assembly GCA_964629975.1 of uncultured Acidiferrobacteraceae bacterium. Taxonomy (GTDB): domain Bacteria; phylum Pseudomonadota; class Gammaproteobacteria; order Acidiferrobacterales; family Sulfurifustaceae. The sequence continues at coordinate 40,649 of CAZVUN010000003.1, read as the reverse complement.
GGCCGTGCAGCGCAAGCGGCCGCTCGTGGTGTCGCTCGCCGCCGGCGTGCGCATCCCCGACATCGAGCGCTGGCTCGGCGGAAACCTGCCGATCGTGCGCGTCATGCCCAACACACCGGCGCTGGTCGGCAGCGGTGCCTCGGGCCTGTGCGCCAATGCGCGCGTGGATGCCGCACAGCGCGACCAGGCCGAGTCGATCCTGCGCGCCGTGGGCGTCACCGCCTGGGTCGCGGACGAGTCCCTGATCGATGTCGTCACCGCCTTGTCCGGCAGCGGTCCGGCGTACTTCTTTCTGGTGATGGAGGCGCTCGAGCGTGCCGCGACCGAGGCCGGCCTCGAGGCGCGCCAGGCGCGCCTGCTCACGCTCGAGACCGCGCTCGGCGCCGCCAAGATGGCGCTCGAAGGCGGCGAGGACCTGGCGCAGCTGCGCCGGCGCGTGACCAGCCCGGGCGGCACCACCGAGGCGGCGGTACGCGTGCTCGAGGAGGGCGGGATCCGGCGCCTGTTCCGCGATGCCGTCGAGGCGGCCGTGCGGCGCGCGCGCGAACTCGGTGACCTGTTCGGAGCAGCCAAATGAGCGCTTTTCTGGTCGATGCCGGCATCTTCCTGGTGCAGGTGCTGTTCGGTTTCTACATCCTGGCGGTGCTGCTGCGCTTGCTGCTGCAACTCACCCGCGCCGATTTCTACAACCCGGTGTCGCAGTTCGTCGTGACGCTCACCAACCCGCTGCTGCGCCCGTTGCGGCGCATCATTCCCGGATTGTTCGGTATCGACCTGGCCTCGGTGCTGCTGCTGCTCGCCCTGCAGTGCCTGGAGCTGTATCTGGTGTTCGCGCTGAGCACCGCCACCTCCGACATGACCCTGTCGTTGAGCCCCGGCGGCCTGCTGATCGCGGCGGTGGCCGAGCTGCTGCGGTTGACGGTGTACGTGTTCCTGTTCGCCATCCTGATCCGTGCCGTGCTCAGCTGGGTCAGCCCGTACGGCACGCGCGGCAACCCGGCCGGGGCGCTGCTCGCGAGCCTCACCGAGCCGCTGCTGCGCCCGGTGCGCCGCCTCCTGCCGCCGGTGCAGGGCCTCGACCTCGCACCGGTGGTGGTGATGGTGGCGCTCGGGCTGGTGCTGCTGTTCCTCAAGCACCTGTTCCGGTGACCGCCGCCTGGTACCGCTGGGAGGGGAGCGACCTGCTGCTGCAGGTACAGCTGCAACCGCGTGCCAGCACCAATGCCGTGGTCGGCCCGATCGGCGCGCACCTCAAGATCCGCCTGACCGCCCCGCCCGTGGAGGGCCGCGCCAACGCCGAGCTGATCGCCTTGCTGGCGCGTGAGTGCGCCGTGCCGCGCAGCCAGGTCGAGATCGTGCGCGGCGATAGCGCCCGGCGCAAACTGCTGCGCGTGCGCGCGCCCCGGCGCCTGCCCCCGGGGGTTAGCGCGCCGGCCGGATCGGCCTGACTATTGCATGGCTTCGGCCAGCGCATCTTCAATTGACGGTAGCTGACGTGCCAAGATGAATACGCGAGGCCCCGGCGGGGTCTCGCGGTTTGCGGCACCGAACCCCTGACCCCCGAGCAATCACGCGAGGCCCGTTTTGTCCGGCTCCCTGCCTGCCGCCACCGCTGCCCCGCAGCGCGCGCTCACCGACTACAACGCCTTCACCCGGCGGCTCGGTGACTACACGCGCTGGCGCGCGGACCTCGCGCAGATCATCCAGGACTACCAGAGCTGGGTCGAGACCCAGGGCCTCACCAGCGGCGAGGACGACCTGCGCATCTACGAGCTGCTCGAGACGCTCAAGGCCGACAAGCTCACGGTGGCGCTGGTCGCGGAGTTCTCGCGCGGCAAGACCGAGCTGATCAACGCCATCTTCTTTTCCGACTTCGGCCAGCGCCTGCTGCCCTCCGACGCCGGGCGCACCACCATGTGCCCGACCGAGATCCTGTGGGACGAGAAGCAGCCGCCGTGCCTGCGGCTGCTGCCGATCGCCACACGCAAGACCCCGACCACGGTGGCGGAGTACAAGCGCATGGCGGCGCACTGGACGCAGCTGCCGCTCGACACCCGCTCGCCGCAGGCCATGAGCGCGGCCTTCCAGGAGCTGGTCAAGACCCAGTGGGTGCCGATCGCCGAGGCCCAGGCGCTCGGTCTGTACCAGCCGCCCGCCGATGGCCGCGCACCGGATGCCGCGCACGCCGACAAGGTGCAGATCCCGCTGTGGCGCCACGCCATCGTCAACTTCCCGCACCCGCTGCTGCGCCAGGGCCTCGTCATCCTGGACACGCCCGGGCTCAACTCGCTCGGCACCGAGCCGGAGCTCACGCTCAGCATGCTGCCGAGCGCGCAGGCGGTGCTGTTCGTGCTGGCGGCCGATACCGGTGTTACCAAGTCCGACCTGCAGGTGTGGAGCGAGCACGTGCGCGTCGCCACCAGCGGCTCGAGCGCCGGACGCTTCACCGTGCTCAACAAGATCGACGCGCTGTGGGACGAGCTGCGCGACGAGAGCCACATCCAGGCGACGCTCGCGCGCCAGATCGAGGACAGCGCGTGCGCCCTGGGCGTGCCCGCGAGCCAGGTGTTCCCGGTGTCGGCGCAGAAGGGCCTGCTCGCCAAGGTGCGCGGTGACCACGCGCTGCTCGCGCGCAGCGGCCTGCCGGCGCTCGAACGCAGGCTCTCGACCGACCTGGTCGCGGCCAAGCAGCAGCTGCTGCGCGCCAAGATCACGCGCGACATGGGCTCGATCATCGAGACCACCAAGGCCATGGTCGAGGCGCGCCTGGCCGCGGTCGACGGCCAGCTGCTCGAGCTCAAGGCGCTGTCGGGCAAGAGCCAGGATGCGATCCAGAGCATGATCCAGCGCATGCGCGAGGAGAAAAATGCCTACGACCGGACACTCGCCACCTTCCAGAGCACGCGTGCCGTGCTCAACGAGCAGATGAAGATCCTGCTCGAGCACCTGAGCCTGGAGGCATTCGATGTCCTGTCCAGCAAGTCGCGCCAGAGCATGAACGATTCCTGGACCACGCGCGGCCTGAGAATCGGCATGAAGACATTGTTCGACGGTGTGGTCGCGGCCATGGACAAGGCCAGCAGGCAGGGCCAGCAGATCCAGGGCCTGGTGCAGGCGATCTACAGCAAGTTCCACAACGAGCACAAGCTCGCGCGCCTGAAGCCCGTGCCGTTCTCGCTCGAGGACTTCCGCGCGCAGCTCGCGCGCCTGTACGAGGAGGCGGCCAACTACCGCGACAGCCCGGTGATGGTCATGACCGAGCAGCACTTCGTGGTAAAGAAATTCTTCATCACCCTGGTGTCGCGCACGCGCGAGGTGTTCGCCGAGTGCAACGCCGGCGCACGCGCCTGGAGCAATGCCGTGATGGCGCCGGTGCTGGCGCAGGTGCGCGAGCACAAGATCATGCTCGATCACCGCCTCGAGAACCTGAAGAAGATCCACGAAAACCTGAACAGCCTGGGCGCGCGCATCGCCGATCTCGAGGCCGCGCGCCACAACCTCGCCAGCCAGGCGCGCGTGATGGACGCGATCCTGCGCAAGATCACCGCGCCGCCCACTGCCAGCAACTGACCCGCGTTGCCGCGCTCCGGTACTGCCTTTAGACTGCCGCGCGTGCGGCCTTCGGACAGAAGCACGTGACGCGCGCGGAGCCGCCCCGGCTGCTGCGCTCGAAGCTCTACTGGGTGGGTATCCTGTACTTCGCCCAGGGTTTCCCGTTCGGCGTGTTCTACGACGTGCTGCCGGTGTACTTCCGCCAGCTCGGCGTGGACCTGCGCGAGATCGGCTTTCTGTCGCTGCTCGGACTGGCCTGGACGGTGAAGTTCCTGTGGGCGCCGGCGGTCGACTACTACCGCCACCACCGCCGCTGGATGGCGGCGGTCGATCTCGTCATGGGCGCGCTGCTGCTGTATCTCGCGGTGCAGACCGGCTTCGGTCCGGCCGTGTGGGTGGCGATCGCGCTGTTCACGCTCGCCTCGGCCACCAACGACATCGCCATCGACGGCTACACCATCGAGCTGCTCGACCGCCACGAGTACGGGCTCGCCAACGGGGTTCGCATCGCCCTGGCGCGCGTTGGCATCCTCACCGCCGGCGGCGTGCTGATCCTGAGCGACTATCTCACCTGGCCCGGGGCGTTCACCGCGGCCGCGGCCGTCATTGGCATGCTCGGCGTGGTGTGCCTGGCGGCGCCGCGTGAGCTGGCGCTCACGGTGAAGCCGCAATCGCTGTACCTGCTGCGCCTCGCCGCGGCCATTGCCGTGTTCTGCGCCGGCACGGCGCTCGTGTTCGGGGCGATGGACTACCTGGCCGGGCACCTGCTCGCGGCGGCGGCGCACGCCACCGAGCGAAGCGTCGGCCATCGCGGGCTCGCCATCCTGCTCACCCTGCTCGTGCTCGCGGGGGCAGCGATCGTGCTGCTGCAGCGCCTGCCGCGGCGGCGCATCGCGGCCACGGTCGCCACCGCGGCGACACCGCTGTTCGATGCGCTCGCCGAGATGCTGCGCCGGCCGTACGTGCTGCCGGTGATCCTGTTCGTGCTCAGCTTCAAGCTCGGTGATGCCGCCATGGGTTTCATGGTCAAACCGTTCTGGGTCGATGCCGGCTTCAGCGCCACACAGATCGGTCTGGTGTCGGTCAACATCGGCCTGCTGCTGTCGATCGCCGGCGGGGTGGCCGGCGGCTGGTACACCGACCGGGTCGGCATCTTTCGCGCGCTGTGGGTGCTCGGCCTGTTCCAGGCGGTCTCCAACCTCGGCTATGTCGCCGCCGCCGCGTGGATTCCGACCGCGCCCGCCGGCGCGCTGCGCCCGGAGTATGTCGTGCTGATGTACTCGGCAAGCGCACTCGAGTCGTTCACCGGCGGTCTCGGCACCGCGGCCTTCCTCGCGTTTCTCATGGCGATCGTCGACAAGAGGCACTCGGCCACCGAGTACGCGCTGTTGTCCTCGCTGTTTGCCCTCACCCGCCACCTGGCCGGTTACGCCAGCGGCTTCGGCGCGCACTATCTCGGGTATGCGCCCTACTTTCTGCTGACCTTCTTCCTGGCGTTCCCTGCCTACCTGCTGCTGCCGTGGGTGCGACACATGCTGGCGACGCTGGACAATCCCGCAGCGGCGCGACCGTAACGGCGATGACTACCGCGCTCCTGTGGCTGGACCGCGACCTGCGCCTGCGCGACAACGCCGCGCTCGCGCACGCGCTCGCGCACGCCGAGCACGTGTTGCTGGTCTATGTCCATGCGCCGGAAGAACAGGCACCGTGGGCGCCGGGCGCAGCGTCACGCTGGTGGCTGCACCACAGCCTGGGCGCACTCGACGCGCAGCTGCGCGCGCTCGATGCGCGCCTGATCGTGCGTCGCGGGCCGAGCCTCGCCGCGCTGCGCGCGCTCGCGGCCGACACCGCTGCCACGGCGGTCTACTGGAACCGGCGCTACGAGCCGGCGCTGCGCGCGCGTGATCGCGCGATCGCCGAGGCGCTGCGTGCCGACGGCCTCACGGTCGAGACCTTCGGCGGCGCGCTGCTCAACGAGCCCGAGGCGCTGCGCACGGGGAGTGGCACACCGTTTCAGGTGTTCACGCCCTACTGGAACGCGTGCCAGCGCCTGCCACCGCCGTCGCCGCCGCTGGGCAAGCCGCGCACTCTCAAGCCACCGCGGCGCTGGCCGGCATCACTGGCGCTGGCTGCGCTCGATCTGCTGCCGACACCCGACTGGGCCGCTGCCTTTCCTGCGCACTGGCAGCCGGGCGAGCTCGGCGCCTGGGCGCGGCTCAGGGCGTTCGCTCGCGACTCACTTGCCGAGTATCCGCGCACCCGCGACCTGCCGGCCATCGACGGCGTCTCGCGCCTGTCGCCGCACCTGCACTTCGGCGAGCTCACGCCGCGCCAGATCTGGCACGTGCTGCACGGGCTGCCGGGGGGCGTGGCGCGCGCGCGTGGCGCCTACCTGCAGCAACTCGGCTGGCGCGAGTTCGCCTTCCATGTGCTGCACCACCACCCGCACACGCCGCAGCAGCCGCTGCGCGCGGCGTTCGCGCGCTTTCCCTGGCGCAGGCAATACGGCGAGCTCCTGGCCGCGTGGCAGCGCGGCGCGACCGGCTATCCGCTGGTCGATGCCGGCATGCGCGAGCTGTGGGCCACCGGCTGGATGCACAACCGCGTGCGCATGGTGGCAGCGTCCTTCCTGGTGAAGAACCTGCGCATCCCGTGGCAGGAAGGCGCGCGCTGGTTCTGGGACACACTGGTCGATGCCGATCTCGCCAACAACACGCTCGGCTGGCAGTGGGCGGCCGGCTGCGGGGCGGATGCGGCACCGTACTTCCGCATCTTCAATCCGGTGCTGCAAGGCGAGAGGTTCGACCCCGACGGGACCTACCTGCGCCGCTGGCTGCCGGCGCTGGCGCGCGTGCCGGCGCGCTATCTGCACGCCCCGTGGCGCATGCCCGATGACGTGCAGCGACAGTGCGGCTGCCAGCTCGGGCGCAACTACCCCGCCCCGATCGTCGACTTCGCCACCAGCCGTGAGCAGGCGCTGGCCGCGTACGCGCACCTCAGGCGCGGGAACTGAGCCCGCCCCCGGTCACGGCGCGCGCTGCTGGGCGGCGAGCTGCTCGAGCCAGGCCAGTTCGGAGTCGCTGAAGCCGGCCGCGCGCCGCGCCTCGGTGTGAAACGGCGGGCGCAGGCGCAGCGATCCGTACTCCGCCACCAGGCGCTGAAACGTTGCGAGCGGATCGAGGCCGCGCGCGGCGCACAGGTGCGCGTACCAGCGATTGCCGATGCGCACATGCCCGATCTCGTCGCGCTGGATGATGTGCAGAATCTCGACCGCACGCGCATCGCCCGCGGCTGCGAGCTTGCGGATCAACCCCGGTGAAACATCGAGCCCGCGCGCCTCGAGCACGCGCGGCACCAGCGCCATGCGCACCAGCGGATCGTGCGCGGTCTTGACCGCCATCTCCCACAGGCCGTTGTGCGCCGGCAAGTCGCCGTAGTCGGCGCCGAGCGCGCGCAGATGCTCACGCAGCAGCGTGAAGTGGTATGCCTCTTCGGCCGCGACCTGCAACCAGTCGCCATAGTAGTCAGGTGGCAGTCCGCGGAAGCGGTACACCGCATCGAGCGCGAGGTTGATGGCGTTGAACTCGATGTGGGCAAGCGCGTGCATCAGCGCGATGCGCCCAGCCACGGTGGTAACCGGACGTTGCGGCACCGCGCGCGGCGACACCAGCAGCGGCCGCGCCGGCCGGCCCGGCTCGCCGATCGGCTCGGGCGCAACGGCATCCGCGAGGGACAGCCGGCCGGCGGACCAGTCGGCCCGCAGCGTTTTGACCGCGCTGCACTTGGCATCGGGATCGGCAATGTGCAGGGCAATATGCGTCGACCTGGACACGCTCATGGTCATGCGGCGATCCTAGACCGCGACGCGCCCGTGGTCGAGCGGCCGCACCCGCCGCAGCCGCCGCGTTGTGCGCGGCCGCGAATGAATGCGCCGCCTGCCAACATTGCGCTGCGCACGCCGCTGGCATCGGCTGGAGAGCACTGCCCATGCGATGGGCAATCCTACGGACATCGCTGCGGGTTCTGGTCGCGGCCCGGGTCGCCGGCCTGCACGCCGCGCAAACGCCGGCACAAACACCGCTGGCGGAGGCGCTCGCCGCGTGCGCGCACATCAGGCGCCAGCGGGCGCTGAAGTCGCTGTCGCCCGGTGGCAAGGTTAGGACGCAGTGCAGATGCTCCGGCAGCACCACCCAGGCATCGATATGAAAGGGGGGTACTTGTCACGTACCTGGCACACGGTGGTGCGCAACAGATCGATCTCTCGCAGCAGCAGATCGCCGCCATGGCGTTCGAGCAGGTTCACGGTAAAGAACCAGACGCCGCCCGGCATAAAGGTACGTAGGTAGTTGGGCATGTCCGTGCCCCAAATCGCCATCCGGGTCGATGATAGCGCTTGCCGATGCGGGATTCATGCGGCCAATGGCATGTTTGGCCTGCGTCCGATTACGCTGCGCTAATCGGACCTACGCGGGCTGTCGCAACAGGACCGCTGCGATATTCGCCGCAGTTCGCGTTGTTCATTGCGCCCCACACTCGCTGAATTTTTTTAGTCTGTCGCTGACGAATCTGATTCAGCCAGACGACAAGTTAATACTTGACGCGCTTTTGCCAAACTATTTTTATTCATGAATTCATAATAGAGGCCCGTCCCGTCGGGTTCGATAATGAACGCATAGTTGCCTGGTCGATCCGACGGACCAAAATCCCATCGCCGGTTGAAACCTTGCACACTATAAAGAGCGTTGTGGGACGTTCCTGCTACCACGACAAACCCTGGTCGTACTTTTCTCTCTTTGAGCTCTTTGAACAAGTTGTCGAGCTTCAGTTCATTGGGCAAGCTGGCGATATCAGAGTCCCGAAGCAGTATCGAGGAAGCCTTCACCAAGACAGGTTTCTCTTCCCAGTTGTGTTTACCGAATTCCTTACAATCCCATGTTTCGACGTTTTGCTGTTCAGCAGAACTGTCCGCCACGACAACCGGTGCTGCGAGCATTGCAAGTAATCCGACAGCGATTGCCTTCTTCATTTGAGTTTCCTTTGGCTGGATCGATTACAGGCCTAAAACTAACCGTTCCCAACCGGCCCCGACTTGTCAGATGGCGCCAAAACCTTGTCTAGCCCGGGCGCGGAAAAATCGCAATTTGAAAAATTCGCTACAGCTGTAAAAGCATATGTCTCGCTCCAAAGGCACGAGGGACCCAAAGAATGAAATGAGTCTTTGTCGGGCAAACCTTGGTGTCCTTTGCGTCTTGGCGGCAAATGAAAGCACGTAGGTAAGGCGCAATGAGCAACGCGAATTGCGCCGAATGCATCGGCGATTCTGCTGCGCCGGATCGCCCGCACGGTGCTAGAAAGAGCTGGATCCCAGCTTTCGCTGGAATTACATCACCTGCTACAACTCATAGTCGTAATCAATAATCAACGGCGCGTGGTCGGAGAACTTCTTGTCCTTGTAGATGCGCTCCTTCACGGCCTTCTTGGCGATGCCGGGCGTGGCGATCTGGTAGTCGATGCGCCAGCCGACGTTCTTGGCATAGGCCTGCCCGCGGTTTGACCACCAGGTGTATTGATCGGGTTTCTGGTTCAGGGTCCGGAATACATCCACCCAGCCGAGCTCGTCGAACACTTTCGTAAGCCAGGCACGCTCCTCGGGCAGGAAGCCCGAGTTCTTCTGGTTTGAGCGCCAGTTCTTCAGGTCGATCTCCTTGTGCGCGATGTTCCAGTCGCCGCACAGGATGTACTCGCGCCCGTCCTTGCGCAGCCGCTTCAGCACCGGCAGCAAGTGATCCATGAACCGGTACTTCGACTCCTGGCGATGCGGCCCGGCCGAACCGGACGGAAGGTACAGCGACACGACACTCAGCTTGCCGAAATCCGCCTGCAACCAGCGGCCCTCGTCGTCGTGCTCCTTCGAGCCGAAACCGACGCGCACGCGATCGGGCTTGCGGCGGCAGTAGAGCGCAACACCGGCGTATCCCTTCTTCTGTGCACAGTTGAAAAACGCGTGATAGCCCGTGGGGCGCATGTCGTCGGTCAGATCCGCCTCGTGTGCCTTGATCTCCTGCAGACAGATGACATCGGCACCCTGACGCCTGAGCCAGTCGAACGCGCCTTTGGATGCGGCCGAGCGAATACCGTTGACGTTGAACGTGATCACGCGCATGTGCGCCACCATACCGAATCAGCGCGCCGCGAACAAACCGTGCTTGTCTGCGGTGGATCGAAACGGTATATATGCCGGGCATGCACGACTACCAGCGCGACTTCCTCGAGTTCGCGATCGAGTGCCAGGCGCTGCGCTTCGGCGAGTTCACGCTCAAGTCCGGGCGCGTGAGCCCGTACTTCTTCAACACCGGCCTGTTCAACACCGGCGCCAAGCTCGCCCGGCTCGGTCGCTTCTACGCGCGCGCCATCGCGGAATCCGGCATGCCGGTCGACATGCTCTACGGGCCGGCCTACAAGGGCATCCCGCTCGCCTGCGCCACCGCTATGGCGCTGGCGGAGCGCGGGGGCAAGGACGTGCCGTACGCCTTCAATCGCAAGGAGGTCAAACGCCACGGCGAGGGCGGTGTGATCGTCGGTCACCCGCTGCAGGGGCGCGTGCTGATCATCGATGACGTCATCTCGGCCGGCATCTCCGTACGCGAGTCGGTGCAGATCATCCGCAACGCCGGCGCCACGCCGGTTGGCGTGGCGATCGCGCTCGACCGCCAGGAGCGCGGCGAAGGGGCGTTGTCGGCGGTGCAGGAGGTCGAGCAGCAGTTCGGGCTGCGCGTGATCAGCATCGCCAGCCTGCAGACGCTCTTGACCTACCTCGAGCAGAAGGACGGCGGGCGTCGCTACCTCGACGCCATCAACGCCTATCGCCGCGAATACGGTACCGGCTGAGACGGCGGCACGCCGTCCGGCCTGCATCACGGGAGACACGCCGTTGCTGGTGGTGTCACGCAGCATCCACATCGATGCGCCGGTGGCGCGCGTGTTCGCGCTCATTGCCGATCCGGCGGCGCGCGCGCGCCTCGATCCCGGCGTTACCCCGCTTCGCGTTGAAATCGAGGGTGATGAGGCGCTGCGCCAGGGCAGTGTCGTGCACTTTCGCCTGCAGATCGGCGGTCGCATCGCCGACTATCGTGCCGAGGTGCGCGAATTCGTGCCCAACCGGCGCATCGTCTCCCTGGCGCAGGCTGGCGTGCCGTTTGAGGTACGGCTCGAAACCGAGGCCGAGAACGGCGGCACGCGACTCACGCAGACCGAGTCCTTCGAACCGCATGCGCAGATGCTGGAAAGCGCGGTGCCGGACAAGGGGCTGGGCGCACTGCTCGGGCCGCTGCGCCCGATCCTGCTGCTGCTCTATCCGGACTATGCCGCGCGCCTGCGCCAGGAGCAGGAAGAGCGACTGGCGCAGCAACTCGGCGAGCGCATGGCGCGCTGGCTGGAGGCCATCAAGCGACATCTCGAGGCGCGCGAGGGCACCGACGTCGCGCACTAGCGCCAGGCGTGTACCGCCGGGACAGGCCGGGTCACGGCGAGACCTCCGGCGGCATACGCCGCTCGCTGTAGCGCGTGAGCTGCGCGTCCTTGACCATGTTGATCTCGCCCTCGTACACCGCGCCTTCGGCGATGGCGATGGCCGGGGCCGTGAGCTTGCCGCGAATGCGTGCGGTGGTGGCCAGCTCGAGCTTGGCGCGCGCCCGCACATCGCCCTCTACCTCGCCGGCGATGATCACGTTGTCCGCGACGATGTCACCCAGCCACTGTCCGCCCGCCGCCAGCATGAAGGTGCCGTTGAGTTCACACTGCCCGGTCACGCGTCCCTGCACCAGGCAGTTCTCGCGACCGCCAAAGGTGCCGGCAATCACGGATTGCGCGCCGATCACCGTGGTAAAGCCCTCGATGCGATCGAGGGTGCGGCGCCTGCGGCGGAACTTGAGAATCTTCTGCAACTTCACGTGATGGCTCCGCTCGCGGCGATCAATGAACCGGCGCAGATACTAGCAGGCGCGTTCGCTGACGAGAATCACGTGATCAGTTTCACGCCGACCAGGATCGTCACCGCCTCGAAGGCACGCTTGATCCACACGTTGCCCTTCTTGATCGACCAGTGCGCGCCGAGGTAGCCGCCGGCAAGCGACGCCACGAGCAGCACGGGAACCCAGGACCACTTCACCTCGCCGAGCAGCGCGAGCGTGACCGCGCCGGTGCCGTTCCAGAACATGCCAACCAGCACCAGTGTGTAGGCCACCGCGCGCTTGTAATCGAGGCCGAACCAGCGCACCAGCCAGATCGTGCAGAACAGCCCGGTGCCGGAGGTGAGCGAGCCATTGAGCACGCCGATCAGCAGCAGCACCGCGCCGCCGATCGCGTAGCCACGCCGCGTGCGGTGCGTCGGGGCGTGCGCAAGCCCGAGTCGGCGGCTGAAGATCGAGTACATGCCGAGACCGATGGTCAACACGCCGAGCGACACCTGCGCCCACCGATCCGGCACGTCCAGGATGAAAGCCGCGCCGAGCACGACCCCGGGCAGTCCGGTAGCAAGGATGAATGCCGCAAAGCGCCACTCGAGCGAACGCTCGCGCACATGGCGCAGGGTCGCACCGACCCCGAGCGCGACGCTCGCCACCTTGTGCGTGGCGAGCGCGACGCCAAACGGCAGGCCGAGAAAGATCAGCGCGGGGAACTGCAACAGGCCGGCGCCGCCGCCCGCGAACGCCGAGAAGAAGTTGGCGGCCAACGACACCACCAGCAGCAACAGCTGTTCGGACCAGTCCATGCGGCATGTGCCTGATGTCGCGGGCATTATGGCACAGGGGCCGGACGCGCCGGGGCGCGCACGGTTGACAGGGCGCCGTCCGCGTACCTAGTCTTGAAGGCGTTGCAACCACACCGTGGTATTGCCTGCATGAAGTCTCTGTCCCTGTGCCCTGCCCTGTTCCTGGTTACCGGCCTGATTGCGGTGGCGCCCGCAGCGCTGGCGGCCCAGGAGGGCACGACCAAGATCAAGAAATGCCAGGACGCGCAAGGTCGCTGGCATTTCGGCGATTTCGCGGCCGCGGAGTGCGAGCGCTCCAAGGTCATCGAGATGTCGGGCCAAGGCGTGAAGAAGAAGGAGATCGCCGCGCCGCCCACCGCCGAGGAACTGAAGCAACAGGATCTGCAGCGCGAGGCACAGGAACGCGAGCGCGACCGCAGCGAACAGCAAAAGCGCCGCGATGAGCTACTGCTGACCAGCTATGGCACGGAGGCGGACATCAGCTACGTGCGCGACCGCAAGCTCGCGCAGGTCGATGCCACGATCCAGGCGAGCGAGGGCACGCTCAACGCGCTGCGCGTGGCATTGAAGCGCATGGAGGGGCAGCTCGCCGAGGAGACCAAGAAGGGCGACAAGAAGGCTGCCGACCAATCCGCCAAGAGCATCGAGCAGACCAAGGCACAGATCGCGCGCCACGAAGCCACGATCGCGGCGAAGAACGCCGAAAAGGACGCGATCCGCCGGCAGCACGACGAGGAGCTCGCCCGCTACCGCGAGCTCAAGAGGAAGAGTCCGGCCACGACTGCGCCGGCGAGCAAGCCGCAGTGACCGAGCGCGCCTAGGCGCCCTGCGTTACCCAGCGCGCACCACTGTCGGTTTGCTCCTGCTTCCAGAACGGTGCGCGCGTCTTGAGCGCCTCGATCATGTAGCGGCACGCGGCAAAGGCCTCTTCACGGTGGCCGGACCACGCCGCTACCACCACGATCGGGTCCTTGGGCCGGAGCGCCCCAACGCGATGCAACATCAGCCAGTCCTCCAGCTTCCAGCGCTGCGCCGCCTCGGTCCCGATTGCCTCGAGCTCGCGCAGCGTCATCGGCGCGTAGTGCTCGAGCGTCATGGCCGCCACCGACGCACCCTGATTGAAGTCGCGCATGGTGCCGACGAATATGCACGCCGCTCCCACCTTGCCGGCGAAATCGTGCGCCGCCTCGTAGGCGGCGAGCTCGCGCCACGGATCGAGCGCCGCCTCGAGAACGCGCACCGTCATCGCGCACCCCCGGTCACGGGCGGAAAGAACGCGACTTCATCGCCATCGCGCACGGCCTGCTGCGCGCTCGCGTACTCCTGATTGATGGCAACGAGCGTGTTGCCCGGCATCGGCTGGTCGGTCACCTGCGCCCACACGTCCGCGGCACTGCGGATGCCGTGCGCATCGATGTGCGCCTCGCTGCGACCGAGGCGTTCACGGATGCTGGCAAAAAACCTGACGGAAATAGTCATGTATGGCCTGAAAAGTGGCCCGATGAAAAGGCGGGCCAATTGTGCTGTTTAGGATACTTCCACGCTCGGGAATTTTCGAGCTTTGGCCACAGGATATCTGTCCGATTTCCTAAGGGCGATACGTGCGGATTCAATGGCTTAGGCTGCGCGCAGAAAATAAGCCGCCCTTATACACGGGGCGATTATTTCTAATTAGTGACTTGGGCACTGACCCTATAGAGTCTCGCGCCTCACCATCTTTAGAATACCGCCTCTTCCACCGCGACTTTCTGGATTCTACACAAGGGGAACGACATCCATGTCCAAGCTCGTCAATCCACATGGCGGCGGCGAACTGAAGCCGCTGTTGCTCAGCGGCGCCGCGCTCAACGATGAAAAGAAACGCGCGCAGACGCTGCCCAAGGTGAAGATGTCGTCACGCGAAACCGGCGACCTCATCATGATGGGTATTGGCGGATTCACTCCGCTCACCGGCTTCATGACCAAGGCCGACTGGCAGGGCGTGTGCGACGGCATGAAGATGGCCTCGGGGCTCTTCTGGCCTATACCGATCACCCTGTCCACGGACGATGAGTCCATCAAGGAAGGCCAGGACGTCGCCCTGGTCGACGGTGAGAGCGGCGAGATCATGGGCACCATGGAGGTGACCGACAAGTACATCATCGACAAGGCCCACGAGTGCATGATGGTCTACAAGACCGCCGACCTCGAGCACCCGGGCGTGAAGATGGTCATGGCCCAGGGCAAGTACAACCTGGCCGGCCCGGTGAAGGTGCTCTCCACCGGCACCTTCAAGGAAGAGTACGGCGAGCAGTTCCTGACCCCCGCCGAGACCCGCGCCAAGTTTGAGCAGCTCGGCTGGTCCAAGATTGCCGCCTTCCAGACGCGCAACCCGATGCACCGCTCGCACGAGTACCTGGCCAAGATCGCCATCGAGACCATGGACGGCGTGCTGGTGCACTCGCTGCTCGGCAAGCTCAAGCCCGGCGACATCCCGGCCGAGGTGCGCTCCGAGGCGATCAAGGTGCTCATCGACAATTACTTCGCGCCCAACACCGTCATCCAGGCCGGCTACCCGCTCGACATGCGCTACGCCGGTCCGCGTGAGGCGCTGCTGCACGCCCTGTTCCGCCAGAACTACGGTTGCTCGCACCTGATCGTGGGGCGCGACCACGCGGGCGTGGGCGACTACTATGGCCCGTTCGACGCACAGAGGATCTTCGACGAGATCCCGAAGGACGCGCTCGAGACCAAGAATCTCAACATTGACTGGACGTTCTGGTGCAAGCGCTGCGGCGGGATGGCGAGTCAGCGCACTTGCCCGCACAGCAAGGACGACCGCATCCTGCTGTCCGGCACCAAGGTGCGCGCCATGCTGTCGGAGGGCAAGGACCTGCCGGTCGAGTTCAGCCGTCCGGAAGTGGCCGCGGTGCTGAAGAAGTACTATGCGGGCCTGAGTGCCGAGCAGAACGTCAAGGTGGAACTGAAGGGCCACTCGGCGAAGTAATCCTTTCGTGCGCGGACCTCCCCGGGTCCGCGCAGTTTTTCTGGAGTCTGGAGTAGCAGTTTCGTACCGCAGTTAACTTTGAAAAAACGGAGAGCACACATGCCAACTTATGTTCGTACCGACAAGTGCGATGGCTGCAAGGGTCAAGACAAGACCGCTTGCATGTACATCTGCCCGCACGACCTGATGAAGCTCGACAAGGACGGCTCCGAGACCGGGCACGCGATGAAGGCCTTCAACCAGGAGCCGGAGCAGTGCTGGGAGTGCTACAGCTGCGTGAAGATCTGCCCGCAGCAGGCGATCGAAGCGCGTCACTACGCCGACATCGTGCCCTTGGGCGGCATGGTGCAGCCGCTGCGTGGCACCGACTCGATCATGTGGACCATCAAGTTCCGCAACGGCACCATGAAGCGCTTCAAGTTCCCGATCCGCACCACCCCGGAAGGCTCGATCAAGCCGTACGAGGGCAAGCCGGCCGCCAAGTTCGCCGATATCGCCAGCGCCGGTTTCTTCACCGGCACGGCCGACGGCGGCTTCACCAAGGGCTATCGCGCCGGCAATCCGGCTGAGCTGATCCGCAAGAAGTAATCCGGATCCGGCGAACGTTTACTCATTCGAGGAATAAGACAATGGCTGGTACTTTTGAAAATCCCGAAATCGTTCAGGAAGAGGTCGACATCCTCCTGATCGGCGGTGGCATGGCCTGTTGCGGCGCGGCGTACGAGATCGTGCGCTGGGCCGAGGCCGCCAAGGCCGAGAAGGGCATCGACCTCAAGATCAAGCTGGTGGACAAGGCCGCGCTCGACCGTTCCGGCGCCGTCGCCCAGGGTCTGTCGGCGATCAACACCTACATCGGCAAGGAGCAGGACCCGGCGGACTACGCGCGCATGGTCTCGAACGACCTGATGGGCATCACGCGCGACGACCTGGCCTACGACCTCGGCCGTCACGTCGATGACTCCGTGCACCTGTTCGAGGAGTGGGGTCTGCCGATCTGGAAGACCGACGAGAACGGCGAGCGTCACGACGGCTCGAAGGGCCTGCCGGCCCTGAAGGACGGCGGCAAGCCGGTGCGCTCCGGCAAGTGGCAGATCATGATCAACGGCGAGTCCTACAAGTGGATCGTCGCCGAAGCCGCCAAGAAGGCGCTCGGCATGGACCGCATCCAGGAGCGCATCTTCATCGTTCACCTGATCAACGACAAGAACGACAAGAACCGCATCGCCGGGGCCGCCGGCTTTTCGGTGCGCGACAACAAGATCGTGATCTACAAGGCCAAGGCCATCCTGCTGGCCGCCGGTGGCTGCGTGAACATCTTCCGTCCGCGTTCGGTCGGTGAAGGCACGGGCCGCGCCTGGTATCCGGTGTGGAACGCGGGCTCGACCTACGCCATGGCCGCCGAGGCCGGCGCCGAGCTCACCATGATGGAAAACCGCTTCGTGCCGGCGCGCTTCAAGGACGGTTATGGCCCGGTCGGCGCGTGGTTCCTGCTGTTCAAGGCCCAGGCCGTGAATTCGAACGGCGAAGTCTACATGGTCAAGAACAAGGAACTGCTCAACGACTACCCGCCGTACGGTCAGGCCGCGGTGCCGGCCTCGTGCCTGCGCAACCACCTGATGCTCAAGGAGATGAAGGAAGGCCGCGGTCCGATCTACATGGACACCGTCACGGCGCTCGCCAAGCTGAAGGAAACCCTCTCGCCGCGCGAAGTGAAGCACCTCGAGGCGGAAGCCTGGGAAGACTTCCTCGACATGTGCGTCGGCCAGTGCGGCATCTGGGTCGGTGAGAACATCGAGCCGGAGAAGAAGAACTCCGAGCTGATGCCGACCGAGCCGTACCTGCTGGGCAGCCACTCCGGCTGCTGCGGCATCTGGGTGTCGGGTCCGACCGACCTCGGCGCGCCGACCACCGAAGATCATCCGGAGAAGGACAAGATCCCGGCACACCTGCCGCAGGGCTGGAGCTGGGGCTACCGTTCGATGACCACGGTCAAGGGTCTGTTCACCGCCGGTGACGGCGTGGGCGCCTCGGGCCACAAGTTCTCGTCCGGCTCGCACGCCGAAGGCCGCATCGCCGCGAAGGCCATGGTCCAGTACTGCGTGGACAACAAGGACCTGAAGCCCGAGTTCTCCGAGACGGCCCAGGAGATCGCCGACCTCATCTGGAAGCCGGTGAAGAACTACCTGCAGCACAAGAACTACACCACGGCCATCGACGTCAACCCGAACTACATCACGCCCAAGATGCTGCAGTTCCGCCTGCAGAAGATCATGGACGAGTATGTGGCCGGCGTGGCGACCTACTACACCACCAACGACAAGATGCTGAAGGTGGCGGAAGAGAAGCTCGAGTACCTCAAGGAAGACGCCCAGAAGATGCGTGCCAAGGACCTGCACGAGCTGCTGCGCGCGTGGGAGAACTACCACCGCATCCTCACGGCCGAGGCCCACATGAAGCACATCCAGTTCCGCGAAGAGAGCCGCTACCCCGGCTTCTACTATCGCTCCGACAAGAACTTTGTCGACGAGAAGAACTGGAAGTGCTTCGTCAATTCCATCTACGACAAGACCACCCACAAGTGGACCTGCTTCAAGCGCGCCCACGTGGATATCGTGGACAAGTCGAAGCTGTTCAAGGCTGCTGCCCACTAAGCTGAGCCGCTAGCTCGCAGCAAATTGGGGCCGGGCGCCGAAAGGTGCCCGGCCTTTTCTTTTTTTGTGCGCCTTGGGCGCACAATGTAGAGCAGAACCCGAGGCGGTCGCGGCCGGCGCGACGCTGGTAAAGAAACCGCAGAATGCGTTCCAGGGGGTACAGCGGTTACTTCAAAGACCCCGATGGCCATCTGTGGGAGGTGGCTTACAATCCGTACTTCTGGGTCGGGCCGCAAGACGGCGAATAGAGGATGTGGACATGGGCGCACAGTGGAAAACCAAGATCAAGGAAACGACGGCGGCGGCCAAGGGCAAGATCTTTACCAAGCTCGCGAAGGAGATCATGGTCGCGGCGCGCGCCGGCGCCGATCCGGACATGAATCCGCGCCTGCGCATGGCGGTGGAGCAGGCGAAGAAGGCGTCCATGCCGAAGGACAATATCGAGCGCGCGATCAGGAAGGGTGCGGGGCTCGATACCGAGGGCGCGAATTTTCAAAAGGTCGTGTATGAGGGTTTCGCGCCGCATCGCGTGCCGGTGATCGTCGAGTGCCTGACCGACAATCCAAACCGTACCGTGACCAGCATGCGCATCCTGTTTCGCAAGGGACAACTGGGCACGTCCGGTTCGGTATCCTGGGATTTCGATTATCTCGGCATGATCGAGGCAACCCCGCAGGCCGCGGACGCCGATCCGGAGACCGCCGCCATCGAGGCCGGGGCGAGCGATTTCGAGCCGGCCGAGGGCGGCGCCACGATGTTCTATACGGAGCCGACCGAGCTGGATGCGGTGGTGCGCGCCCTGCCCGCGCATGGCTTCAGCGTGCAGTCCGCGAGCCTGGGCTACCGCGCGAAGAATCCGCTGACGCTGGATGCCGCCGCGCGCGCCGAGGTCGAGGCGTTCCTGAACGAGCTCGATGCCGACGACGATGTCCAGAACATCTACGCGGGTCTGGCGGGATAACGCGGCCCGCTGCCCGAGCCGCCGGGACCGCTTGCCAGCGGCGCGGGGGGAATCCCGGGGAATCGGGGAAATCCCGGGGTTTTCCTGCGGTTGAGCGAGACACCACCCCCGGCGGCGCGTTACACTGCCTGCCCGCAAATCCCCGCTGTGTCCCGAGAGTTGCTCCATGGCTGACATCAAGATCGATCCCGCGGAGGCGCCGTTTCCGAAAAGCCCGGTGATGCCGGCGCTGATCGAGGGCAACGCCACCATCAACTTCCGCTGTCACCGCGACATCGCGTGCTGGAACGCGTGCTGCTCGAACATCGACATCTCGCTCACGCCCTACGACATCCTGCGCCTTAAGAAGCGCCTCGGGATGAGCTCGAGCGACTTCCTGGTGAAGTACACCGAGCCCTACGAGATGGAGAAAGGCGGGATCGCGGGCGTGAAGCTCAAGCCGGTTGAGAACGGCACCGCTTGCCAGTTCATGGTGCCGGAGGGCTGCTCGGTATACGAGGATCGCCCCACCGCCTGCCGCTATTACCCCGTGGCGCTGCTCAGCATGCGCAAGCAAAACGAGTACACGGACACCACCGGTTATGCGCTGGTCAAAGAACCGCATTGTCTCGGCCACAATGAACCACGGCCGATCACCATCGACGACTACCGCAAGGAGCAAGGGCTCACCGACTACGATGAGCACGGGCGCGGCTGGCGCCAATTGATTCTCAAGAAGAAGTCCTCGGGCCCCACGGTCGGCAAGCCCACGCAGCGCAGCCTGCAGCTGTTCTTCATGGCCTGTTACGACCTCGACCGGTTCCGCGACTTCGTCACCAGTCCGTCGTTCAACGAACTCTACGACCTGCCCGCCGATTTGCAGCAGCAGATCGCCACGGATGACATCGCGCTCATGCAGTTCGGCTTTCGCCTGCTACGCCAGGTGATGTTCAACGAGATGTCGATCGCGATCAAACCGGATGCACTCGAGAAACGCCTGGCCCGCAAGAAGGAGCGCGAGGCGATGCTCGATGAGATCGCCGCCAAGGTCGGACCCATCGAAGGCACGCGCGTCGATCCGAACGACAAGTACAACCAGATCGACTGACCGCGGGCGCCCACGCGCGCGGCCGGTCGCGCCGCTGCCTGATGCAGCCATGAGCCTCGACGAGCGACTGTCGGCCGATACCATCACCGGGCTGCTGGAGCAGTGGCTGCAGGTGGAGTTCACCTTCTACCGCGTCGAACCGCTGGCCGCCGAGCTCGCGTGCCGGCCGCGCGACGAGCAGGAGTTCCTGCTCGGCTGGGTGCGGCGCATCGCCACCACCAACATCGAGATCGCGTTCCAGTTCGCGCGCCGCGCCGGGGCCTTGCTCGCACGCATGGACCGCCACCTGTTGGAGGCCTGGGCGCTGCACGCCATGGACACCTACGACCGCGCCGGGCTGCGGCCGGCGCTGCTGGTGATCGAGCGGGTCGAGAATTTTGCGCAGCTGCATCACGAGCACACCGCCGGGGTACTGCTCGAGGACGTCGACGGCATCCTGGTCACGTTCGTCAACGGCCTGTCCGGGCGACGGTTGCGCATCCAGCAGGGCGACGCCGTGTACACCGACAGCGAGACGCTGTTCCTGCCGGCCGTGATCGCGCGCATGCCCAGTGCGCAGGACAACTTCACGCTCGCCAAGGCGCTGGTCACCTTCATGTGGGCGCAGACGCGCTTTGGCGGTTTGCGCCTCGACTTGCCGGCGGCACTGGCCGGCTACGCCGACACGGCGCATGCCCTGGCCGTGCTCGGTGCGCTCGAGGCGCTGCGCCTGGAGGCGTGCATCGCGCGCGAGCTGCCCGGCCTGCACCGCGAGATGCGCCGTCTCGTCCGCCTGCTCGGTCAGGACCGGTTGCCCGCCGGCTGGGAACCTCTGGCGCAGGCACTCGCCGATCCGGGCGCCACGCTCGACCGCAGCCTGCAACTGCTGCCGCAGGCGCTCGGCCGCGCGCAGCCGCCGCAGTTCTGCTTCCAGAGCGAATTGCGTCCCGAGGCCGTGGCCGCCTGCATGGCGGCGCGCCTGGCGCGCGAGAAGATGCTGCTGCGCGTGAGGCTCGCCGAGCTCGCCAGAGAGCACCAGCCGCGCCGCGCCGAACAGCCCGCCGAGGAACCGGCGCGCTTCGCGCTCGCGCTTGCCGAAGACGCGCGCGATGAGCTCACCGGCCTCGAGCTCACGCTCGACGGCCTGCCGATCGCACCGCCCGATGACGTGCGCCAGCTGCTCACCTCCATCCAGCTCGATCTGGGCGAGATTCCGCCCGAGTACCTGGTGGCGGCGGGCGACGGCGAATACGACCCGGGCCTGTACCAGGAGCGGCAGAAGGACCCGGACGAGGTGTGGAAGGGCACCTACCACGAGGAGGGCGCCACCCTGCTCCCCGAATGGGACTTCGGCCGCCAGCATTACCGCAAGAACTGGTGCGCGATGCGCGAAAAGGACGTGACCCCGGTGCGCGACAGCTTCGTGCGCGAGGCGCTCGACAGGCACAGCGGCGTGGTGGCGCGCCTGAAGCGCACGTTCGAGGCGATGCGCGACGAAAACCGCCTGCTCAAGCGCCAGCAATACGGCGACGAGGTCGACATCGATGCGCTGATCGAGGCGATTGCCGACGCCCGCGACGGGCACGAGATGAGCGATCGCCTGTTCACCCGCATGCACCGGGCCGAGCGCAACATCGCGGTGGCCTTCATGATCGACATGAGCGGCTCGACCAAGGGCTGGATCAACGACGCCGAGCGCGAGGCGCTGGTGCTGCTGTGCGAGGCCCTGGAGGCGCTGGGCGACCGCTACGCGATCTACGGCTTCTCCGGTGTGACGCGCAAGCGCTGCGAGCTGTACCGCATCAAGCGTTTCGGTGAGCCGTACAACGCCGAGGTGCGCGCGCGCATCAGCGGCATCCGCCCGCAGGAATACACTCGCATGGGCTTTGCCATCCGCCACCTGACCTCGCTGCTGAACGAGGTCGAGGCGCGCACCAAGCTGCTGATCACGCTGTCCGACGGCAAGCCCGACGATTACCACGACGGCTACCGCGGGCAGTACGGCATCGAGGACACGCGCCAGGCGCTGATCGAGGCCAAGCGCACGGGCGTGCACTCCTTCTGCATCACCATCGACCGCGAGGCACGCGACTACCTGCCGCACATGTACGGCGCCGCGCACTACGTCATCATTGACGACGTGCGCAAGCTGCCGCTCAAGGTGCCGGATATCTATCGGCGGCTGACGTCGTGAGCGACGGCTGCCCGTTGCGGCGGCGGCCTGCGGTCTACTGCGGACGGGGCGCCGTCGGCGGCACCGGTACCGCCGGTTGCGGCCGGGCGAAGGGTACCGCCGCGGGCTCGGGTTCCTTTTTCTCCTCGTGCAGGCTCAGCTCAACCTTGGGGCGGGTGTCGTCGGCGCGCGTGCGCTTGCTGTTGAGCTTGATGGCGAGCTTGAGCTCGTTGATCGAATCGGCGTTGCGCAGCGCGTCCTCGTAGCTGATCTCGCCGGCCTCGTACAGGTCGAACAGCGCCTGGTCGAAGGTCTGCATGCCCTGTTCCTTGGCCTTGGCCATCTGCTCCTTGAGCGCGTGCACCTCGCCCTTGAAGATGAGGTCGGACACGAACGGCGTGTTGAGCAGGATCTCGATGGCCGCGCGCCGCCCCTGGCCGTCGGCGCGCGGCACCAGGCGCTGCGAGACCACGGCCTTCAAATTGAGCGACAGGTCCATGAGCAGCTGCTGGCGGCGCTCCTCGGGGAAGAAGTTGATGATGCGGTCGAGGGCCTGGTTGGCGCTGTTGGCGTGCAGCGTGGCCATCGCCAGGTGGCCGGTCTCGGCGAAGGCGATCGCGTATTCCATGGTTTCGCGGTCGCGGATCTCACCGATCAGGATCACGTCCGGCGCCTGACGCAGGGTGTTCTTGAGCGCGGCGAACCAGTTGTTGGTGTCGCTGCCGACCTCGCGGTGCGTGATGAGACAGTTCTTGTTCTTGTGCACGTACTCGACCGGGTCCTCGATGGTGATGATGTGGCCGTGGCTCATCTCGTTGCGGTGGTCGATCATGGCGGCGAGCGAGGTCGACTTGCCCGAGCCGGTGCCGCCGACCAGGATTACCAGGCCGCGCTTGGTGAGCGCCACGTCCTTCAGCACCGCGGGCAGCCTGAGATCGTCGAACTTCGGTATCTGCGTGGTGATGGTGCGCAGCACCATGCCGACATGGCCCTGCTGCATGAATACGTTGACGCGGAAGCGCCCGACACCGTCGAGACTGATGGCGAAGTTGCACTCCTTCTCCACCTCGAACTCGGCGCGCTGCTTATCGTTCATGGCGGCGTCGGCGAGCGCGCGGGTGTGCACCGGGGTGAGCTTTTGCGGCGCGACCGGGGTCATCTTGCCGTCGATCTTCATCGACGGCGGAAAGTCGTTCGACAGAAACAAGTCCGAGGCCTTCTTGGCGAACATCGCCTTGAGGAGGCTGTGCAGATAGTTCTTGGCCTGTTCCGGATTCATGCGTGTGTGCTCCCTGGTGTCTGGGCTGCCCTGTGGCCGCGGCGAGGCGGGACCGGCGCGGGTCCGGGCAAGTATAGGTGCCGGACCGAGTCGGCCAGGAAATCCGTCAACAAATCGACGGCGCGCCGCGGCCGGGTTTCACCGGCGCAGCACGCCGCGACCGACCGGGCGGCTGCGCTCAGGCCTTCTGGGCCTTGAGCAGATCGCGAATCTCGGCGAGCAGCACCTCCTGCGCGGGCGGCGGCGGGGGCGCGGCGGCCTCTTGCTTCTTGGCCCGCATCACGGCGCCGAGAAACTTGACGATGAACAGGTAGAGCGCGAACGCGACGATCAGGAAGTTCACCACTTCCCCGATGAACAGCCCATACGGCACCTCCTTGGCACCGACCACGAGCTTCCAGCCGAGATAGCCCTGCTCGGCCGGCAATAGCATGCCAATTACCGGCATGATGATGTGCTTGACCAGTGAATCCACGATCTTGCCGAAGGCCGCGCCGATGATGACACCGACCGCGAGATCGATGACGTTGCCCTTGAAGGCGAAGTTCTTGAACTCGTTGAAGAGCGCAGAGGTTTTTTGCTTGGGGTCCATGGTTGCTCCTTGCGTAGTTGCCCGGACATGCCGGCCATCATCATAAATGCCGGCCGCGCGCGCGAGTAGCGCCACGCGTGCAGGGTGCGCAACGTGCCGTCTACCCCGCGCTGCAGCGTGGCGCCGGCACCTGCACCGGTCCTGCTGTCTGCCAGCAGACGCGGGTCAGGGCGCGCTGTGCGGGACCGGCGCGGCGTGGCGCGCCTGCCCGCCGTCGCTGTGGCGATGGCCGTGCGGGGCGAGCAAGGTGTACACGCCGAAGCCGATCACGAGCAGCGCCGCCAGGCGTCGCGCCCACGGGTGCTGCACGAGTGCCGCGAGCCAGCGCGCCGCCGCGCCCATGGCGAGCAGCATCGGCAACGTGCCGAGACCGAACGCCGCCATGGTGAGCGCGCCGTGCACGGCATCGCCGCTCGCGAGCGCGAGCGCGAGCGCGCTGTACACCATGCCGCACGGCAACCAGCCCCAGATGAGCCCGAGCGCCAGTGCGTGCAGCGGCGTGCGCGGCGGCAGGAAGCGCCGTCCGAGCGGCTCGAGGTGCCGCCATACGTGCGTGCCGGCGCGCTCCAGGCGCGTGAGCAGCATCCACCAGCCGCCGAGGTACAGGCCGAGCGCAAGCATGAATATCCCGGCAAATACACGCCCGAGGTTCGCCGCCAGCTCGCGGGTCAGCACATCGGTGATGCCGGCCCCGAGTAATCCGGCCAGTACCCCGGCAATGGTGTAGCTCGTGATGCGACCGGCGTTGTAGCCCAGCAGGTAGGGCAGCAGGCGCAGCGGCGCACGCCGCACCGGCTCGGGCAGGCTCACCGACAGCACGCCGACGATGCCGCCGCACATGCCGATGCAGTGCGTCGAGCCGAGCAGCCCGAGCAGGAAGGTCGGGATCAGCGCGAGCTCGTCCGTGGGCACGAGCCGATGCTCAGGGCGTCACGAAAAGGGGGCGACGGCCGGCTGCAGGTCGACCTCGGCGGGACCGGGCACGAACGCCGACCCCAGCAGCCGCCAATCATCGGCCGACAGTTGCACGTGCCAGTGACCCGGCGCCAGCGCGGTCGGCAGCGGCGCCGCGTACACCCCGTCGATCTGGCGCACCGGGCGCAGCTGCTGATCGAATCCCGGGCGCGTGGCGTGCCACAGGGCAAGCTCGAGCTGCGCCGGCAGGGTGCGGGCATCGTGCGCCGTGAGCGTCACGCGAATCACGCGCCGCTCGCCATCGAACGCGACCCGGCCGCGCAGGCCGTGCGCCAGCGCCGCCTGATCGCGCGCCAGCACGCGATTGATTTCCTTGCCGCGGCGGTAGTAGTCGTCGACCACGAGCCCGTCGTCCGACTTGATGGCGAGCGCGAGCGTGTAGAAGCCGCCGATCACCGCCGTAAGCGGCAGCGCAATGAGCAGCCACACCATCGGCTCGCGGTACCAGCGCGTCGTCTGTGTCGTCGTGCCGGTCATCCGCGTGGCCCCAGGAAACGGGTCTCCTCTTCCGCGCGCAGCGCGGGGTCGTCTTCGGCCTGCACCACGAAGGTCACCGGCTGGCTGCCCTTCTTGAGCGCCTCGGGGCTGGCCAGCAGGCTCACCGGCACCTCGATCACCTCGCCACTCGCGGCCTGCACGACGGCGTTGTTGACCTGCACGCGCACGCCGTCGATGCCGTGGGCCGACACCCGGTAGCGATGCGGCGCGCTGTCCATGTTCATAACCTTGAGCACGTACACGTTCTCGATGAGCCCCTCGGGGGTTTCGCGAAACAGTGAGGCACGGTCACGCAATACGTCGAGCCCAAGCGGCGTGCGCAGCAGCACCGCCACCACCAGCGCGATCGCAATGCTGGCGAGCAGGCCGGAGTAGACCAGCACGCGCGGACGCAGCAACCGGCGCGGCGTGCCGAAATCGAGCTCGTTTTGCGTGGTGTAGCGAATGAGCCCGCGCGGGTAGCCCATCTTGTCCATCACCGTGTTGCACACGTCCACGCACGCACCGCAGGCGATGCACTGGTATTGCAACCCGTTGCGGATGTCGATGCCGGTCGGGCAGACCTGCACGCACAGCGTGCAGTCGATGCAGTCCCCCAGGCCCTTGGCCCGGGGATCGTCCTTGCGCCCGCGCGCGCCGCGCGGCTCGCCGCGCCGGGCGTCGTAGGAGATGATGAGCGTGTCCTTGTCGAACATCGCGCTCTGGAAGCGCGCGTACGGGCACATGTAGATGCACACCTGCTCGCGCAGCCAGCCCGCGTTGCCGTAGGTGGCGACGCTGTAGAAGATGATCCAGAACGTCTCCCACGGGCCGAGCGAGGCCTCCGCCACGCGCAGTGCGAGTTCGCGGATGGGCGTGAAATAGCCGACAAAGGTGAAGCCGGTCCAGGCGGCAAACAGGATCCACGCGGCATGCTTGCTCACGCGCTTGATGATCTTCTCGCGCGTCCAGGGGCTGGCGGCGAGCTTCATCTGCTTGCTGCGGTCGCCGTCGATCTTGCGCTCGATCCACAGGAACACCTCGGTCCACACCGTCTGCGGGCAGGTATAGCCGCACCACAGGCGCCCGGCGACCGCCGTGAACAGGAACAGCGACAGCGCCGCGATGATCAGCACCGCGCTGAGATAAAAGAGGTCCTGCGGCCAGAACGTCCAGGCGAACAGATGGAACTTGCGCGCCGGCAGGTCGATGAGGAAGGCCTGCCGCCCGGCGCCCCAGTTGAACCACGGCAGCAGGTAGTAGATGCCGAGGGTCACGCCCACCATGGCCACGCGCCAGTTGGCGAGCAGCCCGTGCACCTCGCGCGGGTAGACGCGCTGGCGCTTGGCGTAGAGCGCCTCCTGCGTGGCATCGGCCTCGGCGAGCGTGATGACACGCTTGCCGGCAAGGCCGCTCGCGGCCGGCTTGTCCCCGGCGGCGCGGCGCGCGGCGCCCAATTGCCTGGCCTCGCGCATCGCCTGTTCCTGCGCCTCAACCAGTGAGGGGATGCGGCCGGTCGGTTGCTGTTGTTCCTTGTTCTCCTCGCTTGGCCCCGGTTCGTGCGGTTTGGATGTCACTGCGCGTGGATCCTCACTTCGCGCTCGCCGGTGGCTGCGACAGGCTGTAGACGTAGGCCGCGAGCAGGTGCACCTTGGCCTCGCCGAGGAACTCGGCGTGCGCCGGCATGCGGCCGTTGCGACCCTTGTCGATCACGTCCATGACGGTCTTCTGGCTGCTGCCGTAAAGCCAGATGTTGTCCGTGAGATTGGGCGCGCCGAGCGCCGGGTTGCCCTTGCCCTCCGGCCCGTGGCAGGCCACGCAGATCTGCTGGAACTTCTCCCTGCCCTTGGCGGCGGCGTCCTCGTTGAACGTGCGCTTGCCGGACAGCGAGAACACGTATTCGGCGACCTGGAACACACCGTCCGGACCGAGCGCCGCGCCCCACGCCGGCATGACGCCACTGCGCCCGCTCATGATCGAGGCCTTGATGACCTCGGGCTCGCCACCGTAGAGCCAGTCGTTGTCGCGCAGGTTGGGAAAGCCGTTGGCGCCGCGCGCGTCCGCGCCGTGGCAGCCGGTGCAGTAGTTCACGTACAGGCGCTCGCCGGTCTTGAGCGCGTCGCGGTTGGCCGCCAGCGCCTTGAGGTCCTCACGCAGGTACTGCTCGTACAGCGGCGCGATGCGCTTCTCGACGGTCTCGACCTCGCGCTCGTACTGACCCTTGCTGCTCCAGCCGAGCACGCCGGCAAACGTGCCGAGGCCCGGATACAGCACCAGGTACACGACCCCGAACACGAGCGTCAGGTAGAACAGATTGAGCCACCAGCGCGGCAACGGATTGTTGAGCTCCTGCAGGTCCTCGTCCCACACGTGCCCGGTCGGCTTGGCCTTCTCCTCGGCGCGCCGCTTGGGCTCGCTCATCCAGCGGTTGAGGAGGAACATCGCGACGATGCCGCCGACTGTGCCGACGATGATGAACCAGGTCCAGAAGCCGCTCGTGAAGTCAGCCATGTCTGCTTTCTCCGTTGTCTTCGTCTTCCAGCGGCATGCGCGCCGCCTTGTCGAATTTGCCGCGCTGCTTGCTGCTCCACGCCCACGCAACGATCCCGAGGAACACCACCACCAGCAGCACCGTCCAGAGCGAATGCACCAGCGCGAGATCCACGCCTACCTCCGCACCTTGATCGCAAGACCCAGGCCCTGCAGATAGGCGACCATGGCGTCCATCTCGGTCTTGCCTTCCAGCTCCTTCGGCGCGTCGGCGATTTCCTGGTCCGAGTACGGATGGCCGAGGGTGCGCAGCACCGTCATCTTCTTCTGGATCAGCTTGCCGTCGAGCGGGGTGGTGGCGAGCCAGGGGTAACCCGGCATGATCGACTCCGGCACCACGTCGCGCGGGTTGATGAGGTGCGCACGGTGCCATTCATCGGAGTAGCGTCCGCCGACGCGGTGCAGATCCGGGCCGGTGCGCTTGCTGCCCCACTGGAACGGCCGGTCGTAGACGAACTCCCCGGCCACCGAGTAGTGACCGTAGCGCTCGGTCTCGGCGCGGAACGGGCGGATCATCTGCGAGTGGCAGGTGTAGCAGCCCTCGCGGATGTAGATGTCGCGGCCCTCCAGCTGCAGCGCGCTGTAGGGCTTGAGGTCGGCCACCGCCTGGGTGGTCGACTTCTGGAAGAACAGCGGCACGATCTGGATCAGGCCGCCGATGCTGACTGCGATCACCACCAGCACGATCAGGAGGGTGACGCTCTTCTCGACTTTCTCATGTCCGGTTGCGGTTGCCATGATCGGCCTCCTGTCAGTGCGCCGGCGCCGGGATCGCGGCTTCGGCCGGTTTGGTCCCGACGATCGTGCGCCCGAGGTTGTAGGCCATGATCAGCATGCCGGCCAGGAACAGCAGTCCGCCCAGGAAGCGCACGATGTAGAAGGGGTGCATCGCCTGCACGCTCTCGACGAACGAATAGGTGAGCGTGCCGTCGGCGTTGACCGCGCGCCACATGAGGCCCTGCATCACCCCCGAGATCCACATCGAGGCGATGTACAGCACGATGCCGATCGTCGCCACCCAGAAGTGCGTCTCGATCAGCGCCAGACTGTAGACCTTGGTGCCGAACAGGCGCGGGACCAGGAAGTACATGGCACCGATCGACACCATCGCCACCCAGCCCAAGGCGCCGGAGTGC
This sequence comes from uncultured Acidiferrobacteraceae bacterium, assembly GCA_964629975.1. Classification (GTDB taxonomy): domain Bacteria; phylum Pseudomonadota; class Gammaproteobacteria; order Acidiferrobacterales; family Sulfurifustaceae. The sequence goes on along the minus strand of CAZVUN010000003.1, from coordinate 11,481 downwards.
ACGTGGCCGATGGTCCAGTCGGTGTAATGCGACAGCGCGTTCACCGTCTTGATCGACATCATCGGGCCTTCGAAGGTCGACATGCCGTAGAACGACACCGACACGATCAGGAACTTGAGGATCGGGTCGGTGCGCAGCTTCTGCCACGCGCCGGACAGCGTCATGATGCCGTTGATCATGCCGCCCCAGGAGGGCGCGAGCAGGATCAGCGAGAAGATCATGCCGAGCGACTGCGTCCAGTCCGGCAGCGCCGTGTAATGCAGGTGATGGGGCCCGGCCCAGATGTAGGTGAAGGCCAGTGCCCAGAAATGCACCACCGACAGGCGGTAGGAATACACCGGGCGCTCGGCCTGCTTGGGGATGAAGTAATACATGATGCCGAGGAAGCCGGCGGTGAGGAAGAAGCCGACCGCGTTGTGCCCGTACCACCACTGTACCATGGCGTCCTGCACACCGGCATACACCGAATACGACTTGGTCCAGGATACCGGCAGCGCCAGGTTGTTGAAAATGTGCAGCAGCGCGATGGTGAGAATGAAGGCCGCGTAGAACCAGTTGGCGACGTAGATGTGCTCGACCTTGCGCTTGACGAGCGTGCCGAAGAACACGATCGCGTAGGCCACCCACACCACGGCGATCAGGAGGTCAATCGGCCACTCGAGTTCGGCGTATTCCTTGCTCTGGGTGATGCCGAGCGGCAGGGTGATGGCGGCCAGTACGATGACCGCTTGCCAGCCCCAGAACGTGAACGCCGCCAGCCCGTCGCTGAAAAGACGCGTGTGGCAGGTGCGCTGCACGACGTAGTAGGACGTGGCGAACAGCGCCGAGCCGCCGAAGGCGAAGATCACGGCGTTGGTGTGCAGCGGCCGCAGGCGCGAGAACGTCAGCCAGGGGATGTCGAAGTTGAGCGCCGGCCAGGCCATCTGGGCGGCGATCACGACGCCGACCAGCATGCCGACGATGCCCCAGATCACGGTCATGACGGCGAACTGCCGGACGACTCGGTAGTTGTAGGTCTCTTGCGCGGCCATTAGGAGACTCCCTTGTTGGTGGTTGCCGTGAAGGATGGCGGCTTGACTGCTTGCGTCTGCCGCGCGCTTCGCCGCCACTACGAAGCGCGCGGGATGTTAGCGATTACCCGGTCAGCGGCTCTTGATCTGGGTCAACCTAGCTGGCGAACACCGGACCGATGCCCACGCCCCACAGGATCACCGAGGCGACCAGAACGCCGACCAGCATCACCAGCCCGACCGCCAGCACGGCGCTCGAAAACAGGAACCCGCGCTCCTTGGTGACGCCCATCATCACCGGCACGCCGGAGTACAACAGGTACACGCTGTAGGCGAGCGCCGGCAGTCCGAGCAGCAGATTGAGCCACAGCAGCGGGTAGAGCAGCATGACGCCGACCAGGAACAAGGGTGTGCCGGTATAGGCCGCGAGCGCGATGCACTGCGACAGCGGCTGCTTCGAGCCATAGGTCTGGCCCATCCAGTGAATGAGCTTGCCGACGGTGAACACCGCCACCAGCATGGTCACGTAGAAAAGGATCGCGATCTGCAGGGCGCTGTCCGGGGTCAGGCGGTGCACCTCGCGCGAGGTCACCTGCCAGCCGACCATGGTGGTACCGATGTAGCCGGCGACCGCCGGGATCAAGGCCAGCAACAGCACGTGTGAGCAGTAGCACTTCCCGACCGTGCAGCGTTCGGCCTTGATGGCCTTCCACTCCTTATCGGGCACGGTCATCAGCCCCCAAACATGACTCAAGAACATGCGGCTCTCCTCCAGATGGTTTTGTGCGACGGGCGCGTTGCAGTGTCCAGCAACCAGAAGACAGCGTCAAACCACAGACACACTCACGACCCCGGGAATCTACGCGGAAATCCTGAGTAAATTAGTAAATCCTAATGCACGAAATTATACGAAGCTGCCCCGCCGTTGGCGAGCGCGGCAGCCGCCCGGCCGCATCGCCCGGGCAGCGCCGCGGGCACGCGCTTAGAACCGCCAGCCCAAACCGACGAAGGCGACCCACGGATCGATGTTTACGGTGAAGTCACCGGCCAAAGAGGACTTGGCCTTCGAGTCGATGTCCAGGTACCAGGCGGCGACGTTGAAGAACATGTTCTTGGTGATATCGACGTCGAGACCCGCCTCGAGCGCGTAGCCCCAGGAGTCCTCCAGATCGAGCGTCGTCCCGGCCAGCGTCCCCTCGGTCTCGACATCGAGGAACGTGGTGTAGTTGATGCCGGCACCGACGTACGGCCGAATGGCCGACTTCGGGGTGAAAAAATACTGCAGCGTCAGCGTCGGCGGCAGGTGCGTCACCTCCGCCACCGTGCCCAGGGTGTCGACCTTGACGTCGTGGGTGAACGGCGCCGCGCCGAGCAGCTCGATGCCCAGATTGTCAGAGACCAGATAGGTGACGTTGAACGCAAACTGGGTGGCGCTGTCGACTTCCACCCCGAGCCCGAGGGCGTCCACGGTGCCGTTGTCGCTCTTCGGGCTGACGTAGCCGGCGCCCGCACGCACCAGCCAGTCGCCCGCCTGCTGCGCCTGCGCCGGCGTCGCCGCCACTGTCAGGGCAAGCGCCGCTGCCGTGGCGAGCGCGCCTGTGCCCCACTGAGATCCAGTCATGACCAACCCCCTCTCTTGCCAGTTGAAGAAACCGTCGTGCTCCCGCTGGCGGCGCCGGTGATGCGCCGACCGCGGACTCACCGTAGCGCGTAAGGTAATAAAGGGGGTGGGCAACGGCGCTGATCCAGATCAGGTTCAGTCACGGCACCGGGGCGCGAAGCTGATCTGGATCAGCTCGCCGCGCCCCGCACGGGCGCGGCCGACCGAAAAGCGCCCGCGGCAGCGCCGCCGGGCGCTGCCTGCCTCAGCGGCCGTCCGCCGGGCGCTGGCGCAGGAGGTGCTCGCCGATGTCGCGGTCCTCCTCGAGCACGTGGATGTTGAGCCAGGTCTTGAGGAATTCCAGCG
>CAZVUN010000003.1:0-8405 GCA_964629975.1 uncultured Acidiferrobacteraceae bacterium | reverse complement strand
TCGCGGTCCTCCTCGAGCACGTGGATGTTGAGCCAGGTCTTGAGGAATTCCAGCGCCTGGGTCTCGACGCCCGCGATGCCCGCCTCGAGCTGCGCGCGATGCCGGCCCACCAGCGTGACCAGCTCTTCGTGGGCGCGCTGATGCGCGGCGAGACCGGGATAACCGGTCTCGCGCATCAACCGCTCCTCCTCGGCGAAATGGTAACGCGTGTACTCGAGCAGCTCGTCGAACACCCGGCCGAGCGCGTCGCGACCGGCGCGGCTGCGCCACGCGTCGTAGAAGCGGTTGATGATCTCGAACAGCTGGCGATGCTGCTGATCAACCGTGTCGACCCCGATACTGTAATTCGCGTCCCACGCCAGCAAGGGGCGGCGCCCTGCCTCCTCGCGCGCGCCGCACTCGAGCGCGCCGCGTGCGATCTCCTGCAGGCGCGGCACATCAAGCAACTTGATGTGCCGGCGGTTGACCTGCAACAGTCCCTGTTCGCGAAAGCGCGTGAACAACCGGCTGATGGTCTCATCGGCGAGCCCGAGGTAGTTGCCGATGTCAACGCGCGACATGCTGAGGTGGTACTCGTTGCGCGAGAAGCCGCGCTCGTGGAACCGGTCGGCGATGCTCAGCAGAAACGCCGCCAGGCGCCCGTCCGCGCCGCGCTTGGTGATCTGCAGGATGCGCTTGTCGCGGGAGAGTTCCTTGCTCATGATCCGCAGCAGCTGGCGCATCAGGCTCGGCAGGCGACCGGCCAGCTCCTCCAGCCGGTCGAACGGGATTTCGCATACCGCGCTGCGCTCGAGCGCCACCGCATTGCAGCAGTGCGCGCCGGTGCTGATGGCATCCATCCCGAACAGCTCGCCCGGCAAATGCAGCCCGGTGACCTGCTCCGAGCCGTCTTCGGCAAAGGTGAAGCTCTTGAAGGAACCGGACTTGACCGCGTAGACGGAGTGAAACGCCTCGCCGGCGCGAAACAGGTGCTCACCGGTGTTGACCGCCCGGCGCTTCTTGATGATGCGGTCGAGCAGCGCGAGATCGGCCTCGTTGACGCCGATCGGCAGGCACAACTGATAGAGCGTGCAATCCTGGCAGGCGACCCGCAGGGTCGAAAGCCTGATGACTGCCGCCGATTCCGGTTCGACCATGACGGGGACGGGGATCTGTCGGGGAGCGCGGATTCTACCAGCTCACCGCCACCGGCGGCATTTGCGCGCAACGCGCGCCGCCGCGCCGCCGCCCGACCGGATCGAGCGCTCGCAACCGCGCCGGTGGCGCTACAATGCCGGGGCAACACACCCGCGGCCGGCGAACGGCCAGCCCTGCGTGCGCAAGGCTGGCCCGCGCGCCGTGCCGAGCCAACCGGCTCCCAGGCCGGCAACCAGCGCGGCCGTGCCGCCTTGCACCGACATCCGTGACGCCCCTGGCCACCCCAGCCCCCCGCAGCGCAGCGCCGGCGACCTGCTTTCACTGCGGGCTGCCGGTTCCGACGGGCACGCACTTCGGCGTCGAGATTGACGGGGCGTATCGCCCGATGTGCTGCGGCGGCTGCGAGGCGGTGGCGCGCGCGATCCTGGCGGCGGGCCTGACCGATTACTACCGGCATCGCACCGCCCCGGCACCGACCGCGCGCGAGATCGTGCCGGCGTTCCTGCGCGAGGCCGCGCTCTACGACCACCCCGAGATCCAGAAGAGCTTCGTGCACACCCCGGCCGAGCACGTGCGCGAGGCCGCACTCATCCTCGAGGGCATCACCTGCGCGGCGTGCGTGTGGCTCAACGAGCAGCACCTGCGGCGCCAGCCCGGCGTGCTGGCGGTCACGATCAACTACGCCACGCATCGCGCGCGCGTGCAGTGGGACGCACGCCACACGCGCCTGAGCGACATCCTGGTGGCGGTGAGCGCCATCGGCTACCTCGCCCATCCGTACGATCCCGGGCGCAGCCAGCAGGTGCTCGAGCGCGAACGGCGCACGCACCTGCGCCGGCTCGGGGTGGCCGGGGTGCTGGGGGCGCAGGTCATGACGCTCGCCGAGGCGCTGTACATCGGCGACTGGGGCGGTTCCGATCCGGCGATGCGCACGTTTTTCTACTGGGTGAGTCTGGTGCTGACGGTGCCGGTGCTGCTGTATTCGGCGGCGCCGTTCTTCCGCGCCGCCTGGCGCGACCTGCGCAACCGCCGCGCCGGCATGGACGTGCCGGTGGTGCTCGGCCTGCTCACCGCGCTCCTTGCCAGTGTCTGGACGACGCTCACCGGCGAGGGCGTGGTGTACTACGACTCGGTCACGATGTTCGTGTTCCTGCTGCTCGCGGCGCGCTACTTCGAGCTGCGCGCGCGCAGCCGCGCCGCCGAGGCCCAAGAGGCGCTGGTCAAGGCCACACCGGCCATCGCCACGCGCCTCGATGACGCCGGCGGCGAACAACCGGTGGCGGTCGCGGAACTCCGGCCCGGCGAGCGCGTGCTGGTGCGCCCCGGCGAGCCGGTGCCGGCCGACGGCGTGGTGCTCGAAGGTCGCTCCAGCGTCAACGAGGCGCTGCTCACCGGCGAAAGCCTGCCGCTCGCCAAGGCGGCGGGGGCCAAGGTCGTCGGTGGCAGCCTCAACGTCGAGAGCCCGCTCATCGTGCGCGTCGAGCGCACCGGCCAGGACACCGTGCTGTCGGCCATCCTGCGCCTGCTCGACCGCGCGGCCGCCGACAAGCCGCGCCTCGCACAGCTCGCCGACCGCGCCGCCGCGTGGTTCGTGGGCGCGCTGCTGCTCGTCGCCGGCGCGGTCGCGCTCTACTGGTGGCAGCTCGATCCGGCACGCGTCCTGCCGATCACCGTGGCGGTGCTGGTGGTCACTTGCCCGTGCGCCCTGTCGCTCGCCACGCCGGCCGCGCTCACCGCCGCCACCGGCGCCCTCACGCAGCGCGGCCTGCTCGCCACGCGCGGGCACGCGCTCGAGACGCTGGCGCGCGCCACCCATTTCGTGTTCGACAAGACCGGCACGTTGACGCTCGGGCAACTGCGCCTCACGCAGCAGCGCAGCCTGTCGGCGCTCGCGCCCGCGCGCTGCCTGCGGCTGGCGGGCGCGCTCGAGCGCCACTCGGAGCATCCGATCGCCCAGGCGTTGCGCGCGGCCGCGGGCGAGGCGCTGCCCGCGGCGCACGCGGTGCACAACGTTCCCGGGGCCGGGCTGGAGGGCGAGATCGAGGGCACGACCTATTTTCTCGGCACGCCGGCCTACATTGAGGAACGTACCGGCCAGCGCCTCGCGCCCGCGCTGCTCGCGGACCTGCAGGCGCACGGCACCCTGGTGGTGTTGGCACAGCGCGACGCGCTGCACGCCGCCTTCTGCTTCGACGATCCGCTGCGTCCCGGGGCGCGCGCGCTGGTGACGGCACTCACGGCCGCCGGCAAGCAGGTGCTGGTGCTGAGCGGCGATCACGACGCCGCGGTGCGACGTGTCGCCGAGGCGGTCGGGATCGCAACGATCGGCGCCGGTCTCAAACCGGCCGACAAGCTTGCGCGCCTAAAGGCCCTGCAGGCACAGGGGGCGATCGTGGCCATGCTCGGCGACGGGGTCAACGATGCGCCGGTGCTGGCCGCCGCGCAGGTGTCGATCGCCATGGGCAGCGCCGCGCCGGTGGCGGCGCAGGCCGCCGACATGATCCTGCTGGCGAACGATCTCACGCCCCTGATGGCAACGCTCGCCACGGCGCGCAAGACGCTCGCCATCATCCGCCAGAACCTGATCTGGGCGAGCGTCTACAACGTCCTCGCCATCCCCGCAGCGGCGGCCGGCTGGGTGACACCGTGGATGGCGGCGCTCGGCATGTCGCTCTCCTCGCTCGTGGTCGTCGCCAACGCCATGCGCCTCACCCGCCGGCCGGCGCCGCCCGCCAGCGGCGTCGCCCGCACGCCGGTGCCCAGCGGCTAGAATCTGCGCCCATGGAGGTCGTCTACCTGCTCGTGCTGCTCGCCGTGGTGGTGGCCGCGGCCATCATCTGGGCGTTTTTCTGGGCGGTGCGCTCCGGGCAGTTCGATGACCTGGAAGGCCCGGCGCATCGCATCCTGATGGATCGCGACGAGCCCGGCGCCGACCGCGACGCGCCCGCCGGCACCGATCGGCGCACGCACCCCTCGCGGTTGCCCCCCGGACCGGGGTGAGCCCCTCTGCCCGCGGCGCAGGCGGCCCTAAAGTTCGGTCGCGCGGCGCCCGATAGCTACCTTACCGCCGGTCGCCGACCAGCGCCGCCACCACCCAGGACAATGTCTGCCAATGGACAGCGCCACGCCTGTTCCCCCGCGCATCCGCGACTACCTCGCGCGCGCCGGGGCACGCTTCGAGGTCCTCGGCCCGACCGCCAGCGTTGCGGCGCGCAATCACGTGCGCGCGACCCTGCTCACCGACGCGCGCGGCTGCGTGCTGGCGCTGTACCCGGCGAGCCATACGCTGCAGCTCATGACGCTCAACGCCCAGCTCGGGCGGCAGCTCGTGGTGGCGAACGAACCGCAGCGCACACAGGCCTTCCCCGACTGCGATCCGCACAGCGTGCCGGCGCTCGGTGAGCCGTACGGCATCGAGACCTGCGTCGACCGCTCGCTCGATGCCTTGCGCATGCTGGTGCTCGACAGCGGCGCGGCGCGCACCACCCTAGAGGTCACGGCGCCGACCTTCGCGCAGCTGCAGGCGCACGCGCGCCGCGGGCTGAGCTTTGCCACCGAGCACGGGGCGCCGCGCAGCGACGACAGCCCGCTGGCGCGCCTGCCGCGCCTCAATATCAAGATGCGTCTGACGCACAGCGCCCGCCTGCCGACCATGCCGCAGGCGGCGCAGCAGCTGCTGCGTCTGCGCGCCCATCCCGACGCCGGCGCGCGCGACCTGAGCAACGCCGTGCGCAATGACCCGAGTGTTGCCGCACAGATCCTGCGCTACGCCAACTCGCCGTTTTTCGGCGCGCAACGGCGCATCGAGTCGCTTGACCAGGCGGTGGTGGTGCTCGGCTACGACGCGGCGCTCAACGTGGCGCTCGGGATCGCGCTGCTCGGCGGGCTGCGCCTGCCGTCCGGGAGCCGCCTGGGCCTCGGCAATCTGTGGCGCGACGCGGTCTACTGCGCCAGCACCTGCGAGCAGCTCGCGCGCCAGCTGCCAGCCGGCGTGCATGTCAAGCCCGGCCTCGCCTACCTCGCCGGGCTGCTGCAGAACCTCGGCTACGTGCTGCTCGCGCACTCCTTTTCCAAGGAGCTGTTCTGGCTGCACAAGGCCACCACCTTCCATCCGCAGATACCGGTGCTCGACATCGAACGCCACGTGCTTGGGCTGACGCATGCCCAGCTCGGCGGGGAGCTGCTGCGCGACTGGTCGCTGCCGGCGGAGATCGTGGCCGGCGTCGAGTACCACCACGACCCGGACTACGGCGGCGAGCACGCACGCTACGCGCAGCTGGTGCTGCTCGCCAATCGGGCGCTCGCGCGCAACGGCATCGGCGATGAGACCGACGACGCACTGCCGCCGGCGATCGTGACGGCACTCGCGCTCAGCGAGAGCGTCATCGTCAAGGTCAGCGAGCGCATCCTCGCCGCGCACACCGAGCTCGACCACCTGGCCCAGCTGCTCGCGGCCTGAGCACCACGGCACGTCACGCCGCGGGCGCGTAGAGCGGCGTGATATCCATGTAGATGAGATAGTCCTGGATCAGGCCGGCGCGCAGCCGGAACACGTCCACGAACGGCAGGGTAAGGCGCGTACCGTCGTGGCGCGTATAGGTCACCTCGCCCTGGCACACCAGCGAATCCGGTCCCTGCCAGTGTTCGTGCAGACGATGCTCGAGGGCGCGGATCGTGCCGAAGAAACCCGCAACCGCCTGCGCGATGGCCGCGCGCCCGGTCACCGGCGGGGCATTGCCGAAGCGAAACGTGGCATCCGGGCCGAGAAACTCGGCAAAGCGCGTGGCGTCCCTGGCGTCGATGCTGGCGAACAGGTCGGTGAGTGAAAGGGGCGGTGTCACGGGCGGCACTCCGGTGTGAGGACGCTCGCCATGATAGCGCAGCGCCGCTCCCGCGCGCCGGGTGCGCCGCCTCTGCCGCCCCCTGACCCCCATGGCCCTGGCTCTCGCGAGCGGCGCGGCGTTCGCGTGGCGGTTCGGCGCGGGTCCCGGGCGCATCGCGCCTACCGGGACGGTGGGCTTCCTGCTAGCATGCGGCCCGCATGCCGGCGCGCACGATACTGGTCCTCAACAGCAAGGGCGGTTGCGGCAAGACCATGATCGCCACCAATCTCGCGGCCTACTACGCGCAGCGCGGTGCCCGGGTGGCGCTGGCGGATTTCGATCGCCAGGCCTCGAGCCTCGCGTGGCTCGAGGCACGCTCGCCGCAGCGCCCGCGCATCGAGGGCGTGGCCGCGTTCAAGCCCGGCACCAGGCTGCCGCGCGATGCCGATTACGTGATCCTGGACGCGCCGGCGGCGGTGCACGGTGCGGACTTGACCGCGCTGGTGCGGCGCGCACAGACCATCCTCATCCCGGTGCTGCCGTCGGCGACCGACATGCGCGCGGCGGCGCGCTTCGTGCACGAGCTGCTGCTCCTCGGCAAGGTGGCGCGCCATGCGACCCGGCTCGCGACCGTTGCCAACCGCGTGCCCGAGGCCACGGCGCTGCAGGGTGCGGTCGAATCCATGCTGCAGAGCGTGAGCATTCCTTACCAAAGTGTCGCGAGCCAGGTGTACCGCCCGCTCGAACGCTTCCTGGCGCGCCTCAGGATTCCCTTTATCGCCACCCTGCACGACTCACCGAGTTATGCGCTCGCCGATGCGCGCGGGCTCGGCATCTGCGAGGTCGGCGACAGTCGCTCCACCTGGGACTGGATGGCGTGGCGTCCACTCATCGAGTGGCTCGACAGCCGCCGCAGCCTGCCGCGCACCGGCTGACCCGCTGCCGGCAGCCGGCCGCGCGGGGCTGAATCGCGGCCCCAGGCGCGCAGCCCCCACCCACCGGCGGGCGCACCGATCCTCGAAGGTGCGCCAGGGCACTGACCGCGGCGGGCGCCGCGCGCGGTCGCGCAGACCCTACCGACCGTCGGTGAAACCCTCGAAATTCAGCCCCGAGCGACTAGCTTAAGAGTGCCAAAGGGCGGTTTCCTCCCGCGGTGGCCCCGGCACGGGGTCCGTACAGGGGAAAGTACGCAATCAACGTCAACGGAACGGGGGCACCCAGATGAAATCTCTCTCATGGCTTGCAGCCGCGTTGCTTGCGACCGGCGCATCGGTCGCGCAGGCAAACGTCCCGGGCGTCAGCAGGGACGAAATCGTGCTCGGCCAGTCGGCGGCCTTCAGCGGTCCGGCGCAGGAGCTCGGCAAGTCCATGCGCGAAGGCGCGCTCGCCTATTTCGATGAGGTCAACCGGCGCGGCGGCGTGCACGGTCGCAAGATCCGGCTGATCTCGCTAGATGACGGTTACGAGGCCGATCGCGCCGTCGCCAACACCCAGCGCCTGATCGACCAGGAAAAGGTGTTCGCCCTGTTCGGCTACGTCGGCACACCGACCAGCTACCCGTCGATCCCGGTGGCCACCCAGGCCAAGGTGCCCTTCTTCGGGGCCTTCACCGGCGCCGAGGGACTGCGCTCGCCGTTCAACCGCTACATCTTCAACGTGCGCGCCAGCTATTTCGATGAGACCGAGCGCCTGGTCGACTGGACGGTGGCGGAAGGCAAGCCGCGCATCGCCGTGTTCTATCAGGACGACTCCTACGGCCGGGCCGGCCTCGAGGGCGTGCAGCGCGCCATGGACCGGCGCGGACTCAAGATCGTCGCGCTCGGGACGGTCAAGCGCAACACCGTCGACGTGGCCGAGGCCGTCAAGACGATCGGCAAGGCCGATGCCGACGCGGTCATCATGATCAGCGCCTACAAGTCGTGCGCGGCCTTCATCAAGGAGATGCGTGCCGCCGGCAGCAGCGCCGAATTCCTCAACGTCTCCTTTGTCGGCAGCAAGGCGCTCGCCGATGAGCTCGGGCGCGACGGCCACGGCGTGATCATCTCGCAGGTCGTGCCCTATCCGCTCGATCCGTCTTCGAGCGTGGCCATGGAGCTGCGCACGCTGTTCCTGGAACATGCGCCCGGCAGCAAGGTGAGCTTCAACAACCTCGAGGGCTTCATCGCCGCCAAGGCGTTCGTCGAGGGCCTGCGACGTGCCGGTCCGGACCTCACCCGCGAGGGCCTGATCCGCGCGCTCGAATCGTTCCAGAACGTCGACCTCGGGGGCTTCCGCCTGTCGTTCTCGCCCACCAACCACAACGGCTCGACCTTTGTCGGTCTGACCGTGGTGCTGGGCGGCTCCGGCAGCTTCCTGCCGCTCGAGACGAGCGCCAAGCAGGCCGGATTGCGCCAGCGCGGCACGATCCTCAGCAAGCGCGCCGCGAGCGCCGACGAGCGCCTGCGC
>CAZVUN010000002.1:0-68168 GCA_964629975.1 uncultured Acidiferrobacteraceae bacterium | reverse complement strand
TGCTGGTCGACCGCCACATCTGCATCGGCTGCCGCTACTGCATGATGGCCTGCCCCTACAAGGCGCGCTCCTTCGTGCACGAGACCACCACCAACCAGAAGCCGCACAACCCGCGCGGCAAGGGTTGTGTCGAGTCATGCACGCTGTGCGTGCATCGCGTCGACGCCGGCCAGATCCCCGCGTGCGTCGAGGCGTGCCAGAAGGACGGCCACAAGGCGCTCACCTTCGGCGATCTGAATGACAAGAACAGCGAAATCCGGCAGAAACTCGCCGCGGCGTTCTCGACCCAGCTGCGCCCGGATCTCGACCTCAACACCGGCGTGCGCTACCAGGGGCTTTAGCACATGGCGACCATACATTATCGCGAAATCGAAGGACGCAGCCCGGGCTTCTATGCCCTGCTCGCTGTCCTCGGCGCCGTGGTGCTGGCCGGGCTGGGCGCCGCCTGGTACATGGAGCACAACGGCCACTGGGTCACGGGCATGACCAACCAGATCATCTGGGGCGCACCGCACGTGTTTGCCGTGTTCCTCATCGTCGCCGCCTCGGGCGCCCTCAATGTCGCATCGATCGCCTCGGTGTTCGGTCGCGCGCTGTACAAGCCGCTGGCGCGCCTGTCGGCGCTGCTGTCGATCGCGCTGCTCGCCGGCGGTCTCGCGGTGCTGGTCCTCGACCTCGGCCGCGCCGACCGGCTGATCGTGGCGATGACCTACTACAACTTCAAGTCGATCTTTGCCTGGAACATCTTTCTCTACACCGGATTCTTCGCCATCGTCATCGTCTACCTGTGGATGATGATGGAGCGGCGCATGAATGCCTATTCCAAGCCGCTCGGCGTGCTGGCCTTCATCTGGCGCCTGATTCTCACCACCGGTACCGGTTCGATCTTCGGCTTCCTGGTCGCCCGCGATGCCTACGACACCGCGGTCCTGGCACCGATGTTCATCGTGTTCTCGTTCACCTATGGTCTGGCCATCTATCTGATCGTGCTGTTGGCCGGCATGCGCTGGTCCGGGCGGGAGCTCGGCGATGCCGTGTTCGCCCGTCTGCGCAACCTGCTCGGCGTGTTCATCGCGGCCTCGCTCTATTTCGTGCTGGTGTACCACCTCACCAACCTCTACATCACCCAGCGCCACGGGGTCGAGGCCTTCGTGCTGCTCAACGGCGGTGTCGTGACCAGGATGTTCTGGATCGGCCAGATCCTGCTCGGTGGCGTGCTGCCGCTGCTGATCTGCTTGCATTCGGGCCTCGGCAAGTCGCGCGCCCTGGTGGTGACCGCCTGCCTTCTGGTCGTACTCGGCGGGCTGGCGCAGATGTACGTGACCATCATCGGCGGCCAGGCCTATCCCATGCCCCTGCTGGCCGGAAAGGAAGTGGTGGCCAGCAGCTTCTTCGACGGCGTCGTGGCACCGTACAGCCCGAGCGCACCGGAGTTGCTGCTCGGCATTGGCGGCTTTGGGATCGCGCTCGTCCTGGTCGCCTTCGCGGTCAAGGTCCTGCCCTTCCTGCCGCAAAGCCTCGCGGACCCGGTCGCCGACCCGCATCACGCGGCCCGGGCCGCCAAGCCGGAACCGGCTAGCGCTTGAGCGCAGTGGCGGGCTTCAGGTTCGGGGTTTGCGGTTGGTAAACTTGGAGCCTGACACGTGAAACCCGCTACCCGCGACCCACCCACCGGAGGTGGGCCCTATGAACCGCCTCCTCATCTCCGCCGCCCATAAGTCCTCCGGCAAGACCACCCTCAGCATCGGGCTGTGCGCCGCGCTGCGCGCGCGTGGCGTGGTGCTGCAACCCTTCAAAAAGGGCCCGGACTACATCGATCCGATGTGGCTGAGTGCGGCGGCCGGCCGCGACTGCCACAATCTGGACTTCTACCTCATGGGTCGCGAGGAGATACTCGACACCTTCATCACCCGCGCCCGCGGTGCGGAGCTGAGCCTGATCGAGGGCAACAAGGGCCTGTACGACGGGCTCGATCTCGACGGCAGCAACAGCAACGCCGCCCTGGCCAAGCTGCTGCACGCGCCGGTAGTGCTGGTCATCGACGCGCGCGGCATGACGCGCGGAATCGCGCCCCTGATTCTCGGCTACCAGGCCTTTGATCGCGACATCCAGATTGCCGGCGTCATCCTCAATCAGCTGGGCGGTTCGCGCCACGAGTCCAAGCTGCGCGCGGTCATCGAGCACTACACCGACGTACCCGTGCTCGGCGCCGTCCATCACGACGACGCCCTTAGCATCGTCGAACGGCATCTCGGCCTGATGCCGAGCAACGAGGCGCCACAGGTGGCCGCGCGCATTCGCGCGATCGCCGACACCGTCGCCCGGCATGTCGACCTCGATCGCCTGCTGGCGGTGGCCCGCCGTGCGCCCGCGCTCGCCGAACCCGCCCGCGGGACAGCGCCGCGCGCGCAGCCGCCGGAGCGGGTACGCATCGGCATCGCGCACGATGCGGCGTTCGGCTTCTATTACCCCGGTGACCTCGAGGCCCTGTCGCACGCCGGTGCCGAGCTGGTGACGATCAATACGCTCACGGACACCACGCTGCCCGCGATCGACGGGCTGTTCATTGGCGGCGGATTCCCCGAAACACAGATGGCGCACCTCGCGGCAAACTCCCGCCTGCGCCGCGCCATCCGCGATGCCATCGAAAACGGCATGCCCGCGTACGCCGAATGCGGCGGCCTCATGTACCTGTCGCGCAGCATCCGCTGGGGTGACAGGCGCGCCGACATGGTGGGTGTCATCCCGGCGGATTCCGTCATGCATACCCGGCCCCAGGGGCGCGGCTATGTCCTGTTGCGCGCCACCGGCCAGGGCCTGTGGCCCGGCACGACCGCCGGGCGCGAGGTGCGCGCGCACGAGTTCCACTACTCGAGCCTGGAGGACCTGGCACCGGGACTGACCTACGCCTGGGAAGTCGTCCGGGGTCACGGCATCGACGGCCGGCATGACGGCATCGTCTACAAGAACCTGCTCGCGAACTACACGCACATGCGCGATCTCGCCGGCAGTCGCTGGGCCGAGTCATTCGTGGCCTTCGTGCGCACGATGCGCCGGGCCGCCCACGCGCGCCGCCACGCGGTACAATGACAGCGCTATCCTCGACACCGAATCCGCAGGTCCCGTTATGATCAAGATCACACCCGCTGCCGCCGAGCAGATCCGCCGCTCCCAGGAACAGGCCGGCGCGCAGGACCTGGCGCTGCGCATCGCGGTCAAGCTGGAGGACGACGGTTCCTTCACCTACGGCATGGGCTTCGACAGCCGCAAGGACAGTGACGTGGAGCTGCAGAGCGAGGGGATCGAGGTCTTGGTCGCCGAAAACACCAAGGAAGCGCTCCTCGGTGCGACCCTCGACTACGTCGAGCTCAATCCCAACGAGTTTCGCTTCATCTTCATCAACCCGAACGACCCCGCACACACCCGGCCCAAGGGCGCCGGCTGAGACGCGTCCGCCCCGGGGCCAACGGGGAATCTGCTATAGTGTCCGGCGCAGTGCCGCTGCCGCCAACCCCGATGCCGACCCCACGCCCTCCTGTGCCGAACCGTCGCACGCAGGCGCGCGGCTGGCTACACCGCCTGCTGTGGGGCAAGCTGTCCCGCCCCGTCATGCTGCTCGCCTTGCTGTCATTCGGCAGCGCGCTTGCGACCGGCTACGCGCTGGTACAACCTCAGCGCGGCGCCGAGTGGCTAGCCCTGGCACTGGCGCTTGCCGCGCTGAGCGTGGTCGTGGTGCTGTTTCGGCGCGTGCGCCGGCGTCTGCGCTTCCTCACCCACCTGCGCGACTGGGCGGAGCGCATGCGCGGCGGTGACCTCTCGGCCCAGATCCCGCCGTCGCGCGAGGCCGATCTCGCCGGCGTAATCGAGGATATCAACAGCCTCGGTGGCATGCTCGCGCGGCTGGCCCTGCAGGCCGATGCGCAGGCGCGCGCGCAGAACGTGCGCCTTGCGCGCAAGACCCAGTCGCTCGATATCCTGTACGACGTGGCGCAGAGCCTCACGCGCCCCGGGACCCTCAGCCAGCAGCTCGACAGCTTCCTCGATACGTTCATCGAGCTGGTCGACGCGCGTGCCGCCACCGTGCACCTGCTCGACGACCAGGGGGGCATGCGTCTCATTGCGAGCCGCCGCCTGGGTATGCCGGACAGCGATCCGGGCCACGCACTCGCCACCGACTGTCCGCACTGCGGCTGGACGATCAACAGCGGCGCCCCGCACATCCTCACCGACCGGCTGGACTGCGCCAAGCAGGTGCCGGGCGAAACCGAGACCCAACGCCATGAGGTCGTGGTCGTCCCCGCGCAGTACCAGGGCCGGACCCTCGGCAGCTACACGCTGTTTCTCGACTGGCCCGCCTCGGTTCTTGGCGAAGACGCGCTGCAGCTGCTTACCAGCATCGGACGGCACCTGGCGCTCGCCGTCGAGAAGGCGCGCCTGGACCAGGACGCGCGGCAGCTCGCGGTCATGGAAGAACGCAACCTCATCGGCAACGAATTGCACGACTCGCTCGCTCAGTCCCTGGTCGGCATGCGCCTGCAGATCAAGATGCTCGGCGAGACGCTGCACAAGAAGGATCTGCGCCGGGCGCAGGAGCAAACGCGCCGCCTGCGCGCGGCGGTCGAAGAGGCGCACGCCAGCCTGCGCGAGTTGCTGTCCAATTTCCGACTGCGCATCGACGAGCGCGGCCTGGTGCCGGCGCTCGAGGCCATGGTGCGACGCGCCAACCAGGACCACGGCATCGCGGTCTTCTTCCACAATGACTGCGGCGAGCTGCGGCTCAGCGGCGCGCAGGAGATCCAGATCTACCACATCGTCCAGGAGGCGCTGACCAACATTCGCAAGCATGCCAACGCGCGCAACGCGCGTATCCAGCTCAGCACCACCGCCGACGGCCGCTACAGCCTGCTGGTCGAGGATGACGGCGACGGCATCGCGCGCAGCGAGCCCGATCGGCCCGGCGAGCAGCTCGGCCTGTCCATCATGCGTCAGCGCGCCGAGCGCATCCCGGGCGAGCTCACCATCGACAGCGAGCCGGGCGAAGGTACCCGCGTGCTGATCACCTTCTGGCCGGCGGATGTCGCTGCACCGCGCCAGGCCTACGGCGGCTGAGCATGCGGGTGCTGCTGATCGATGATCACGCGCTGGTGCGCAAGGGGCTGGAGCAGCTGCTCGCCAGCCGCGGTGTCGACGTCGTCGCCTCGGTCGGTTCCGGCGAAGACGGCGTGCGCCAGGCGGTGGCGCTGCGCCCCGAGATCATTCTGCTCGATGTGAAGATGCCCGGAATGACCGGTATCGAGACGGTCGCCAGACTGCGCGCCGCCGGTGTCGATGCGCCGATCCTGATGCTGACCATGAGTCGCGATGACGCCGATCTGCGCGGTGCGTTGCGCGCCGGGGCGCAGGGCTATCTCCTCAAGGACATGGATCCGGAGGACCTGGTCCCGGCACTCGAGGCGACATTGCGCGGCGATCACGTCGTGGCCAAGGAGATGGTGGGCTCGCTCGCGCGCCTGGTGCAGGGGGAGAGCGCCGAGGCACCGACACCCCCGGCGGCGGCGGCCCGGCTGCTCGCCGACCTGACACCGCGCGAGCTCGAGATACTGCGCCATGTCGCCGAGGGGCAGAGCAACAAGATGATTGCGCGCGCCCTCAACATCACCGACGGCACCGTCAAGCTGCACGTCAAGTCGATTCTGCGCAAGCTCGGTGTGCACTCGCGCGTGGAAGCGGCGGTCATCGCCGTGGAGCACGGCCTCGGCCGCAGCCAGCCACCGACCGCCACTAGTTGAGCGGCACCGGCGTAAACCAGTTGAGCTTGGTGTGCAGCTGCACCACCTCGCCGACGATGATCAGTGTCGGCGCCTTGACCTGACCCTCCTTCACGATCGCCGGCAGGTTGGCGAGCGTGCCGGTGAGCACCCGCTGGCGGCGCGTCGTGCCCTGCTGGACAAGGGCCGCCGGGGTCGTCGCCGGCAGGCCGTGACGCACCAGCTCGCGGCAGATGATATCCACGCCATGCAGCCCCATGTAGAACACCACGGTCTGGCGCGGCTGGGCCAGTGCCTTCCAGTTGAGATCGACCGTGCCGTCCTGCAGATGGCCGGTGACGAACATGACCGCCTGCGCATAGTCGCGGTGCGTCAGCGGAATGCCGGCATACGCGGCGCAGCCGGCCGCGGCGGTGACGCCGGGAACCACCTGGAAGCGAATGCCCTCGCTCATGAGCGTTTCGATCTCCTCGCCACCGCGGCCAAAGATGAAGGGGTCACCACCCTTCAGTCGCAGCACGCGCTTGCCCTGCTTCGCCAGCCGCACCAGCAGCTGATTGATGTCCTCCTGCGGGATGGCGTGATGGTCGCGTTCCTTGCCGGCATAGATGCGATCCGCGTCGCGGCGCACCAGATCGAGCACCTCCTTCGATACCAGCCGGTCGTGGACCACGACATCTGCCTGCTGCATCAGGCGCAGGGCCCGAAACGTCAGCAGGTCGGGATCTCCGGGACCGCCGCCCACCAGATAGACCTCCCCCTGCGGCTCGCTCGCGCCATCGGCGGCGGCAATCCTGGCCGCCAGCGCGGCACGCGCAGCGTCCTCCTGGCCGGCCAGCACCTGCTCGGCAATGGGTCCCTGCAACACGTCCTCCCAGAATCGCCGTCGCGCGGCCGGGTGCTTGAAGTGCGCCTTGGCGACATCGCGAAAATCGGCCACCAGCCGCGCCAGGCGTCCGTACGCGGCCGGAATCAGCGTTTCGAGGCGTGCGCGCAGCAGCCGCGCGAGCACCGGCGATGCGCCGCCGGTCGACACCGCCGCCACCACCGGCGAGCGGTCGATGATCGACGGCATGATGAAGCTGCACAGCTCGGGCTGATCGACCACATTGACCGGAATGCCGCGCGCCTTGGCGACCTCGGAGACTTCGCGGTTGACCTGCGCGTCGTCGGTGGCGGCAAATACCAGCGTGGCCTCGCGTACCTGATCGGGATGAAAGTGCCCGGCGCTGTGCGCCACCGCACCCTGATCCGCCAGCGCGCGGAGCGCCGGGCACAGTTGCGGCGCGACGATGTCCACCCGGCCACCGGCCTCCAGCAGCAGCGCGACCTTGCGCGCGGCGACCTCACCACCACCAATGACAAGGCAACGGCGACCGCGTAAGTTCAGGAAAATCGGTAGGAAATCCATATAACTTTTTCTTTATTAGGCAGATGGTTATGAGGTTGTCCCAAAAAAACTGACATTAAATTGCCCAAAGGCCGCCTTGCGCTGACCGAACAGGCCCTGCATCCGGCAGTCCGACCGCAAGCGCCAGTTCGCAGTATATCGTGTAAATAGCCTACGCCACCGGTCAACTTTCACGCGCCCCGCGCTTACGAAACCGGGACGCCGCCCCGAAAGCGGCATGCGCCTCACACCACAGCCGGTCTGCCTGGCGCCGTGCGTGGTCAACCGGGCTCCTCGCGCCGAGTTGGCGCCCGCCAGCCGCAAAGGTCTTTGAGCTGCGTCAATGCCCCGGCCGCGCGTTCACGGTACCAATGAACTGCGCAATCAACCGGGAGAGAACATCATGAAAACCGTCCCGCAGGTCGGCGCACCCGATCCCGAGCTCAAGAACTCACCCATTTTCGAGCGCGAGGACGATGAGATGCCATCGCTCGACCTGGAGCTCGAGGAAGGGGTCTGCTACTTCAACAATGTCCGTTACCGGCTCGGCCAGTACGTGCGAAGCGGCAGCGAGCTGCTCAAGTGCGCCGAGCGCGGTGTGTGGGTACGCACCGCGGAGGTCCGCTAAGCGCGCCGCACGCGGGCGCTCGCGCATGCACCGAGGGTGCCTGGACGACAGCCACCGCAGCGGACAACAGCTTCTTTGGCGGCGGCCAGGGCGCGCGCCGTCGGCAAGCGCAACGCCGAGTGATTCGGCATGCCTGACTGGAACGTCATCATCAGTATCCGCGAGGCCTGCTATTCCCGCGCGCGCCGCGCGCTCGCGCCGCTCGGCGCCGTGCAGCGCACCGGTTTCTACAACGTGCTGGCGCTGACGGTGCCCGATGTGCCGGCGTTCCTCGAGGCGCTGCGTGAAAAGCTCGAGCGCGATCCGGCGTTGCGCCACTGTCTTGCGCGCGTCATGCCGGTAACGCGCTCCTTCACCTACCAGTCGCCCGCCGAGTTCGAGACCCGGGCGCGGGAAACGGCCGAGACCTTCGCCAGCGCGCTCGCTGGAAAGCGCTTCTACGTGCGCATGCATCGGCGCGGTTTTCGCGAACAGCTGTCGAGCCAGGCCGAGGAACGCATGCTTGATCGCCACCTGCTCGCTACCCTCGAACGCCAGGGTCAGCCCGGGGAAATCGGTTTCCACGACCCCGACGCCGTGGTCGACCTCGAGACCGTCGGGCCGTGGGCGGGCATGTCATTGTGGCGACGCGAGGAGCTCGCGCGCTATCCTTTCCTGCGCACCGACTGACCCGCGGCCATGACCATGCCCCGCCAGACGCTTGCCCAGGCAAGGGACACCGTGGACGCCCTGCTGCGCCAACTCCTGCTCGATGCGTATCTGTTCGAGGTCGAGCCGCGCAACGACCACTGGCAGGTGCGCATCGATTGCGCCACCGACGGGGGCTGGCAGTCCTTCGACGTTGAGCTCGCCGGCGACGAGCTCGCGGCCTGCGCCGGTGACGCGGCCGCGCGCGCCGCGCTGCTCGAACGCTGGCGGGC
The DNA here is from genome assembly GCA_964629975.1 of uncultured Acidiferrobacteraceae bacterium. Lineage (GTDB taxonomy): Bacteria > Pseudomonadota > Gammaproteobacteria > Acidiferrobacterales > Sulfurifustaceae. Next base: position 59,462 of record CAZVUN010000002.1, on the reverse strand, counting down.
ACGGCTGTCCGCCTGCAGGCGTCCCTGACACCATGGGGCGGCTGCGCGGTGCGCGCGCGGCGCCGTGTGCGACCGGGCGCTCTCCGTGACCGACCAGGAATGCGTGCGGTTCCTGCAATCGGCGCTGCCCCGCCTCGGCCTGCGCTGGCCCGGCTTTCGCAAGGTACGCCGCACCGTATGCAAGCGGCTCGGGCGACGACTGGCCACGCTCGGCCTGCCCGATCTCGACGCCTACCGCCAGTGGCTCGACACGCATCCCGAGGAATGGACCGCGCTGGACGGGCTCTGCACCATCAGCCTCTCGCACTTCTACCGCGACGTGGCGGTGTGGGAGTTCATGACCGCAACGCTGCTGCCGCAGCTCGAGCAGCGCGCGGCGGCCAGCGGCACGCGCATCGTGCGCGCCTGGTGCGCCGGCTGCGCGAGCGGCGAGGAGCCGTATACGCTCGCCCTCGTCTGGCGCCTGAGGCAGCCGGCACTGCCCGCTACCGCGCTTGAGGTCATCGGCACGGATGTCGACACCGAGGTGCTGGCGCGCGCGCGGCGCGCCTGCTATCCGCCCGGCAGTCTCAAGCTGCTGCCGCGTGACTGGATTGCGCGCGCGTTCCTCGCGCGCGGTGCCGAGCTCTGCCTGGACGCGGGCTACCGCGCGGGCGTCGAGTTCATGCGCCAGGACGTGCGACGCGAGGTACCGGACGGCCCCTTTGACCTCATCCTGTGCCGCAACCTGGTATTCACCTATTTCGCCGAGCCGGTGCAGCGCGCCACCCTGCGGCAAATGCTGCGCGTGCTGCGCACGGGCGGCGCGCTCGTCATCGGACGGCGCGAGGCCTTGCCGGCGGATGAGGCGGAACTCGAGGCGTGGCCCGGCGCACCCGGGCTGGGCATCTTTCGCCGCCGCGCGGCGTGAGCGCACGCGCGATGCGAAACGGCGGCTAGCGCCGCCCGACCGGCAGCAGGTACACGACGTCCTCGGCGGCCGGCAAGGCGAGCCGTTCCTTCAGCGCCGCGTCGTCGAAAGCGCCGATCACCACGGCACCCAATCCGAGGGCGGTGGCCTGCAGCAGGGCGTTCTGCGCGGCATGCCCTGCCTCGAGGTGCACGTAGCGAATGCCGCGCGTGCCGTACTTGCGCGTGGTGCGGCGTTCGACCGCGGCAAACACCAGCACCGCCGGTGCCTGGCGCACGCAGTCTTGGCCGAGCGCCGCCTACGCCAGCGCGGAGCGCACGTCGTGCGTGCGCATGCGCCGCAGCCGGTGACCCGCCGGCAGGTACTTGTACACGCCCGCCGCCAGGCCCTCGACGCGACCGGCGGCGACATACAGTTCCAGCGGATAGAGCGCACCGGCGGAGGGTGCCGTTCGGTAACCTGCCTGCGTGATGCCCTGTGCCGCCCACAGCAACTGGCCGAGCTCGGCGAGCGTCAGCGGGGCGTCGCCGAACTCGCGCAGCGCGCGGCGCGTGAGCAGCGCCTGTTCGACCGAGACATCACCGTGCAGGCGTGCCGCCGGCAGGGCGAGTTCCTGCGCCGCCTGGGGCGCGGTGATCGACATGCGTGACTCCTCGGGCATCGCCCGGTCAGCACCGATCGCCAGCACCACCGCGACGAGCACGGCGGCGTGAGCGCTGCGCCGTGGCGCGCCGCGCCTGGCCATCAACCAACGACGTGGTGCTTGCCGACGACGTGAACGCTCGTTGCCTGCGGTCCGAGCTCACCCATCTCCTCGACGAAACGCACTTCGGTGCCGAGCACCAGCTTCTCGAACGCATTCTCGAGCACGCTGTTGCGGTGAAAGTACACGAGCCGGCCGTCGGCCGTCTGGATCTTGCCGTAGTCCGGATAGAGTTCGGCCACCCGCCCGTGCGGCGAGACCGGATGTTCCTTGACCTGGCCGCGCCGGCGTCGCACGTAGTCCTCCAACTGGCGGCGCACGGCGTCGAAGGCATCGCGAATCGCCACGTACACGTCTTCGTGGGCGTGGTGCTCGTCCGGCTCGCGCGAGGCCACCAGCTCGGCGTCAGGCACTTTCAGATCGACGCGTACGTGGTAGAGATTGCCCTGGTGATGGTGCCGGTGGCGGGCCTCAACCATGACCCGACAGCTCATGATGTCGTCGCAGTAGACATCGAGCTTCTCGGCACGCTCGCGGATCTTCGCTTCGACCGCCGACGAAGGTTCCATATTGCGAAAGACGACCTGCAACGGGAGCTTCATGGTCATCCCCTCTTCGGTTATACGCGCTTGAACTCCGTCTTCAGGCACTGCGGACACGGCGGCAGATGGGCAGCGGTCTTGAGCTGCAGCGTGTGGCCGCAGGCGCTGCACGCAAACGCGCCGGGTGCCGCGATCTCGCCCGTGCGATAGGTGCGTGGACCGATCGGGCGACCGGCCTGCCGGCGCCAGTCCGCCACCGCCTGCGCCGCCCGGCTGAGAAAGCCCGCCGAGCGGTCGCGCCATACCACGAACAGGCCCGCGGTCTTTTCCGAGAACGCCTCCCAGGCCGGTCCCATGCGGTGCGCCGCGTCGACGATGTCCTTCTCGATGTTGGCCGCCACCTTGTCAACGGTGTCGGCCGTGTACTCACCCGCCTCCTTCAGGCGTTCACGTGCGTGCTGCAGCGCCTGGCGAAGGGTCTCGGCATTGAACGTCTCGCGCGCCTCGCCCAGGCGCTTGCCAATCTCGTCACGCAGCTTCTTGTAGGCAGCGAGCTCGCGCTTTTTCTGCTGCGGTCCGGGCAGCAGGCGTTCGACTTCGCGCTCGGCTTCGAGCCAGTCCTGGACCGGATCGCCATCCTGGAAGCCGCGCTTGAGGGCACGATAATACGCCGCCTCGGCAATCATGCGCCGGCGGTCCTGCTCCGAGATCGTCGCCTTGTTGGTGTGGCTGCTGGCGGCGCGCGCCGACGCGCGGTTCGGCTTCGCCGCCCGGGCCTCGGCGCCGCTGCTCGTCTTCTTGCTCCTCGCCATCAACCGCTCTCCCCAGCGCTCCGCTGCGCCCGTTGCCTGCTCCATCGCGGTGTGTCGACACGAGCCCCCCCCGTTGCCGGCGGGCCCCCCCCGGCTGGGGGGGGCCGCGCTCGCTGCTACTCGATGGGCACGCTGCGGCGCTTGGCCTTCTCCACCTTGGGGACGGTCAGCTCCAGTACGCCGTCCTTGAACGTCGCCTTGGCCTTGCCGCTGTCCACTTCGGCTGGCAGGGCCACGGTGCGACTGAACGCACCGCGCATGATCTCGCGGCGGTAATAGTTGTCGCGCTCCTCCTTTTCCTCGCGTCGTGAGCTGCCCTGAATCGTCACCGTGTTCTCGGTGACCGAGACTTCGATATCCTTCTTGTCGACGCCCGGCACCTCGGCGCGCACGACGACCTCGGCCTCGCGGTCAATGACATCGACCCGTGGCGTGCGTACTTCGAAAGACGCCCCCAGTTCCGGCCATTCCCAGCGCATCGGCCGCAGCCACCCGCGCGGGAAGAAGCTCTCGAACAAGCGGTCCATTTCCTCAAACGGGCTGAGCGACCGTGCCGGTGTGGCCTTCTGGATCTCCTGCGACTTGCCGGTGGTCACGTCCTTCTTGCCTTCGTCTGCCATGGCAATCACCTCCGTTGTCATAAAACAAAAAACTAACTTGCGCTTCGCCGTGGCGCTTTGACGCCTGTCAATACACGGCCTCATCAGCGCCCGAACCTTTCGGCTATTTTTTATGTGTCCGGACGCGCGCCGTTTCAAGCGCCTGCAGTTCCTCGTACAGCGCCCGCTCGCGTGCCGACAGATGCTCGGGCACCTGCACACGAATCCGCAGGTTGAGATCCCCCCGGCCGGGCCCGGCGAACTGCGGCAGGCCCTTGCCACGGATCCGCAATACTTCCTCCGGCTGGGTGCCGGCCGGGATGTTGACCTCCACGCGGCCCTCGAGCGTGTCGATGGTGCGACGCGTTCCCAACGCGGCTTCGGCGACGCCGATGGTCTCGACCCGCCACAGGTCCGCCCCTACGCGCTCGAAGCGCGCGTCGGGGCGGCTGCGCACCACGACATAGAGATCGCCCGCGGGACCACCGGGTTCCGTGCTGGGCGCACCGTGCCCCGGCACGCGCAGGGCCAGGCCCTCCTCCGCGCCGCGCGGCACCGTAACCGTGAGCCGCTCCTGGCGCTCGACCTGGCCGCTGCCGCCGCACTCCGGACAAGGCTGCTCGATGATCGTGCCGCGGCCGCGGCACTCGGGGCAGACGCTGATCTGCTGGATGCGTACGGCACTTCGTCCCTTGCGCTCATCACGCGTCACAACCCGCTGCCCGGAACCGCGACAGGCGCTGCAGGTGCGCGGCGCCGTACCGCCCTTGGCGCCGCTGCCATGGCAGGCGGGGCACACCACGGTGCGGGCGTAGTACACCGTCTCCTCCCCACCGCTTGCGATACGCTCGAGCGGCACGACCAGTTCGACCTCCATGTCGACGCCGCGCGCCGGCCCTGGCCGGTGGTGACGGAACAGCCGATCGAACAGGCCGCCAGGCGAACCAAAGCCGAATCCGAAACCGAGGTCGCCGCCGAAGTCGCGGAAGATGTCACCGAAGTCGACCCCGGCGAACAGATCCTCGGGCGAGTAGCCGGCCACGCCTTCGAAGCCGCGCGCGTCGTAGTCGGCGCGCTTCTTCGGGTCGGACAGGACCGCGTACGCCTCGGCGATCTCCTTGAAACGCGCCTCCGCCTCCGGCGACTTGTTACGATCCGGATGGTACTTGAGCGCAAGCTGGCGGAACGCGTCCTTGATCGCCTTGGCGTCGGCATCGCGCGCAACGCCCAACACCTCGTAGTAATCGCGCTGCGCCGCGCTCATGATCGCATCCCGTTCGCAAGTTCACGCGCCGGCGTGCGCCGCGCGCGGACCGGTGCAGGCGCCGGCGGCTACTTGGGCGTCTCCTTGTACTCGGCGTCCACCACCCGGCCGCGCGGACCGGCACCGCTCGGGCGCGCCTCGGCAGCCGGTTCCACGTGCGGTGGGGGCTGCGGACCCGGGCGCGCCTTGTAGGCGCCGGGCGTCTGCGCATAGATGACGGTACCGCCCTCCTTGAGCGCCTTCCTTAGCGTCTCGCTGCAACGTGCCGCCTGCTCGGCATCCTTCTTGGTGACCGCCTCGCGCGTGTCTTTCAGTCCTTGCTCGATGCGCTTCTTGACCTCCTCGGTCAGCCGGTCGCCGAACTCGGCGAGCATCTTCTCGGCCTCGTAGCACACGGCGTCCGCCTCGTTGAGCTTCTCCGCCGCGGCGCGCCGCTTCTTGTCCTCCTCGGCGAAGCGTTCCGCCTCCTTGATCATGCGCTCCTTCTCGCCCTCGGCCAGGCGCGTCGAGCCGCTGATGCTGATCGAGGCCGACTTGCCGGTGGCCGTGTCCCTGGCGGTCACGTTGAGGATGCCGTTGGCATCGATGTCGAACGTCACCTCGATCTTCGGTACGCCGCGCGGTGCCGGCGGAATACCGCCGAGGTTGAACTCGCCCAGGCTGGTGTTATCCGCCGCCATCGGGCGTTCGCCCTGGAAGACGTGGATCGTGACGCTGGTCTGCATGTCGGCGGCGGTCGTGAAGGTCTCGGTGCGCTTGATCGGAATCGGCGTATTGCGCGCGATGAGCGGCGTGGCGACCCCGCCCAGGGTCTCGACGCCGAGGGTGAGCGGCGTGACATCGACCAGCACGATCTCGCCCAGGCCGGCCTCGCCGGCCAGTACCCCGCCCTGGATGGCTGCGCCGGCGGCGACGCATTCCATCGGATCGACGCCCATCTCCGCGCGCCGCCCGAGCAGGTCTTCGAAGAACTGGCGCACCGCCGGCATGCGCGTCGGTCCGCCGACAAACACCACGCGGTCGATGTCTTTCGGCCCGATGCCGGCATCGTGCAGCGCCTGCTCGACCGGCGCGCGGCAGCGTTCGATCACCGGCCGCACCAGCCGCTCGAGCTCGGTGCGCGTCAAGTCCATGTCGAGGTGCTGCGGGATACCGGCCTTGGCGGCGATGAACGGCAGGCTCACGTGCGTGCTGGTCGCAGCCGACAACTCGACCTTGGCGATCTCGGCGGCCTCGCGCAGGCGCGCGGCTGCCTGGCGATCGCCGCGCACGTCGACCCCGCTGCGCTCGCGGAAACGCTCGGCCAGGTACTCGAACACGCGCGCGTCCATGTCGGTGCCACCGAGCTGCGTGTCGCCGCTCGTGGCCTTGACCTCGAACACGCCCTTGCCGAACTCCATGATGGTGACATCGAGGGTGCCGCCCCCGAAATCGATGACCGCGATTCGCAGCTCCTGCCCAAGCCGATCGAGCCCGTAGGCGAGCGCGGCGGCGGTCGGTTCGTTGACCAGGCGCGCGACCTCGATGCCGGCGATGCGGCAGGCATCCTTGGTGGCGCTCCTCTGGTTGTCGTCGAAATAGGCCGGCACCGTCACCACGGCCTTCTCCACCGCCTCGCCCAGGAAGGCCTCGGCGTCGCGCTTGATCTTCTGCAACAGGAAAGCGGATAGCTGCTCGGGCGTGAATTCGCGATCGCGCAGGCGGATGGTCACGCGCTGGCCCATCTTGCGCTTGAAGGCGGTCGCCGTGCCCTCGGGATTGGCTGCGGCCTGCCGGCGCGCCGGCTCGCCCACCAGCATCTGCCCGTCGGCAGTGATCGCCACGTAGCTGGGGAAGGCCTTGCCGCCGAGCGAGATGCCTTCGGCGCTCGGGATGATGACCGGCCGGCCGCCGCGCAGCACCGCAGCCGCCGAATTGGACGTACCCAGGTCTATGCCAATGATCGACATGCGAGCTCGCTCCTTTGCCGCACGGGGCGGCTGCCCGCCGCCCGGCGTTGCTACATCTCCGGCCCCGGCGGGGATTCCTTCTTCTCTTCCGGGATTTCCGTCATCGTGGCCTCGGTGAGCAGCAGGACGCTTGCGATCGACACCGCGTTCTCGAGCGCGATGCGCACCACCTTGGTGGGATCGATGATCCCGGCCTCGTACATGTCGACGTACTGCTTGGCCGCGGCGTCGAAGCCGACGTTGCCTTGCTCCGCAAGCATGCGCGCGACCACCACGCCGCCGTCGACTGCCGAGTTCTCGGCGATGGTGCGTGCCGGGGCCTCGAGCGCCCGGCGCAGGATCTGCAAACCGGTCTTCTCGTCACCCTCGGCCTTGGCCTCCTCCGCCGCCACCGCGACGGTCGCCCGCAGCAGCGCCAGGCCCCCGCCCGGCACGATGCCCTCGGCGACCGCCGCCTTGGTGGCGCTGATCGCATCATCGAGCGCCTCCTTCTTGGCCTTCATCTCGGCCTCGGAGGGGGCGCCCACGCGAATGACGGCCACGCCGCCCGCGAGCTTGGCCAGGCGCTCCTGCAGCTTCTCCTTGTCGTACTCGCTCGTGGCCTTGTCGATCTGCTTGCGGATCTGCTGGATACGCGCATCGATCGCCTGCTTGTCGCCGACACCGCCGATCAAGGTGGTGTTGTCCTTGTCCACGACGATGCGTTTGGCGCGCCCGAGCTGCTCGACCGCTACGTCCTCGAGCCGCAGGCCGAGGTCCTCGGAGATGACCTGCCCGCCAGTCAGCACCGCCATGTCGGTGAGCATCTCCTTGCGCCGGTCGCCGAAGCCCGGGGCCTTGACCGCGCAGCAGTGCAGCACGCCGCGGATGCGGTTGACGATCAGTGTCGCGAGCGCCTCGCCCTCGATGTCCTCCGCTACGAACAGGATCGGCTTGCCGACCTTGGCCACCTGCTCCAGCAGGGGCAGCAGGTCCTTGAGGCTGCTCACCTTGCGGTCGGACAGCAGCACGAAGGCGTCTTCGAGCACGGCCTCCATCTTCTCCGCGTCGGTGATGAAGTACGGCGAGATGTAGCCGCGGTCGAACTGCATGCCCTCGACCACCTCGAGCACGGTTTCCGTGGTCTTCGATTCCTCGACGGTGATTACGCCTTCGCCGCCCACCTTCTCCATGGCATCCGCCACCAGCTCGCCGATGCCGGGGTCGTTGTGCGCCGAGATCGTCGCCACCTGCGCCTTCTCCTTGCGCGTCTTGACGGTGCGCGACTGGCTGCGCAGGGACTGCACGGCCGCCTTGACGCCGCGGTCGAGGCCGCGTTTCAGATCGATGGCGCTCGCCCCCGCGACGACATTGCGCACCCCATCGGCCAGGATTGCGTGCGCCAGGAGCGTGGAGGTGCTGGTGCCATCGCCGACGGCATCGCCGGTCTTCTCGGCGGCCTGGCGCAGCATCTGCGCGCCCAGGTTCTCTTCCGGGTCCTTGAGGTCGGTCTCCTTGGCGATCGTGACGCCGTCATTGCACACGATCGGTGTGCCCCACTTCTTCTGAATGAGCACCGACTTCGACTTCGGGCCGAGGGTGACGCGCACCGCATCGGCCAGCATGGTCGCCCCCCGCAGGACCTTCTCGCGCGCGGCCGACCGGAAAAGGATCTGTTTGTGCGCCATGGCAGCTTCCCTCCTCTCGCCGGCATGATCGGCGATTCCCGTGCCTAGGTTATTGATCCACATCAAATGGCCGGCCTTGTGCGGGCGCGGCGGGCGGGGGACACGCGCGCTCGTGGCCGCCTTCGGGGGCGAGCGGTCGATCGCGCCCTTGCTAGCGTGCCGGTGCGGACTGGCGGCCCAGCCGCTCGGTGGCGATCTCGCGCATGCGGAACTTCTGCAGCTTGCCGGTCACGGTCATCGGGAACTCCTCGACGAACCAGACGTACTTCGGCACCTTGAAGTGCGCGATGCGGCCGCGGCAGTACTCGCGGATCTCCTCTTCGGTCGCGGCCTGCCCCTCGTGCAGCTGCACCCAGGCCATCACCTCCTCGCCATAGTACGCATCCGGCACGCCGAATACGGCGACCTGCGCGATCTTCGGGTGGGTGAACAGGAATTCCTCGATCTCGGCCGGATAGATGTTCTCCCCGCCGCGGATGATCATGTCCTTGAGCCGGCCGGTGATGCGCACGTAGCCGTCGGCGTCCATGCTGCCGAGGTCGCCGGAGTGCAGCCAGCCGCGCGCGTCGATCGCCTGGTCGGTCGCCTGCGGGTCTCTGTAGTAGCCGCGCATCACATGGTAGCCGCGAAAGCAGATCTCGCCGACCATGCCCACCGGAACCGTCGCGCCGCTTCGCGTGTCGATCACCTTGACCTCCTGATGCGGCAGGTTGGTGCCGACCGTCCCGGTGCGCCGCTGCGGCGAGTCCTCGCGCGCGGTCAGGTGCGTGAGCGGCGAGGCCTCGGTCTCGCCGTAGCCGATCAGGATCTCCGGGCAGTGCAGATCGACCATCACGCGCTGCAGCAGTGCGGGTGGACAGGGCGCGCCGGCCATGATGCCGGTGCGCAGCGTGCTGAGATCGAATTCGCGAAGGCGCGGGTGCTCGAGCTCGGCGATGAACATGGTCGGCACGCCGTGCAGCGCGGTGCAGCGCTCCTGCTGCAGCGCCTGCAACACCGCCAACGCATCGAAGTGCTCGGACGGCAGCACCAGACAGGCGCCGACCGACAGGCACATGAGGTTCGACACCACCATGCCGAAGCAGTGATAGAACGGCACCGGCACGCACAGCCGGTCGTGTTCGGTGAAATGCAGCGCCTGCGCGGTGAACCAGGCATTGTTCAGTATGTTGTGATGCGTCAGCACCACCGCCTTGGGGAAACCGGTGGTCCCGGAGGTGTACTGGATGTTGATCGGATCATCGACATCGAGCGCGGCGGTCGCTTCCTCCAGGTGCTGCGGCGACACGCCGCAACCGGCCGCCATGACCTCCTCCCAGGTCATGAACCCCGGGTGCGGTGCAACGGTGTCTGCCGGCCGCGCCGGATCGACCAGCACCACGCGCCGCAGCTGCGGGAATTCCGGCGACTCGATCTCGGCGGCGCTGTGCGTCACGAGCTGCGGAAACAGCTCGACCAGCATGCCGACGTAGTCGCTGGTGCGAAAGCGCGGGATCGTGAACAGTCCCTGGACCTCCGACTTCTGCAGGGCGTAGGCCAGCTCGCGCGGGCGGTAGGCCGGATTGATGTTGACCAGCACCGCGCCGATGCGCGCGGTGGCGAGCTGCAACAGCAGCCACTCGATGTTGTTGGTCGACCAGACTCCGATGCGCTCGCCCTGCGTGAAGCCGATGGCGAGCAGTCCGCGCGCCAGCGCATCGGCGGCGGCGTGCAGCTGCGCATAGGTCAGGCGCCGCTGCTGGTGCACGCTCACTACCGCCTCGCGCTCGCCGAAGCGCGCGGCGATCTCGGCGAGATGCCGCGGGATCGTGGCACCGAGCAGCGGCGACTCGCCGCCGCGGTGGTGGTAGCTTCGTGTCTTCACGCGCCCTCCACCCCCGCCCAGTAGGCATCCACCGCCGCCTGGATTTCGGCGAGCAGCGCCTCGTTGCGCATCGGCTCGAACAGGTGGCGAAAGCGGCCCTGCCGGCTCAGGTACGCCTCCACCGGCAGGCGCGGATGCGGCACGTGGGTGTGCACGATCCTGCCATCGCTGTACTCCTTCAGCGGCCACACGCCGGTCCTGACCGCGAGCCGGCCGATCTCGATCGCGTCCTGCGGATCGAAGTCCCAGCCCGGCGGGCACGGTGCCAGCGCCAGGATCAGGCGCGGCCCCTTGAGCGACCTGGCCTTTTCGATCTTCTTCGCCAGGTCGAGCGGCTCGGCGCCGATCACGGTCGCGACATAGGCCGGGCGGTGCGCGGCCCAGATCGCAAACAGATCCTTCTTGTAGCCGGGATAACCGCGCGAGCCGCGACTGGTGGCGGTGCGCGCGGCATGCGGCGTGGCCGGCGAATACTGCTGTCCGGTGTTGCCATAGCCCTCGTTGTCGTAGCACAGGTACAGGAAGTCGAGATTGCGGTCGATGGCGCCGGAGGTGGCCGACAGACCCATGCCGTAGGCCGCGCCGTCACCGGTCAGCACGACCGGCGTCAAGTCCTCCTGCGCGCCGAGCCGCCCGGTCTGCAGCAGAATGTCGAGCGCATCGCGCACGCCCTGCGCGCCGGCCGGCGCCGAGGCCATCGCGGTGTACAGCCAGGAACCGCGAAACGGCGTGAACGGATACACCGACAGCAGGGTCATGCAGCCGGCGGCGTTGACGAACACGGTGTTGGTGCCGAGCAGGTCGTAGACCTCGTGCAGCGTGAGCAGCCCGCCGCAGCCGGCGCACATCGGCGTGCCACTGCCGAGCAGATGCGCGGACGGCAGGTCCTTCATGCGCTTGATGGTGCCGCTCATCGCTCGCCTCCCAGCGCGCGCCGCTCGAGCGCGGCGACCGCCTGCAGCTTGCGCACCTGGCGCAGCTCCTCTTCGGTGTACAGCAGGCGCGGCGGCGGGGCCTCGCCGCGCGCCAGCGCCGCGCGCAGCTGCGCCGCGATCTCGTAGAACTCCTCGGCGCGGATGTCGCGTCCGCCCAGGCCGCCGACGAAGCTCGCGAGGATCGGCGGCGCGTCCGCGCGCCCGTACAGCACCGAGGCAAGCTCGGCGTGCAGCACCCCGCCCTTGCCCATGGACAGGTTCTGGTCGATCACCGCGACCGCCCGCTTTCCGGCCAGCGCCCGGCGAATGGCCTCGCCCGGATACGGGCGCAGCAGGCGCGGGCGCACCAGCCCCACGCGGCTGCCGCTCGCGCGCAGGCGGTCGACGGCGTCCTGCGCCTTGGTGGCGAAGGCGCCGAGCAGGAAGAACACGATCTCGGCGTCATCGCACTGGTAGGTCTCGACCGCCGGATAGTCGCGCCCGCACTCCCGGGCAAACGCCGCGCGCACCTCCTCGTACACGCCGAGCGCCTGCAGCGCGGCAAGGTGCGTCTCGTAGCGAAAGTACGAATACGGGCCGCCGCCCAGCACCGCCACCGCCTGACTGATCGGCTTGCTGGCACGCAGCCGGATGTTCTGCGGGTCATACGGCGGCAGGAAGCGCGCGGCCTGCTCCGCGCTCGGCAGCGCCACCGGTTCGCGCGTGAACGACAGCGTGAAGCCATCGAGATTGACGATGATCGGCAGGCGCACGCGCTCGTCCTCGGCGAGGCGATAGGCCATGAGCACCGAATCGACCACCTCCTGGCAGCTCGCGCAGTGCAGCTGCAGGAAGCCGGAGTCGCGCGTTGCCAGGACGTCGTTGTGGTCGGACTCGAGCGTGATGGGCGCGGCCAGTCCGCGCGACACGTTGACCAGCACGAACGGCACGCGCCAGCCGGCGATGGTATAGATCATCTCGAGCGCGTACAGCAGCCCCTGGCTGGAGGTGGCGGTGAACACGCGCACGCCGGTGGCCGCGGCTGCCCCGGCCGCCGTCAGCATCGAATGCTCCGATTCGAGTGTCACCAGCCGGGCGCGCATCACGCCATTGCTGCACCAGCCGGCGAGCGTCTCGATGATCTCGGTCTGCGGCGTGATGGGAAACGCCGGCACGTAATCGACCTGCGCCAGGCGCGCCCCCCAGGCGGCCGCACCATTGCCCGTGAGCAACTGGCGGCTCATGCGTCCTCCCGGGCAAACGCGCGCTCGGCCACGGCGTGAATGGCATGCGGCGGGCACACCGTCACGCACACGAGGCAACCCTTGCAATGCGCGTAATCGATCTCGGGGGCGCCGTCCGGCAGCACGCGGATCGCGCTTTCCGGACACATCGTGGAGCACACCCAGCTGCAGCGCCGGCACAGCGCGCGGTCGATCACCGGCCGCACCGTGCGCCAGTCACCGGTTCGCACCTGCACGCTGGTGGCGGGCGCGTAGATATCGGGGGCTGCAATGCGCGCCGTCTCAAAGGGCAGGTCGATCCAGCGCGGCCGTTCGTAGTCGCGCGCCTCGATCACCCCGCCCTCCCGGACCACGCCCGCGTGCGCTGCGACGGCATCGAACGCCGCCAGTGCCTGCCCCTGGCTATCGCGCACCGCCACCGCGCCGTGCTCGGCGAGCTCGTCTTCGATGGCGGCGCTGAGCGCCGCACGCCCGATGACACCAACCAGTCGCGCGGGGGCGCCCGCGCACGCCGCACTGATGGGCGCGGCGTGCGACCCGGCGCCCCGGCCTGGGGGCAGCGTCAAGACCGTGCCGGCCAGATTCAGGCGTGCGCGCCAGGTGTCAGCCGCCACGGCACTGTAGAGCAGCACCACGGTTTGGGCGCGCACGCCGAGCAAGACGTTGGCCGCCGGTAACGGCACGAGCGTCTCGTCGGCGACGATCACCAGGTCGGGACGGGTGATGACGCCACGCTCCCGGATCGGCTGGCGCGCCGCGCGCACATAGGCGAACATCGGCGCCCCGCGCCGTTCGGCGCCGTACACCGGCGCGTCCTGCACCTCGAAGCCCTCGCGAAAGAACGCGCTGCCGAGAATGCGGCTCGCGGTCTTGATGCCCTGTCCGCCGCGACCGTGAAAGCGAATCCTGAACATGGCCGTTTTGTCCGACCCTCCTTCTCCCATCACCGGGGGGCGCAGGAGGCAGGGCCGGCGTGTGCGCCGCCCACCCACCGCCGCAGCGCGCGGGCGCAGATGCAGCAACGCCCGTCGCGCAGCGCCGCCCGCGCTCAATAGACCGCCCAGCGCCGGTAACCCATCGCCTCCCGGACACGCTGCGTGGCGAGCCGCAGGGCCGCCTCGCGCGGCGCAAGGCTGCGCTGCCTGGCCTCGTCCAGGACCTGCTTGGTATTGGCACGCAGCTTCTCCTGGATCGCGTCGAAGGCCTGCGACTGCGTGGCCCCGTGGTATTCCATGGCCGCACAGATGACGCCACCGGCATTGGCGATGAAGTCCGGCACGACCAGCACGCCCCGCTCGTGCAAGATCTTCTCGGCCCCGGGTGTGAAGGGGATATTGGCGCCCTGCACCACCAGGCGCGTCTTCAGGCGCCCGACGTTGTCCTCGCGCACCACGTCGGGACGCGCCGCCGGTATCCAGATGTCGCATTCGATGTCGATGATGGCATCCCGATCGAGTTTCGCCGCCCCCGGGTAGTCGCACACCGAGCGGCCGGCCTCCTTGAGCGGGATCAGCGTCCCCAGGTCGAGTCCGGCGGGGTCGTGAATGGTCCCGCACGAGTCGCTCGCCGCCACCAGCACCGCACCCTGGTTGGCGAGAAAGCGCGCCGCGTGCTTGCCGACGGCGCCGAAGCCCTGGATCGCCACACGCGCGCCGCGCAGGCCGAAGCTGCAATAGCGCGCCGCGACATCGGCGGCGTGACTGAGGCCCCAACCGGTGGCGCCGATCTCGTCGAGCGGGATGCCGCCGAGCGCGCGCGGCAGGCCGACGGCCCGGCCGATCTCGTCCTTGATCCAGGCCATGCAGGTCTCGTCGGTGCCCATGTCGGGCCCGAAGATGTAGTCGCCCTCGTTGCGCAGCGCACAGGCAAAGGCGCGGATCAGCTGCTCCTTGCGCGCGCGCGGCATCTTGGGGTCGGCGGCCAGCACCGACTTGCCGCCGCCGTGCGCCAGCCCGGCGGCGGCGTTCTTGAGCGTCATGGCCCGCGCCAGGCGCGCACACTCGCGCGTGCTCACGTCCGGCGCCATGCGCAAGCCGCCGATCGACGGGCCGATCGCGACGTTGTCGACCACCAGCACGGCTTTGAGGCCAATGGCCGGCTGCGACACGAAGGTCACCTTCGCCGGACCCAGCTCGTCGCCCAACTCGAACGCCTCTTCCATGGACACCCCGCCGCGCCGGTGGCTCCGTCTCTATATACCGTGCTGCGGCGGTGCGCGGTTTGACAAAGATCAACGTCCTCGACGCGCCGCGGTTGCGCGCCCGCATTGTGGTGGCGCGCGACACCGGCTAGCCTTAGACGACCGACCTGGAATCGCCCCATGCCCCTGCATCCGCTTGCCGGCAAGCCGGCGCCGCACGACAGCCTGATCGACGTTGCCGCGCTGCTGCGTGCCTATGCCGAACGCCGCCCGGACGTCACCGACCCCAGCCAGCTGGTCGCCTTCGGCACCAGCGGCCACCGCGGCAGCGCGTTCGACGGCAGCTTCAACGAAGCGCACATCCTCGCCATCACCCAGGCGATCTGCGAATACCGCGCGGCGCACGGCATCAGCGGCCCGCTCTATCTCGGCAAGGACACGCACGCGCTGTCGCGCCCGGCGGAACGCACCGCGCTCGAGGTGCTGGCCGCCAACGCCGTGCCGACCATCATCCAGCGCGATGACGGCTACACGCCGACGCCGTCGATCTCGCGCGCCATTGTCGATCACAACCGCGGCAACCCCGCGGCGCGCGCCGACGGCATCGTGGTAACGCCCTCGCACAATCCGCCGCGCGACGGCGGCTTCAAGTACAACCCGCCGAACGGCGGACCGGCCGACACCGACGTCACCGACTGGATCCAGAACCGCGCCAATGCGCTGCTGCGCGACGGCAATCGCGGCGTGCGCCGCCTGCCCTACGAGCAGGCGCGGCAGGCCGCGACGCTGCGCGCCGAGGATCTGGTCGGCCCGTATGTCGCTGCGCTCGAGCGGGTGATCGACATGGCGGCGATCCGCGACGCCGGCATCGCGATCGGCGTCGACCCGCTCGGCGGCGCGGCGGTCGGCTACTGGCAGCCGATCGCGGCGCGCTACGGACTGCAGATCGAGGTGGTCAATCCGACGGTCGATCCGACGTTCGGCTTCATGACGCTCGACCATGACGGCAAGATCCGCATGGACTGCTCCAGCCCCTACGCCATGGCCGGACTGGTCGGGCTCAAGGACCGCTTCGACATCGCCTGGGGCAATGATGCCGATGTCGACCGACACGGCATCGTCACGCGCTCGCTCGGGTTGCTGAACCCCAACCACTACCTGGCGGTCGCAATCCACTATCTCCTCACCCATCGCCCGCACTGGCCCGAGACGGTCGCGGTCGGCAAGACGCTGGTGAGCAGTGCGCTCATCGATCGCGTGGTGGCGGCGCTCGGCCGGCGCCTGCTCGAAGTGCCGGTCGGCTTCAAGTGGTTCGCGCCGGGGCTGCTCGCCGGCTCGCTCTGCTTCGGCGGCGAGGAGAGCGCCGGGGCGAGTTTCCTGCAGCGCGACGGCAGCGTGTGGACCACGGACAAGGACGGCATCATCCTCGGCCTGCTGGCCGCCGAGATCACGGCACGCACCGGCGCCGACCCCGGCATCTATTACCAGCGCCTGGCACGCGAGCACGGCACACCTTACTACCAGCGCATCGACGCGCCGGCCACGCCCGAACAGAAGGCGGCCTTCAAGCGCCTGACCGCCGAGGCCGTGCAGGCGACGACGCTCGCCGGCGATCCCATCATCGCCAAGCTCACGCACGCGCCCGGCAACAACGCCGCCATCGGCGGGCTCAAGGTCGTGACCGCCAACGGCTGGTTCGCGGCGCGCCCGTCCGGCACCGAGAACATCTACAAGCTCTATGCCGAGAGCCTGCGCAGCGCCGAGCACCTGCAGGCCATCGTGCGCGAGGCGCAGGCCATCGTGCGCGAGGCGCTCGCCCCCTAGACCGACGCGCAGCGCGCCCCCGTGACCCTGCACCCCGACATCGCGATCAAGACCAGACACTATGCTGGACGCCTGCCGCGCGGGCTCGCGCTGCTGCGCGACCCGGTGCTCAACAAAGGCACCGCCTTTACCGCGGCCGAGCGCGAGGCCCTCGGCCTGCACGGCCTGCTGCCGCCGCAGGTGTCGACCATCGAGCAGCAGGTCGCGCGCGTGCTGGAGAACGTGCGCCGCCAGGCGAGCGATCTCGAGCGCTTCATCCACCTGAGCGCGCTGCACGATCGCAACGAGACCCTGTTCTTCCGCGTGCTGTACGACCATGCCGAGGAGCTGATCCCGATCGTGTACACGCCCACGGTCGGGCTCGCCTGCCAGATGTACGGGCACATCTTCCAGCGCCCGCGCGGCCTGTACGTGTGCGCCGACGACCGCGGGCGCGTCGAACCGGTGCTGCGCAACTGGCCGTATGGCGACGCGGTGCGTGCCATCGTCGTGACCGACGGCGAGCGCATCCTCGGCCTCGGCGACCTGGGCGCCAACGGCATGGGCATCCCGGTCGGCAAGCTCACGCTCTATACGGTGTGCGCCGGTATTGCCCCGCTCACCACGCTGCCGCTGATGCTCGATGTGGGGACGGAAAACGCTGCGCTCCTGGCCGACCCGCTCTACATCGGCACGCGCCGCCGGCGCCTGCGCGGGCCGGCCTACGACGCGCTGGTCGAGGAGCTGGTGGCGGCGGTGCAGCGCGTGTTTCCCCAGGCGCTGCTGCAGTTCGAGGACTTCGGCAACGCCAACGCCTTCCGCCTGCTCGACCAGTACCGCGAGCGCCTGTGCTGCTTCAACGACGACATCCAGGGCACCGGGGCCGCGTCGCTCGCCGGCCTGTACGCGGCGCTGCGCCTGACCGGCGGGCGGCTCGCCGACCAGCGTTTCCTGTTTCTTGGCGCCGGCGAGGCCGCCCTCGGCATCGCCAACGCGATCGTCGCCGCCCTCCAGGACGAGGGCCTGGGCGAAGCCGAGGCGCGCACCCACTGCTGGCTGATCGACACGCACGGCCTGGTGGTGCAGGCGCGCACCGACCTGCCCGCGCACAAGCGCCCGTTTGCGCATGCCCACGCGCCGCTCGCCGATCTGCGAGCGGCGATCGAGGCATTGCGTCCGACGGCACTGATCGGTGTGTCCGCGGTCGGCGGCGCCTTCACCCAGCCGGTGATCGAGGCGATGGCGCGCAACAACCCGCGGCCAATCATCTTCGCGCTGTCCAACCCGACCGCCAAGGCCGAATGCACCGCCGAGCATGCCTATGCCTGGAGCGGAGGGCGCGCGATCTTCGCGAGCGGCAGCCCGTTCGCGCCGGTCGAGCTCGAGGGCCACACCTACGTGCCCGGTCAGGGCAACAACGTGTACATCTTTCCGGGTGTCGCGCTCGGCGTGATCACCGCGCGCGCCCGCACCGTCACCGACGAGATGTTCCTGGTAGCGGCGCGCACGCTGGCCGCGCGTGTCACGGACGAGGACCTCGCGCAGGGCCGCCTCTATCCCCCGCTCGCCCACATCCGCGACCTCTCCGCGGACATCGCCACGGCGGTCGCACAGCTCGCCTATGCGCGCGGACTGGCGCAGGCGCCGGTGCCAGCCGACGTGGCACAGAGCATTCGTGACCAGATGTACGAACCGGCCTATCCGTCCTACGTATCGGGGCGCCACCCCGGCCCCTGCGGTCGCGAAACGGCAAACGCGGCACAACGCGCGCCGTTCGTTTGAGCCGGCGCAAAACGGGCTCGCGCCGCACCTCCCTGCGCCCTCGCGCCACTTGCGCCTCCCCGTGCACAGGAATCGATCCGGCCACAGCCCCCCACACGCCTCCAAACAGAAAGGCGCACCACCTGCCCCCTGCTGTCTGGATTGGCGCAGAGGCAGGCCGCTGCGCGCATCCGTGCGCTCGCGCGGCAGGGGTACATCCCGGTTCGTCAGGGTTCTCGCCCCGAAGGGGCCGAAGCCGCCTTCAACCGACGCACAAGCAAATGGGGCCCACGAGGGCCCCATTTGCTTGTGCATGGCGGAGAGGGAGGGATTCGAACCCCCGGACCCTTGCGGGTCAACGGTTTTCAAGACCGCCGCCTTAAACCACTCGGCCACCTCTCCGGAACTTGTGTTGTGCCGCCCTGCCACCGTCCCTGGTGCGCCCACCCGCCCGGCTCAGCGGCGCTACGCGTCCCGCTTCGCTTGCTGACCCGGGACATGCCATCCCTGGCACGTCCGTTCAGCGGCGCAGAGGTCCACAGAACCTTCGCGACTGCTCCGCCTCACCCATGGCCGAGCGCTCGACGGCGTGAACACACGTTAGCTGTGTTCACGACATCTGCGTCTCGCCCACGCGGCCCGCTCTCCTTGGACGCTGTCCGGCAATTGTGCCCGATATCGCGATGACGCGCAGCCGCCACTAGCGACTTGCCGCCACCGACGTCTTGCGCCCGGTGGCGCAGCGACTCTGCGCGCCGCTCGCCGAGGCGCGCTCGATCAACGGATGGCCGTGCTCGTCGAAGCGCAGGGCGATCGTCGCGCTGTCGTGCAATGCCGCAACACACTTGGGCGACAGGTGCATGGCGCGGGCCAGCTCCGCGTCCGACAGGTGACGGGGGTGGACGGTGCGGCGGTTGCGCGCCCCGCCATAGCGCCGCTGGTTCCACAGCACCCACCCCAGCAGCACCACGCACATGACTGCCACCACCAGCGAATACGTGGCCAGCTCGCGCGCGAATGCCTCGTAGCCGCCGAGCGTGATCATGCGATCGACGAACAGGTACACGCCGCCGAACCACAGCAGCAGGCTCAGCATCGGCGCCACCAGGTAGGCCCACAGCCCCCAGAACAGCGTGGTCAGCACCACTTCCACGGCACGCCGCGAGGTCGCCACCAGCGGGCTTTCGGCATAGTAGTGGCGATGCTCGGGTCCGCGCTTGGCGCGCTTGCGCAGCAGCAGGTCACGCATGCGCCGGCCCGGACTCTTCCAGGTCGCATAGCGCGTCTTGCCACGCTGGCGCAGGCCCTTCGGCACCGCGACGATGGTGGTGGCGGCATTGATCATCCAGTAGACCGCCGGGTACCAGATCGCCCAGTACAGGTAGCGCAGCAGGCCGCGCCGCTCGTAGTTGCCGTCGAGCACGAGTCCCACGATGAACTGCGCGAGGCAGGTCACGCCCAGCACCACGCCGGTCCAGCCCGGCACCAGCGTCGGCACCGCCATGACCTGCGGCCAGGTGCCCGGTGGCAGGAAGTTGGTGCCGGCCCAGCACAGCACGGTGAAGGCGAAGGCATAGCACCACGCCACCCCGACCCAGTACTCCACGATCACCGACCACATGCGCCGCTTGGTCCAGTGACGCAGCTCCCGCCCGTACTTGAGCGCCGCCTCCACCCCGCCCTGCGCCCAGCGCAGGCGCTGGCGCCAAAGCGCACGCAGCGTCTCCGGCACCAGGATCCAGGTAAGCGCCATCGGCTCGTAGCGCACGTCCCAGTAGCGCAGCTGCAGCTTCCAGCTGATGTCGATGTCCTCGGTCACGGTCTCCGGCGACCAGAACCCGACCTGGTGCACCGCGGCGCGCCGGAAGCAGGCGTTCACCCCCGACACCGTGAACACCCGCCCGATATCGCGTTGCGTGCGCTTGACCATGCCGATGATGGCAGAGAACTCGCCGATCTGGATGCGCGCCAGCAGGCTGGTGCGGTTGACCACCCGCGGGTTGCCGGTGACCGCGCCGACGCGCGGACCGTTGAGGAAATGCCGCATCATCCAGAACAGCGCATCCCGGTCGAGCAGCGCGTCGGCGTCGATGCACATGAGAAACTCCGCCGAGCTCGCGAGCGTGCCGGCGCGCAGCGCCATGGCCTTGCCGAAGTTGCGCGTGAGCGTGACCACGCGCAGGCGGTCGTGCTCGCGCGCGAGCTCGTGCAGGATGTCGTTGGTGCCATCGGTGCTGCCGTCGTCGATGGCGATGATCTCGAAGTTCGGGTAGCGGTTCTTCATGAGCTGCGAGATGGTGTCGCGGATCACCACCGCCTCGTTGTGGCACGGCACCAGGATCGCCACGCGCGGATGCTCCGGCAGCTCCGGCGGGGTGCGCTCCTGCCGCTCGCGGCGCGCGAAGAACACCATCGCCCCCATCATCCACAGGATCGCCATGAACAGCGGGTACAGGAACACGAACCAGAAGATCGCATGCATGAAGGCGTGCATGACTAGCGGCCCCCCTGCGCGCGGTCATCGCGCACGACCGTGTGCGCGCGCAGCTCCCGGACCACGCGCAGCACATCCGGGACGTTACCGGTGAAGTCGTCGTTGCTGTAGCCGTAGTGCGCCGCCCCGGCGCTGCGCAGCGCGCGCATCGCATCGCGCAGCACCTGGTCGTCGCCGCCGGCGGCACGCCGCAACAGGAAGAGCGTCGTGCGCCCGCCGGCCAGCCGCGCGCCCGCCAGCGCCGAGACGCGCTCGGCCTGCTCGGGCAGCGCAATCTCGCTGAGCACGAAGTCCGCCGCCAGGTCCTCGCTGCCGTCCCCGGCCACGACCCCGACCTGCAGGGTCGGCTGGTGATAGCGCAGGCGTTCGACGGCACGCGCGAGCACGGGTGCCTCGCCCTTGCCCTCGAACACCACACCGTTGAACCGGTGCAGGCGTGCCAGATCGGAGTACACGCGCAGGATGTCCGCGCCCTCGATCCGCGCCGGCAGCCGCAGGTACAGGTGCGCGACCCGCGCCCGGGTCTGCACCTGATGCAGTACGCGGTTGAGTACCTCGCTGCGCACCGGCAGCGCGTCGGTCGGAAAGAACGCGCCGCGCCGGTCGCGCGTGAGCGGATCAACCAGCAGGGCGTTGACGCCGAGCAGCTGCAGGCGCTGCACCAGCGCCGACAACAGCTCCTCCTGCGCCTCCCCGGACTTGCCGGCCCAGGCCTCGAGATCGATCTGCACGAAGCGCAGTTGCGTGTTGCGGTAGGCGCGAAAGCGCAGCATGTCGTCGAGATCCGCCAGACGCCGGTATTTGTAGACGATCATGCGGTTGACGCGCGGCAGGTCGTTGAGCGTCGCCGGGCGCTCGTCGAGCGTCAGGTGCAGGCGCATGCCGAGGCGCGCGGCCTCCTCCACGGCCAGCTGGTCGTAGGCCCCGTAGGGCCAGGTGATGGCGCGCGGCGGGCGCCTGAGCTCGGCCTCGAAACGCGCACGCGTGCGCGCGAGATCGGCACGCAGGCGCGCGCGCACGTCGTCTTCCGACTCGTAGCCGCCCGGTACGCGGTACTCGCGCGTCACCGCCGCCGGCGCCTCGTTGCCCTGCGGATTGGCGCGCAGCGCCCGGTGCAGATCGTGACTGTGCGAGACGATCTCGATCAGCGGCGAGGCATCGAGGGCGCGCAGCTCCTCCCAGCTGAGGAAGCGCCCACGGTACTCGGCCGGCGCCCTTGCCCCGTCGATCCAGGAGGTCACGATGCTCAATACCGAGGGATAGCCGTAGTCCCTGAGCAGCGGTACCGCCTCGCTCGCGTAGCTCTTGAGGCCGTCGTCAAAGCTGAGCACCACCGGCTTGGCCGGCAACGCCGCCCCGCCGCGGCCGGCGCGTTCGATCTGCGCCAGACTCACCGGCGTGTAGCCCTCGCGCTTGAGATAGGCGAGGTGGCTGCGCAAGTCGTCCCGGGTCACGGCATAGGCGTCGCCGCCGCGCTGCGCGACGATGTCGTGGTAGGTGAGCACCGCGATCTCGCCGCCCGCCAGGCCGCTCAGCGGCAGCCACCCCACCAGTGCCAGCCACGCCGCGCGCACGGCCTAGAACCTCCGCACGAAGCGCAGACGCGCGTTGACCTCGGTCTGCGCGCCGCCGTCGTAATAGCGCTGTGCCACGCCGGCGGCCCACGCCAGATAGGTGAGCTCGTCGAAGTCGTAGTGCTGTTCGTAGGTCACGGACCACTCCGGCTTGGTCGCATAGCCGGCCTGCGAGGCCGCGGCCGCGCTCAGCAGCAGGGTATCGACATGGCGCTCATAGCGCGACTCGTGCACGAAGTCGGTGCGATGGGTCAGGCCGAGGCTGCGGTCGCGACTCGGGTTGAAGTACACGGTGTCTTCGAGGGTGTTGCTCACCTGTGACCACTCGAGAAACACGCGCTGCTCGCGGTACGGCAGCATCTCGAAGGCGTAGCCCACGGTGGCGTAGCCGCTGCGGCGCTGGTTGCCGTCGCTGAAGTCATAGGCGCTCCCCGCCAGCATCCCGCGCCACACGTAGTCCAGGCTGTTGTACTCTGCGCGCAGGTCGATGCGGTCCGACTCGACCCCGGCGGCGCGCGCACGCAAGGGGACGTCCTCGGCGAACGTGGTGTAACCGGCGACGAGCTGCCAGGTGTCGCGCGGATCGTAGATGACCTCCGTCGCCGATCCGCCCTGC
Organism: uncultured Acidiferrobacteraceae bacterium; assembly: GCA_964629975.1. Classification (GTDB taxonomy): domain Bacteria; phylum Pseudomonadota; class Gammaproteobacteria; order Acidiferrobacterales; family Sulfurifustaceae. The sequence goes on along the minus strand of CAZVUN010000002.1, from coordinate 36,606 downwards.
CCGCTGTTGCGCAGGTCGGTCGAGAACTCCTGGTCGATGCGCCACTGCGGATTGAAGCGATAGCGCACGCCCAGCCCGGCGCGGTGCTGGTTGCCGGCCTCGTATTGCGGTTCGTCGGACCGCGTGGCGAGGTAGCGCGCGTACAGCCGTGTTCGCGCCGCCACCGGCGCGCTCGCCTCCAGGCGCGCCGACCACTCGAGCAGACCGCCGTCGTCATAGTCGGTCCCGGTGTCGAAGTCGATCGCGCGGCGCTCGTCGTCGTAACGGCTGTCCATGCGCAGCGCGACGTTCGCCTTGAGCCAGGCGAAGCGCAGCGCCGGGTCCTGCGGGTGCCGTTCCAGGGCGTCGTTCACCAGCGCCGCCGCCTCCATGCGCCGTCCGGCATCGAGCTGGCAGTCGCTCACCGCCACCACCAGGTACGGCTCGTAGCGCAACTGGTCGCGGATGCGCTCGAAGCGCGCCAGCGCCTGCGGGCACTCGCCGCGCCACGCCCGGAGCACGACGATGTCGCGCTCGAGCACGTACGGGTCGGGCGCGTGCGCCCGCAGCGCCTCCAGCACCGCGATGCCGGCCTCGTGCTCGCCGGCGCGCGCCTCGCGCACCGCGCAGTCCGCCACCGCGCGCACCAGGTAGTCTTCCAGTCTGGGCTGCTCGCGGATGTGCTCGAACTGCGCGAGCACCCGCGCGCACTCCCCTTCCCAGGAACTGACCACGATGTAGTCGCGCCGCAGACGGTAGTCGTCGGGGAAGTCAGCGAGCAGCCGCGCCAGCACGCCACCACCGCCCGCGTAATCGCCAGCGCGCGCCCGGCGTACGCCGCAGTCGGCGAGCTCGCGCACCAGGTAATCATCCAGCTGCGGGGCGTGGCGCACGCGCGCAAAGCGCGCCATGGCCGCGTCGCAGTCGCCCGTGCGCGCCGTGATCATGATGTGGTCGCGCTGCAGGGGATAGTCATCCGGAAAGCGCGCCAGCAGCCGCTCCAGTATGGACAGCGCCTCCTCGGGCTTTCCGGCACGCGCAAGCTCGACCGCGCGCGTGTGCTCGGCATAGGTGTCACGGATCGATTCAGCCGCCTGCGCCGTGTCGATTGCCAACACGGCCAGCGCCACCGCCGCGAGGGCCCGGTGCCCACGCCGTCGGGTCATGCATCCCCCTCCCCGCCGCCTGTTCCCGCCTACGCGGCGCGCATCACAAGGCATGACAGCACACCGGCTGTGCCAGTCACGTAACAACGACCGTCCTTGGAAGGCGCGCCGTGCTCGCGGCGCGCGCGATTCATCTACAGGCGTTCCAGGCCCGGCAGGTACGGCCGCAGCGCAGGCGGAATGCGCACGTGGCCGTCGGCCTCCTGGCAGTTCTCGAGGATCGCGACCAGGGTGCGGCCCACCGCCAGGCCGGAACCGTTGAGCGTGTGTACCAGCTCGGGTTTGCCGGTCGCGGGGTTGCGCCAGCGCGCCTGCATGCGCCGCGCCTGGAAGTCCTCGAAGTTGCTGCACGAGGAGATCTCGCGATACTTCTGCTGCCCCGGCAGCCACACCTCGAGATCGTAGGTCTTGGCCGCCGCGAAACCCATGTCACCGCTGCACAACGTCACCACCCGATACGGCAGCTCCAGCAGCTGCAACACCTTCTCCGCATGCCCGGTGAGCTCCTCGTGCGCGCGATAGGAGTCCGCGGGCGGGACGATCTGCACCAGCTCGACCTTCTCGAACTGGTGCTGGCGGATCATGCCGCGCGTGTCCTTGCCGTAGGAGCCGGCCTCGCTGCGAAAGCACGGCGTGTGGCAGACGAACTTCAGTGGCATCCGCTCGGCCTCGACGATGGTGTCGCGCACGATGTTGGTCACCGGCACCTCGGCGGTCGGGATCAGGTAGTAGGGGTGCTCGCCCTTGAGCGCGAACAGGTCCTGCTCGAACTTCGGCAGCTGCCCGGTACCGCGCAGGCTCGCGGCATTGACCAGGTACGGGGCATACACCTCGGTGTAGCCATGCTCGCGCGTGTGCAGATCGAGCATGAACTGGATGAGCGCCCGGTGCAGTCGCGCAAGGGCGCCTTGCATGACGACAAAGCGCGCCCCGGTGATCTTGGCCGCGGTGTCGAAATCGAGCATGCCGAGCGCGGCACCGATGTCGACGTGGTCCTTGGGGGCAAAATCAAAGCGGCGCGGCTCGCCCCAGCGCCGCACCTCCTGGTTGTCGTTCTCGTCCCGGCCGTCCGGTACACTCGCATGCGGCAGGTTCGGGAGGGTGAGCGCCACGGCCTCGAGCTCGGCCTGGATCCCGGCCAGCTCGCCCTCCAGCTGCTTGAGACGCTCGCCGATGCGCGCCGACTCGGCCAACAGCGCAGCCGTGTCCTCACCGCGCGCCTTGGCCTGGCCGACCGCCTTGGCATTGGCATTGCGCGCGCTTTGCAGCTGCTGCGTCTCGGTCTGGATGCGCTTGCGCCGCTCTTCCAGCGCGCCGATCGCCGCGCTATCGAGCGCCACCCCGCGCCGTGCCAGCTGGCGGGCGACCTGGTCGAGTTCGGTACGTAGCAGTTTCGGATCGAGCACGCTCTGCGGGTCCTAGGCTTCGTTGACCTGTGCCCGCCACGTGACCACGTGTCCGGGCGGCAACTGGCTTTTCAGGTGCGCGAGGATGCGCTCGACCCTGGCAGGCTCGTCGAAGAATTCGACCACCAGTGGCAGGTCCATGGACAGGTCGAGCAGGCGCGAGGAATGCATCACCCCCGAGCGGCCAAAGCCGGCGATGCCGCGGAACACCGTGACCCCGCGCACCTTCTCCTGGTCGTGCAGGCGCGCGAGCAGGGTCTTGGCGAGCTGCTCGCCCTCGGTGAGGTAGATGCGCACCATCGTCACTTCGCTCAGCTTCATAGCGCCCTCGCGGTGATGACACCGGTCCAGGTCGCCAGCAGACACAGGATCACGCTGGCGCCGGCGTTGATGCCGGCCTTGACCCACAGCCCCTCCTCCAGCAGGTTGAAGGTCTCGATCGAGAAGCTCGAAAAGGTCGTGAACCCGCCGAGCACCCCGATCAGGACCGCCGCGCGCACGATGCTGTCGGAGCTCAGCCGATCGATGAACAGCGCGAACAGGAACCCCATCAGCAGGCAACCGACGACATTCACCGCCAGCGTGCCGTACGGGAAGTCGCCCCCGGCAAGGCTGTGCACCCAGGTCGACATCCAGTAGCGCAGCACGCTGCCCACCGCACCGCCCGCGGCAATCGCCAGCACCCGCGTCACGGTTTCCTCGCCTGCGCGTCGCGCGCACGCAGCTCGGCCAGTCGCTCGGCGATGCGCTGTTCCAGCCCGCGCCCGGTCGGCTGATAGTAGCGGCGCCGCGCCATGCCGTCGGGGAAGTACTGTTCCCCGGCGGCATAGGCGTCGGGTTCGTCATGCGCGTAGCGGTAGGCCTTGCCGTAGCCCAGCTCCTTCATCAGATCGGTCGGTGCGTTACGCAGGTGCAGCGGCACCTCGAGCGAACCGTGGGTACGCGCGTCCTGTTGCGCGGCACCCCAGGCGACGTACACGGCGTTGCTCTTCGGTACGCACGCGAGGTACACGACGGCCTGGGCGATGGCGAGCTCGCCCTCCGGGCTGCCGAGACGCTCCTGCACCTCCCAGGCGCTGAGCGCGAGCTCGAGCGCGCGCGGATCGGCGTTGCCAATATCCTCCGAGGCCATGCGCACCACGCGCCGCGCCACATACAGCGGATCGCAGCCGCCATCGATCATGCGCGCCAGCCAATAGAGCGCCGCGTCCGGATCGGAGCCGCGCACCGACTTGTGCAACGCCGAGATCTGGTCATAGAACGCCTCGCCCTGCTTGTCGAAGCGGCGCACGCCCTGGCTGGCGACCTCCCGCACGAGCGCGAGCGGGATGTCGCGCTCGGCCAGGTCCGCCGCCATCTCGAGCAGGTTGAGCGCGCGGCGCGCATCGCCGTCGGCGGCGTGCGCCAGCAGCGCGCGCGCCGGTGCGTCCATGGTGAGGCCACGCGCCCCCAGCCCGGCCTCGCGGTCGGTGAGTGCGCGCGCGATCACCTGCATCAGGTCCTCGGGGGCGAGCGCCTTCAACACGTACACACGCGCGCGCGACAGCAGCGCGTTGTTGAGCTCGAACGACGGGTTTTCGGTGGTGGCGCCGATGAAGGTGAAGGTCCCGTCCTCGATGTACGGCAGGAACGCGTCCTGCTGCGCCTTGTTGAAGCGGTGCACCTCGTCGACGAACAGCACGGTCGGCCGGCCCTGCGCGCGCGCCTGCTGCGCCTCCTCGACGGCGCCGCGGATTTCCTTCACGCCCGACAGTACCGCCGAGAGGGCGATGAAGTGCGCGTCGGTGCGCGCGGCGATGAGCCGCGCCAGCGTGGTCTTGCCGGTGCCGGGCGGGCCCCAGAAGATCATCGAGTGCAGCGCGCCCGCCTCGATCGCCTGGCGCAGCGGCTTGTCCGGCGCGAACAGGTGCGTCTGCCCGGCGAAGTCCTCGAGGCGGCGCGGGCGCATACGATCGGCGAGCGGCTGCCAGGGGGCGGCCGCGCGGGTCGCGAACAGCTCCTGGGTGACGGCGCTCGGCATGACGCGCGCCTACTCGCCGACCACGTCCACGCCGGGCGGCGCGGTGAAGCTGAACCGGGCGGCGTCGAGCTTGACGTTTTCGCGCGCCGCCGTGAGCGTGACGCGCGTGGTCTGGCCGAAGCCGTCGACCATCTCGAGCACCTTGAGCTTGCCGTCCTCGAAGCCGACGCGGATGTCCTCGTAACCGCCGTCCTTGCGCTTCGGCACGAGCCGCGCCCACGCGAGTGTGCCCTGCGTCCCCATCGACGTGACGGCGAAACTGTCCTCCAGTCTGCCCTTGCCGGCCAGCAGCACTGCCGGCGTATCGCCCAGGCCGCCGCTCAGCGAGCGCACCGTCACCTGCCGCAGGTCCACGTCGTACACCCAGATCTGCTTGCCGTCGCTCACGATCTGCTGCTTGAGCGGTGCGTCATAGTCCCAGCGGAACCGGTTGGGCCGTTCCAGGTAGAGCATGCCGGAGGATTCCTGGATCGGATTGAGCGCCTCGTCCAGTACCACCTGGTTGAACTGGGCGCTGAAGCTCGTGACCTCGGCGAAGAAGCGCCGCAGGTGATCGGTGCCGCTCTTGCCCGCGGCCGGCGCGGCCGCAAGCGCCGCGGTCGTCGCGAGCAGTCCGGCGAATACCAGCAGACCGTTGCGCATCGCCACGCCGCGCTCAGTCCGCTGCTGGCGGCGGAGCCGCCAGCACTTCGCGGCTGCCGTTCGGTTGCAGCGGGCCGACCAGGCCGGCGCGCTCCATCTCCTCGATCAGGCGCGCGGCGCGGTTGTAGCCGATGCGCAGCCGGCGCTGCACGCCCGAGATCGATGCGCGGCGCGACTCGGTCACGATCTTGACCGCCTCGTCGTACAGCGGGTCGGCTTCGCCGCCGCTGCCGTCACCCCCCTCGCCGCCTTCGCTCTGCACGAAACCCTGGTCGTTGACGCCGGAACCTTCCTTGAGGATCTGTTCGTCGTACACCGGCTGGCCGCTCTTCTTGAGAAAGCTCGTGACCTTGTGCACCTCATGGTCGGCCACGAACGCGCCGTGCACGCGCGTCGGGTGGCCCTGCCCGGGTTGCAGGAACAGCATGTCGCCGCTCCCGAGCAGCTGCTCGGCGCCCATCTGGTCGAGCACGGTGCGCGAATCGACGCGCGAGGACATCTGGAAGGCGATGCGCGTCGGGATGTTGGCCTTGATCAGACCGGTGATGACATCGACCGACGGGCGTTGCGTGGCGAGAATCAGGTGCAGACCCGAGGCGCGCGCCTTCTGCGCCAGGCGCGCGATCAGCTCCTCGACCTTCTTGCCCACCACCATCATGAGATCGGCGAGCTCGTCGACCACGATCACGATGAGCGGCAGCGGCTTCAACGTCGGCGCCACCTCGTCCGGCGCGGTGCGCACGTACAGCGGATCGAAGATCGGTTTGCCGTCGTCGATCGCGTCTTTCACCTTGCGGTTGTAGCCGGCCAGGTTGCGCACCCCGAGCGCCGCCATCAGCCGGTAGCGCCGCTCCATCTCGAAGATGCACCACTTGAAGGCGTTGGCCGCCTGCTTCATGTCGGTCACGACCGGCGCGAGCAGGTGCGGGATGCCCTCGTACACCGATAGCTCCAGCATCTTCGGGTCGATCATGATGAAGCGCACCTGCTCGGGCGTGGACTTGTAGAGGAGCGACAGGATGAGCGAATTGATGCACACGCTCTTGCCCGAGCCGGTGGTGCCGGCGATCAGCATGTGCGGCATCTTCTGCAGGTCCACCGTCATCGGGTGGCCGCTGATGTCCTTGCCGAGCGCGAGCGTGAGCGGCGACTGCGACTCCTCGTAGGGCTGCGAGGACAGGATCTCGCTCAGGCGCACGGTCTCGCGCACCTCGTTCGGGATCTCGATGCCGACCGAGGTCTTGCCGGGGATGTTCTCCACCACGCGCAGGCTCACGACCGACAGCGAACGCGCGAGATCGCGTTGCAGGTTGGTGATCTGCGCGGCCTTGATGCCCGGGGCGGGCTCGATCTCGAACAGCGTGATCACCGGACCCGGATGGACGGCCACCACCTGCGCCTCGATCGAAAAATCGAGCAGCTTCTTCTCCAGCAACCGCGCCATGCTCTCGAGCGACTGCTTGGAGAACTGCGGGGCCTTGCTCTTGTCCGGGGGATCGAGCAAGGACAGCGGCGGCAGCTCGCCCGGTGCCGGCAGATCGAACAGCGGCACCTGCTTCTCGCGCTCGACGCGCTTGCTCGGCTGTACCTTGGGGATGACCGGCTCGATGCGCGGCGGGACGTGCTTGTCCAGCACCTTCTTCTCCTCGGCCACCGTCTCGCGCCGCTGCTTGCGCGCGCGCATGCCGTGCACGCGGTCGATCAGGTCGTCCGTGAGTTCGCGTGCCTTTTCATACAGCCACACGCTGCCCTGCCCGATGCGGTCCATCACCGCGAGCCAGGACAGCCCGGAGAAGATGGTCACGCCGGCGAGGAAGATGGCGAGCAACAGCAGGGTCGCGCCGATGAAGCTGAACGCCGACACCAGTCCGGCGCCCACGGCGTTGCCGAGCCAGCCGCCGCTCGCGAACGGCATGCCGGTCTTGGCCTGGGCGAAGTGCAAACCCGCCAGCCCGCAGGCGCCGAGCAGCGCCAGCACGAAGCCGCCGCTCACGATCAGGCGCTGGCCCCAGCCCACGGTCTCCGGGTCCTTGCGGTGCAGGTACAGGCGCCAGCCGCTCACCGCCAGCATCACCGGCAACAGGTAGGCGATATAGCCGAGCAGGCTGTACAGGACGTCGGCCAGCCATGCCCCGACACGACCGCCGGCGTTGCCCACGGCGGTGCTCGGGCCGCGGTGCGACCAGGCCGGGTCGCCCGGCTGATAGGTCCAGAGCGAGATCAGGAGATAGAGGGCGACGGCCCCCAAGACGTACAGGCCGGCCTCACGCAGGAGGCGCACAATGCGCGGAGTCAGCGGGATAGCGGTCTTTTTCCAGGTCGCCTGCGACACGTACTTCCTTGGGCTAAGGCCTTGAACGGGCGAATTTTCGCCTTTTCTCGGCTGCGGGACAAGGAGTCGAGCACAAGACACGGCGCCGTTCATTGGCTACCGCCCACACGTCTCGCTCCGCGCAAGTTTAAGGTCGCGCGGCTACCGACGCTCGACTCGAACACGCCTTTGGGCCGATCGGTCGCATCGGGGCTGCTCCTGTCCGGGTTCTTCGGCCCTTCTAGTTCACCTTAGGTTCGCCGCTCTGGGGCCATATAAGGGGGCAGTACCACCATTTCGCCATTTGCTTGTAGGCAAGCTGTGGAACATCGCACATCAACCACTGCCGCTCGAACACGAGGGAAAACTCCGTGAGCGCACCATCCAGATCAAAGACGTATTCAATCGCAACACACCTCAACCGATCTCTGTTCGCCACTTGCCTCTCCACGCTCTCAATCGGCTTATGGCGCGTTTCCTCCACAAGCGCATGGACGATGGGGAGCGGCGGCGACTCCGTCTGACCGGCCGAGCATGCTTCCAATTGCACGCGCAGCTTGTCGGGATGCTCACCAGATAAAGGCCAGACAAAAAAATACGGCGCAACACCTATTAAACCCTCAGAAGAACCCGCAAGTGGCGTTGCGACAAGTGACGCTTCGTTGCACCTAAACACGAGATCGCCATTGTCGGGCCAGCTACTCAAACACAACCCAGGAAAGGAACGCGCGGGCGCGCCGCGCTGCCAACTCTCACTCTCGAGCGGCGCGAGACACGAACCATACCCTAACGCGGCACACGCCGATGACGACAGTGCTCCGACAAGCACTGCCGCCAACACAACAGCTCTTGGAAGACCTGAGGGCAACACGCGCAGAGTGATTATATTAAAGTTCGCTCACGGCTACACCGCCTGCGCCACGACCGGATGCACGATCCTGCCACCCATGACGTTGATGCCGGGCACGAGTGCCGGGTCAGCGAGACCGTCGGGCCGGGCGAGGCGCAGCACATAGGGCGTGAGCGCCGCCGACAGCGCCTGCGAGGAAGTGCGCGGCACTGCACCGGGCATGTTGGTGACACCAAAATGGATGACGCCCTCCTCCACGTAGGTCGGGTCGTCGTAGCTGGTCGGGCGCGTGGTCTCGATGCAGCCACCCTGGTCGACCGAGATGTCGATGATCACGCTGCCCGCGCGCATGCGCCTGACCATGCCGCGCGTGACGATCTTCGGGGCCCGGGCGCCGGGGATCAGCACCGCACCGATCAGCAAGTCGGCGCTCGCCAGTGCCTGCTCGATGAGCGGCGCGTACGCGGGCAGTGCCGTGACGTTGGGTCCGAGTGCGTGCATGCGTTCGAGTGATTCGCGGTGCGGCGCGAACACCGTGACCTGCGCGCCGAGATGCGCGGCGGCGATCGCGGCATTGCCGCCGGCCGCACCGGCACCGAGGATCACCACGTGGCCGCGCTCGCTGCTCGGCATGCCGCCGAGCAGCACGCCGCGTCCGCCGTGATAGCCGTGCAGCAAGGTGGCGCCGATCTGCACCGCCAGGCGCCCGGCGATATCGCTCATCGGCGCGAGCAGCGGCAGCCTGCCGTGCTCGGTCACGGTCTCGAACGCGACCGCGGTCAAGCCCTTGCGCACGAGCTCGTGCGCGAGCTCCGGCACGGCCGCCAGATGCAGGTAGGAAAACAGGATATGGTCGGCGCGCAGCAGCGCGTACTCGGCCGGCAGCGGCTCCTTCACCTTCACGATCATCTGCGCGTGCGCGTACAGGCTCGCGGCGTCCGGCAGGATACGCACACCGACCGCTTCGTAGTCGGCATCGGCATAGCCGCTCGCCACACCGGCACCGGCCTGCAGGAACACCTCATGCCCATGCTGGACCAGCTCGGCGGCGGCCGGTGCGATCAGTGCCACCCGACCTTCGCGAACCTTGATCTCCTTCGGGATGCCAATGCGCATGTACTCTCCTTTTCCTCGCGGATGCTATCGCGTACCATAACGCACGAATTCGGACGTTCCTACCTAATAAGAACGCTCCCCGGCAAATCAACCCCGATGTCCCCCTTCCCGGAGTGACCGCATGAGCCATACGCCTAAGCATGCCCGCCTGCTGGTGCTCGGTTCCGGCCCGGCCGGCTACACCGCCGCCATCTACGCGGCGCGCGCCAATCTCAAGCCGGTGCTCATCACCGGTCTGGAACAGGGCGGCCAGCTCATGACCACGACGGAGGTGGACAACTGGCCCGGCGACGTGGAAGGCCTGCTCGGTCCCGACCTCATGGAGCGCATGCGCCGCCATGCCGAGCGCTTCAAGACCGACATCGTCTTCGACCATATTCACAGCGCCGATCTCAAGAGCCGGCCGTTCCGGCTGACCGGCGATTCCGGGACCTACACCTGCGATGCGCTGATCATCGCCACCGGCGCCTCGGCCAAGTACCTCGGCCTGCCGTCGGAGGAGGCCTACAAGGGCAAGGGCGTGTCCGGCTGCGCGACCTGCGACGGTTTCTTCTACAAGGGCCAGCGGGTGGCGGTGGTGGGCGGCGGCAACACCGCGGTGGAAGAGGCGCTGTACCTGTCGAACATCGCCGCGCAGGTCACGGTCGTGCACCGGCGCGACAAGTTCCGCGCCGAGGCCATCATGATCGACAAGCTCATGGCCAAGACCCGCGGCGGCAACATCGCGATCGAATGGAACAGCGAGGTCGACGAGGTCCTGGGCGACGGCAAGGTCGTGACGGGATTGCGCATCAAGGACAAGACCGGCAAGACCAAGACGCTCGACGTCGATGGCGTGTTCATCGCAATCGGCCACTCGCCCAACACCAAGATCTTCGAGGGCCAGCTCGAGATGAAGGGCGGCTACATCAAGACGCACAGCGGCACCGAGGGCAATGCCACCGCCACCAGCGTGCCCGGCGTGTTCGCCGCCGGCGACGTGCAGGACCACGTCTACCGCCAGGCCATCACCTCGGCCGGCAGCGGCTGCATGGCGGCGCTCGACGCCGAGCGTTACCTCGAGACGCTCGGCCACTGAGCGCCGCGGCGCGCCGCACGCGGCCCGCATGGACGTGCTGACCGCCTCGGCGCTCATCGTCCTGTTCGCCTATTTCGCGCGCGGCATCACCGGCTTCGGTTCCGGGCTGATCGCGGTGCCGCTGCTCGCGCACCTGCATCCCCTCACCCTGGTCGTTCCGCTCATCCTCCTCACCGATGTCGTCGCCTCACTCGTGCTGGGCGGCGGCACGCGCCGCCACATCCGCTGGGACGAGATCAAGGCCCTGCTGCCGGGCAGCGTGCTCGGCATCGCCCTCGGGGTGACGCTGCTGGTGCAACTGCCCCGCCAGCCGTTGCTGATCGCCCTCGGCCTGACCGTGCTCGCCTTCGGCGTGCGCAGCGCGCTCAACCTGCACGGCACCAAGAGCGTGGCGCGCGCCTGGGCCGGCCCGGCCGGTGTGGCCGGCGGCACCCTCGATGCGCTGTTCGGCACCGGCGGGCCGCCGTTCGTGATCTACCTGTCGCACCGCCTGCGCGACAAGGCGGCGCTCAGGGCCACGCTGTCCGGCCTGTTTCTGCTCACCGGCGCGACCCGCCTCGTCGCGCTGCTCCTGGCCGGGCTGCTGTTGCAGGCCGAGCTGTTATGGGCGCTGGCCGGCGCGCTGCCGCTCATGGCGCTCGGCCTGTACCTCGGTCACCGCGTGCACCTCGGCATGGCGCCGACGCAGATGGTACGCGTCATCGGGCTGCTGCTGGTCGTCAGCGGCACCTCGTTGCTGTGGCGCGCCTCGCGTTGAGGCGCGCCTGAACCAACTGGTCGGCCCCCGGTCAATCTGACATGATGGCCCCGAGGAGCGCAGCGGTGAGCGGCAAGAAGACCCACGACAGCAAATCGGCAACCGTGCCATTCATGGCGCGCGGCCCTCGACTTCAGGATGAAGTTGAGGGCCCTGAGACAGGGATGTCCCGACCAGGGACTCGCCCCGATCCAACCGGCGAAGCCCGCCTGTTCCGCGAGGCGGTGGCCGGTACACGCCCGCTCGCACAGGATCGCCGGCCGCCGCAGCGGCCGCGGCCCAAGCCCATCGCCCGCCAGCGCCAGCGCGACGAGCAGGCCGTGATGCAGAGCCTGCTGTCCGATGACTACGATCCGGCCGCGGTCGAGACCAGCGAGGAGCTCGCCTACGCGCGCGCCGGACTGCAGCTCACGGTGTGGCGCAAGCTGCGTCGCGGCCAGTACGCGATCGAGGCCGAGCTCGACCTGCACGGCGACACGGTGCCGGTGGCGCGCGAGCGCGTGCACCGCTTCCTGCGCGACTGCCAGGCGCTTGGCAAGCGCTGTGTGCGCATCGTGCATGGCAAGGGCAAGGGTGCCGAAGGCAAGCTGCCGGTGCTCAAGGGCAAGGTCAACACCTGGCTGCGACAGAAGGACGAGGTCATGGCGTTCTGCTCGGCGCGCCCGCACCACGGCGGCACCGGCGCGGTGTACGTGCTGCTGCGATCCCGCGGCTGACCACCTCGGCCGACCCGGGGATCCGCGGGCTCGGCACACGCCCGCGCGCCGTGGGTCGCCGCCATCTTGACAGCCCCCGCCACCCTCCGTTATATAAACGAACGTTTACTTACTTGTGTTCGCCCCGCTCGGGGGCCGGCGCAGGAGACGTCCATCAATGAACACAACCGCAGAAGTGGTCGTGGGCGCGCGCGGCCGGCGCTGCCCGGTCCCGATCATCGAGGCGTGGCCGGCCATGGCGCGTTGCACCCCGGGGTCTGCCGTGCGCGTCCTGGCGACCGATCCGGGATTCCCGAAGGATCTCGAGGCATTCTGCCCACAAACGGGGAACCGGATCGTGGATTTCGTGAACGCCGACGACCACTACGTTTACGTGCTGCAAAGGCAGCCCTGACCGACAACCCGTCGACCGGCACAACCCGCGCGCAGGGCCGCATGCAAGGACGCATCGTTCCGGAACCCTTTGCGCCCGCGCGGGCGGCGAGTCTGCCGGGACGATCCCGAACCATGCCCTTTGCCAGGAAACGCCTCCGCGCCAAAGATCGGCGACGCAGCATCCTCGACGAGGCCAGGCGGCTGTTCGCCAAGACCGGCTTTCACGGGGTGTCGGTCGACGAAATCGCGCGCCGGGTGAAGGTGAGCCCGGCGATCCTGTACCGCCATTTCCCGTCGAAGGAGGCGTTGTACGACGCGGTGCTGGAGGAGATGTCGTGCCGGCGCGAGGAGTACGTCGAAGCGATCATCGCGGAGGACGCCAACTTCGCGTCGGTACTGCGGCGCATCACACAACTCTACGTGCGCGGCGTCTGCCGCGAACCGGACTACCTGCGTATGGAGCTACAGGCCGCGCTCGAGGGCAACTCGACCGCCGCCCAGTTCTTCGAGAACCGCTGGAAGCCGTTCATCGACTTCGTCGAGATCGAGGTGAACGAACTGAAGGCCGCCGGGCGGGTGCCCGCGACCCTCGACCCGCGCGTCGCGGGCCTGCTCTACCAGGGCCTGGTCCGGGAAGCGCTGTACGCGAAATGCATGCTGAAGGACCAGCGCCTCAAGGACATTCCGCCCGAGACCATCGTCGATCAGGCGCTGGAGCTGTTCTTCCGCGCGCTCGGAATCGCCGCGGATCGGTAACTCATCACACCACGCAAAGGAGGATCGAGTATGGTGTCGTCAACCCTGGAAAGACCGGCCGCCGCCCGCAGCACGCACGCGATGACCGTCGAAGAGGCGATACGGACGCGGCGGTCCGTGCACTACTTCAAGCCGGGCCAGAAGATCCCGCTACAGACCCTGCGCAAGCTGTTCGAGCTGACCGCGCTCAGTCCCTCGTCCTGGAACTTCCAGCCCTGGGACTTCGTCGTCGTCCAGGATCAAGCCCGCAAGGAGGCACTGCGGCCGCTCTGCTGGAACCAGAGCCAGGTCACCGACAGCGCCGCCGTGATCGGCGTGATCGGCGATCTCAACCCGCACCGTCGCGACCGCCAGATCCTCCAGCAGTTCCAGGACAACGGCTACATCGACGAAGCGACCAAGGGCGCGTGGTTGCAGGCCGTCGACATCGTCTATCCCGACGAGCGCAGGAAGATCGAGCACGCCGTCGGCGGCAGCTGCCTCGCGGCCATGACGCTCATGCTCGCCGCACAGTCGATGGGGCTCGCCACCGCGCCGCTGATCGGCTTCGATCCCCCCGGGGTCACCCAGTTCCTGGGCGTGCCCGACGGCTACATCGTGACAATGCTCATCGCGATCGGCTATGCGGCGCGCGAGGAGCTGCCGCGCCAGCAGCGCCGCCCGTTCGAAGAGATCGTGCACTGGGAGCGGTTCTGAACCGCAGACGACCGCGCGCAGGGAGGCCGCCATGGATCGGATCCGCGTCAACGATGCCCTGTCCGGCTTCGCCGGCGCCATAACGACATGCAGCCGCATCACCGCAGCTGCGACGGGACGCTCGTCTGGAGCATCGAGCAGGGTCGCTATCGCGACACCGATCTCGCCGGCGGCGTATTCGTGATCGCGCTGAGCTTCAGCGGGCCGATCAACCGCAGCCCGATGAACATCTATTCCTACATCGACGCGGCCACGTCGCCGGCCCAGCGCGCCGCCCTGCGCGGGATCGTCGAGACGCTGTTCGCGCCGTTCCAGGCGACGCTCGTGACCAGCGAGTACGTGCCAATTCGCGTGACGCACGCCACCGACCAGCGCAGTGCCGAGATCCCGTCGGTGCTGCACCTGGTGACCAAGCCGCTGCAAAGCCCGATCAACCCAGGCGCCCCGGTCGAGCTCCACAACGTCGCCGGCCCGAGCGCGCCGACCGTGCGGCTCGCCATCGGCGCGGTTCATACCTACCGCAACCGGCAGCAGCCAAAGATCGCCTGGGAATACACCGGGCGCAACGCCTACTGGGGTCAATTCGCCTACCACGCCGGCCTGTTCAAGGGACCCGGCAAGCAACCGCTCTACATGGATGCCCCCGACCTCGCCCCGCACCACCACATGTCGGACGCAGGCGGCGCGCGCGACGCGAACGGATAGGCGAACGACAAAATGAAGATCGCGATCCTCGGCACTGGCAAGATGGGTTCGGCCGTGGGACAGCGCCTCGCGGCGACAGGGCATCAGGTCGTCTACGGCTCGCGCCGGCCCGATGAGACCCGGGGCAGGTTCGCCGGCCTCGCCGGGGTCTCGGTAACGAGCTACGCCGAGGCCGCGCGCGCGGCCGGGCTGGTGATCGTGGCGGTGCCGTGGGTATTCGCGCTCGACCTTGTCAAAGCGATCGACCGCGAGCTCGCCGGCAAGATAATCATCGACCTCACCAACCCGCTTTCGGCCGACGTCTCCCATCTCGTGGTCGGCGGGAACGACTCGGCCGCCGAGCAGATCGCGCGTGCGTTGCCCGGCGCCCAAGTGGTGAAGGCGTTCAACGGCATCACCGCCGACAACTTCCCGAACCCGGCATTCGCCGGCGCGACGGCGCAGGTGCTCTACTGCGGCGACGACGCACCCGCCAAGGCAGCCGTCCGGGAGCTCATCCAGGCCTGCGGCTACGAACCGCAGGACTGCGGCGCCCTCAGCAACGCGCGCTACCTGGAAGCGATCGCGATGCTATGGCTGCAACTCGCGTTCTGGGAGGACTGGGGGTCCGACTTCGCGTTTCGGGTCGCCCGAAAGCAACCGCCGTCGTGACGTTAGCGCACGAAGAAACGCTCCACCCACACCAGATCGCAGGCGCCGTCGCCGGCGCGCGACGACCGTGCACCCTGCCCGACCCGGCGGTCCGGGGCGTCGACGCGCACCGGGTAGCCGCGAACGCTCGCCACCCGCCCGACCCGCACCGCCTCGATCTGCCGCGCGATCGCCTCGCTCGATGCGTCACCGGCTGCGTCGCCCCCCACGGGTGCACGCCGAGCACGAGCAGGCCGACCCGCAGGAGGTGCTTGAACCCCTTTCACCCGTGGCCGGGCGCGGCGCGCTCGATCAGCACCACCGCGTGCGCGGCAATGCCCTCCTCGCGCCCGGCGAAGCCGAGGTGCTCGGTGGTCGTGGCCTTGACGTTCACCTGGCTCGCGGCGATCTGCAGGTCGGCGGCGATGTTGGCGATCATCTGCGCCAGATGCGGCGCCAGGCGCGGCGCCTGGGCGATCACCGTGCTGTCGACGTTGACCACCCGCCAGCCGCGCTCGGCCAGCAAGGCACACACGTGCCGCAGCAGGACGCGGCTGTCGATGCCCTTGTAGCGCGGGTCGCTGTCCGGGAAGTGCCGGCCGATGTCGCCGAGCGCGGCGGCCCCGAGGCAGGCATCACAGATCGCGTGCAGCAGCACGTCCGCGTCCGAGTGCCCGAGCAGCCCCTTGCGGTGCGGGATCTTTACCCCGCCGATCACCAGGTCGCGGCCCGCGACCAGTTGATGTACGTCGTAGCCATGACCGACGCGCATCACGCGGCACCCGCCTGTTGCCGAAGGAAGAGCTCTGCCAGCGGCAGGTCGCCCGGCAGCGTGATCTTGATGTTGTCCGGATGTCCGGCCACCAGCAGCGGCCGTCCGCCGGCCAGCTCGATGGCCATGGCCTCATCCGTCACCTCGACGTGGCGTTGCAGCGCCTGCGTGAGCGCTTGTTGCAACGCCGCGTGGCGGAACATCTGCGGCGTGAGCGCGCGCCACAGACGCGCGCGCGGCACGGTCTCGATCACGCGATCCGAGGCGTCGGCGCGTTTCACGGTATCGGCCATCGGCAACGCGAGCAGCCCGCCGTGCTCACTGGCGGTCGCCGCGTCGATCAGTCGGTCGATGTCCCGCGCGCGCACGCACGGACGCACCGCGTCGTGAACCAGCACCCAGTCTGTGGGCGCGGCGTGCGGCGCGAGCGCGCCAAGACCATTGAGCACGGTATGCGCGCGCGTCGGACCGCCGGGGTAGGTGCCGAGCAGGCGCGGCCACGGTGCCGAGGCGCCGGCCTGTGACGACCAGTGCGGATCGTCGGCGGCGATGCCCACCAGGCAGCCCTCGATGCGCGCGTGCGTGCACAGGCGCTCGAGGGCATGCGCAATGACGGGGCGACCGTTGAGGGGCAGATACTGCTTCGGGATCGCCGACTGCATCCGGGACCCGACGCCCCCGGCGGGGATCAGGGCCCAGATGCGTGCAGCGGCGGACAAATCGTGCCGGCGGCTAGTTGGTGCCGACGCAGCTTGAGATGCGATCGCGCGCGGCGTCCATGCCGATGCCCTCGACCGCCGCCACTTCGCGCGCCAGGTAGCCGCACGCCGTCTCGAGCAGCATCGACTCTTCGAACGAGAGACCGGACTGCTTCTTCCAGCGCATCAGGTCGCGCACCACCTCGCCCAGCTCGAGGCACGAGCCGGAGTTGATCTTGCGCTCGATCTCCTTGCAGCGCTCGGTCCAGTTGCCACCGGTGACGCGCTTGCGATTGCTGCGCGCCGCCAGCACCTTGAACAGCTCCTTGAGCTTGCGCTCGTTGAGCAGCGGGCGGATGCCGTTCTTGTCGAGATTCGCCTTCGGCACGCGGATGACCATGCGTGTTTCCGGAATGAGGATGACGTAGCACGGCTCCATCTTGCCGGCGACGTAGATGTCTTCCGCGGCCTGGATCACGCCCACACCGGCGGACGGATAGAAAATCGAGTCACCGACCTTGAACCGCGCACGCTTCGTCATGCAACCACCTTCCTGTGTGAAATTGGGGATGCAGCCGGGGGTTATAGTATTGTGTTGCCGCAGTCGATGAAATTATGCCGATAACCCGCTTAGGTGACAAGCATTTCGCCCCCCACCGGCGAACCCTCGCGGTGCGCTAGAATGCGCCCGCCAACGCACGCCTCGACCATGTCCCCTGCCCCGTCCGCCAAACCGGAAACCGTTGCCGTATCGCCACTTAGTCCGGTGCTCCCCAGCGCACGCGGCGAGCATCTGGCCTGGGCGGGGCTGTTCGGCAGCGCCCGGGGCCTAGCCATCGCGTGCGCCGCCCGCCGCTACCCGGGGCCCGTCCTGGTCATCGGCCGCAGCACCCACCTGCTGCAGCAGCTCGAGGACGAGATCCGCTTCTACCTCGGCGCCGACCCGCTGCCGGTGCTCAACTTTCCCGACTGGGAGAGCCTGCCGTACGACGCGGTCTCGCCGCACCCGGACATCATCTCGCAGCGGCTCGCGGCCCTGTTCAGCCTGCCGAACCTGCGCCAGGGCGTGGTGCTCGCCACCGCCGCGACGCTGCTGCACCGGCTCGCGCCGCGCGAGTACGTCGCCGGACACAGTTTCATCCTCCGGGTCGGGGAGCGGCTGGATGTCGCGGCACTGCGCGCGCAACTGGCGCAGGCCGCCTACCAGGCCGTTTCGCAGGTCATGGAGCCGGGGGAATTTGCGCTGCGCGGCGGATTGATCGATATCTACCCAATGGGCGGGCCCAGCCCGTTTCGCCTCGACCTGCTGGACGATCAGATCGAATCGATCCGCGAGTTCGATCCGGCGAGCCAGCGCTCCGGGAAGGCGCTGGCGAATATCAAGCTGCTGCCGGCGCGCGAATTTCCGCTCACCGCCTCCGCGATCCAGAAGTTCCGTCAGAACTTCCGCGCACGCTTCGAGGGCGATCCGCAGCGCTCGAGCCTGTACCGCGACGTGACCCAGGGCCTGAGCCCGGCCGGCATCGAATACTACCTGCCGCTGTTCTTCGATCGCACGGCGAGTTTCTTCGACTATCTCCCGCCGGACGCGCTGTGCATCCTCGACGCGGGCGCGCTCGACGCCGGCCACGCGTTCGCGCGCGAAGTCGAGGAACGCTACCGCGAGCTGCGCCTGAGCCAGGAGCGCCCGTGCCTGTCGCCGCAGGAGGTGTTCTTTGGCGCCGCCGCGCTGGCCGAGCGCAGCGCCGAGCATCCGCGCGTCAGCCTGCTCGACCTGCACGCGCCGGACGCCGCGCTCGGGCCGCAGGACGCCACCGCCACCGTCCCGTACCTCGCGCCGCCACCGCCGAACCTGCCGGTCGACCCCAAGGCGGACGCACCGTACCACGTCCTGTTCGAGTATCTCGCGTCCTATCCGGGTCGTGTGCTGCTGGTGGCGGAAACCGCGGGGCGGCGCGAAACGCTGCTGACCCTGCTGCACGAGCATGGCATCGAACCTGCCGCCGTGGCCGATTGGCCCGCGTTCCGGCAAGGCGGCGCGCGGCTTGCGCTTACCGTCGCCACCGTCGAAAAGGGTCTGCTGCTGCACGAGCCCGCCATCAGCGTCATCACCGAACCGCAGCTCTATGGCGAGCGCGCGGCGCAGCGCCGCCGGCGCCTGCGCGCCGGGCGCGAACCCGAGGCCGTCATCCGCAGTCTCGCCGAGCTCAAGGTCGGCGATGCGGTGGTGCACGAAGACCATGGCATCGGCCGGTATCTCGGCCTGCAGACGCTCGATGTCGGCGACGGCCCGACCGAGTTCCTGACCCTCGAGTACGCCGGCGGCGACAAGCTCTACATCCCGGTGCTGTCACTGCACCTGATCAGCCGCTACACCGGCACCGACCCGGACAAGGCGCCGCTGCACAAGCTCGGCGGCGACGCGTGGGAGAAGGCCAAGCGGCGCGCGCAGGAAAAGGCGCATGACGCCGCGGTCGAGCTGCTCGAAGTGCAGGCGCTGCGCGCCGCGCGCCAGGGCCATGCCTTCCCCCGACGCGACGCGCACTACCAGGCGTTCGCCGACGCCTTTCCGTTCGAGGAGACACCCGACCAGGCCAAGGCCATCGAGGACACGCTCGCCGACATGGAGGCGGCCAAGCCCATGGACCGCCTGGTGTGCGGCGACGTCGGCTTCGGCAAGACCGAGGTGGCGATGCGCGCGGCATTTCTCGCCGTGCATGGCCATGCGCAGGTCGCGGTGCTCGTGCCCACCACCCTGCTCGCGCAGCAGCACTACCAGAGCTTTCGCGACCGCTTCGCCGGCCTGCCCTACCGCATCGAGCTGCTGTCGCGCTTTCGCAGCCCGGCCGAGGAGGCGGCCGCGCTCGCCGGACTCGCCCAGGGCAGCGTCGACATCGTCATCGGTACCCACCGCCTGCTGCAGGATGACGTGCGTTTCAAGAATCTCGGGCTCGTGATCCTCGACGAGGAGCACCGCTTCGGCGTGCGCCAGAAGGAGCGCCTGAAGAAGCTGCGCGCCGAGGTCGACATCCTGACCCTCACCGCCACGCCGATCCCGCGCACCCTCAACCTGGCGCTCGCCGGCCTGCGCGACATCTCGCTCATGGCGCAGCCGCCCGAGGGGCGCCTGTCGATCAAGACCTTCGTCTACGAATGGAACCGCGACATCATCCGCGAGGCCTGCCTGCGCGAGATCCGCCGCGGCGGCCAGGTGTACTTCCTGCACAACGAGGTGCGCACCATCGAGCAACGCGCGCGCGAGCTCTCCGAGCTGCTGCCGGAGGCGACCCTGCGCGTGGCGCACGGG
Organism: uncultured Acidiferrobacteraceae bacterium; assembly: GCA_964629975.1. GTDB lineage: Bacteria > Pseudomonadota > Gammaproteobacteria > Acidiferrobacterales > Sulfurifustaceae. Next base: position 16,626 of record CAZVUN010000002.1, on the reverse strand, counting down.
CAGATGCCGGAGCGCGAGCTCGAGCGCGTCATGCTCGATTTCTACCACCAGCGCTTCAACATCCTGGTGTGCTCGACCATCATCGAGTCCGGCATCGACGTGCCGAGCGCCAACACCATCGTCATCGAGCGCGCCGACAAGCTCGGACTCGCCCAGCTGCACCAGCTGCGCGGGCGCGTCGGGCGCTCGCGCCACCGCGCCTACGCCTATCTGCTGATACCGGGATGGAAGGCGATCAGCGCCGATGCGCGCAAGCGCCTCGAGGCGATCGGCTCGCTGGAGGATCTGGGGGCGGGATTTGCGCTCGCCGCGCACGATCTCGAGATCCGCGGGGCGGGCGAGCTGCTGGGCGAGGCCCAGAGCGGCGTGATCGATGAGGTGGGATTCGGGTTGTACGCCGAGCTGCTCGCGCGCGCGGTGCGTTCCCTGCGCGCCGGCGAACGCGGCGAGCCGTCAGTGCTGCCGAGCGGCGCCGAGATCAACATCCACGCACCGGCGCTGCTGCCCGAGGACTACATCCCGGACGTGCACCTGCGCCTGGTGCTGTACCGGCGCATCGCGGCCGCCCCCGACCCGCAGACGCTGCAGCAGCTGCAAGAGGAGCTGATCGACCGCTTCGGTGCGCTGCCCGAGCCGGCGCAGCGCCTGTTCAAGGCGACGGCCATCAAGATTCGCGCGCTGCCGCTCGGCGTGCGCAAGATCGACGCCGGACCGAAGGGTGCGCGCATCGAATTCATCGACAAGCCGGCGGTCGATCCGGGCGCGGTGCTGCGCCTGCTGCAGTCGGCGCCCCGCACCTACCGCCTGGACGGGCAGAATCGCCTGCGCGTGCTGAGCGAGATGCCGACGCCGGAGGACCGGATTGCGGCGCTCAATGCGCTGCTCGATGCGCTCGCCCCGCCGCGCAGCAGCCCGGCGGCACGCGCCACGCGTTGAGCCGCGCACGCACCTCACAGCTCCTGGAACAATGCGTCCTCGAATCCGAGCAGGCGAATGTCCTTGAGCCGCATCGGATAGAGAATCCCGTCGAGGTGGTCGCACTCGTGCTGCACCACGCGTGCGTGAAACCCCGACACCGTGCGGTCGATCGGGTTGCCGTGCGGATCGAAACCGGTGTAGCGCAGCGCGCGATGGCGGCTCACCAGGCCGCGCAGCCCGGGCACGGACAGGCAACCCTCCCAGCCGTCTTCCATGTCCGTACCGATCGGTGTGAGTTGCGGGTTGATCAGGACCGTGGTCGGCACCGGCTCGGCGTGCGGGTAGCGCGGGTTGGCCTCCACGCCGAAGATCACGACGCGCTGCGACACGCCGATCTGCGGCGCCGCCAGGCCGGCCCCGTTGAGGGCCGCCATGGTGTCAAACATGTCGGTGAGCAGGGCCGCGAGCTCCGGGGTGCCGAAGGCGGCCACCGGCTCCGCCCGGCGATACAGAAACGGATCGCCCATCTTGAGTACGCGCCGCACCGCCATGCCTGTCGCCCTCGTTCACGCTACACGCCGCAGCATACTATAATCGTGCGCAGCCAACGGGAGGATCGTCGTGCGCCGAGCCATTGCCGTACTGTTGCTGGGTCTGGTGGCCACCGCGGCCGCCTGGGCGGCGCCCGCCGCCTCCACCTACGATGTGGAGGTCATGGTCATTGAGCACCGGCTCCCCGACCTTGAGGGCGGTGAAGCACTGGCGGGCGTGCGTCCGCGCGAACTGCTCGCCGATCTCGCGATCGCCGAGACCGCACCGCCGGCCGAGGGTGAGGCCGCCCTGCTCGCCGCCGCGCAGGCGCTCGAGAAGGACACGCGCTTCCGGGTGCTCGCCCATCAGCGCTGGACCCAGGCGGTCGACGCCAAGTCGGCCACCAAACCGGTGCGCATCGCCGACTCCGGCCAGAGGCTCGAGGGGGTGTTTCGCTTCTATCTAAGCCGCTTCCTGCACGTCGACATGAACCTCGGCCTGCGCGCCGAGACGACCGGCAACCCCGGGGAGGAGCTGGTGTACCGGCTGCAGGAGCACCGGCGCATCAAGACGCAGGAGCTGCACTACTTCGATCACCCCAAGTTCGGGGCGCTGGTGCGCATTACCCAGACCGGCAAGCCGTAGTCACGTCCCCGGCACGTGCGCCGCCGCCAGCGGGATGGCGTACTCGAGCAGTTGGCGCACGCGCGCCATGCCGGTTTCGAGATTGCGCTCGATCTCGCGCAGGCTGATCGGCTGCTTGACCTTGCCGGCCGCCGGATTGACCACCAGCGCGACGCACGCATAGCAAAGCTCGAGCTCCCGCGCCAGGCCGGCCTCCGGCATGCCGGTCATGCCGACGATGTCGGCGCCGTCGCGCTCCATACGGCGGATCTCCGCGCTCGATTCAAAACGCGGACCCTGGGTGGCGCCGTAGCAGCCCTGGCGCCGCGCGCCGAGGCCGGCACGCTGCGCGGCCTCGATGAGCACGACGCGCAGCGCTTCGCAGTAGGGATCGGTGAAATCAACATGCGTCACCCGGCGCTGCTCGCTGCCGAAGAAGCTGCTCGCCCGGCCCCAGGTGTAGTCGATGATCTGATCGGGAATCACCAGCGTGCCGGAGACGAGGTAGTCGGCGGAGATGCCACCCACGGCATTGACCGCGATGACGCGCTCGATGCCGGTCTGCTTGAGCGCCCAGATGTTGGCGCGGTAGTTGATCTCGTGCGGCGGGATCGTGTGCCCGGGCCCATGGCGCGGCAGGAACAGGATCTCCTGGCCACCGAGCTGCCCGTAGACCATGGGCGCGGACGGCTCGCCATACGGTGTGCGCACGACCTCGCGGCGCGTGATCTTCAGATCGCGCAGCTGCGTGAGCCCGCTGCCGCCGATGATGGCGAGGCGCGTCACGCCGCGGCCTCGGCGTAGATGCCCGGGGCGTTGCGCAGGTAACCCTTGTAGTCCATGCCGTAGCCGAACACGTAGCGATCCGGCACATCCAGCCCCTTGAAGTCGACCTTCACGTCGTGGGTGCGCACCCGGTCCTTGACCACCAGCACCGCCTTGTGGACCTCGCGCGCGCCCTCGTGACGGTAGCGACTCTCGATGCCGGCGAGCGTGGTGCCTTCATCGAGGATGTCATCAATGAGCAGCACCGTGCGTCCGCGCGCACTGGCGTGCGGCCCGGCGATCCATTGCAGCTGTCCCCCGACCAGTTTCTTGCCGTAGCGGGTCGCGTGCACGTAGTCGATCTGGAGCGGGAAGCGCAGGCGCGGCAGCAGCAGACCGAACGGCACCACCCCGCCCGTCATGACACACACGATAAGCGGATCGCTACCGGATAAAGTCTGGCTGATCTCCTGCGCCAGGCGATCGAGCACGGCCTCGACCTGCGCCGGCGCGTACAGCTGCTCGGCCGCGGCCAACACACGCTCGGCCTCCTGTGCGGTGATGGTGCCCACGCGCTGCGATTGCTCAGTAGGTAAAGGTGACGACATCGTCGTCCATGGCCTTGCTGATCAGGTAGGCCCCGCCGACGGTCTCCTCGACTTCGGGGATCAGCTCGTTGCCCCACAGCTCGAGTGTCGGCGTACAGACCTTGAATTTCACGCCGGCCTCATGCGCATCCTTGATGAAGTCGTAGACGGTCTTGGGACTGCCCTCCTGGACCCTCAGCTTTTCGGCGACCCCCTTGATCGCCAGCTCGCCGGCCCGGGCCGTCAGGATCACCTCGACGTCGTACTCCATCGCGGCCGCCACGGTCGCCTGGAAGAACGGGGCGCCCAGCTCCGATGGATTCGTCGGGTCGGTATTGACCATTACGATCATCAACTTGTCCGCCATGCCCTGCTCCTCCCGTCGTGACTGTATGACGCACCGCGCCGGCGTTGCGTGCGCGCATTATATCCGGGGCCGCCCGCCACGCCACGGGCACAGGGCCGGAAAGCGAACGGGGCGCGCCGGGTCCATGCCCCGCGCGCCCCGTTTCGCCAGCCCAGGCGAGCTAGATCTTCAGGTCCTTCAAATACGTCCGGAACTCGGCGTTCAGCTCCGGATGTGCCAGTGCGAACTCCACCGTCGCCTGCAGGTAGCCCAGCTTGTTGCCGCAGTCATAGCGCTTGCCCGTGAACTCGTAGGCGTAGATCGCCTCGTAGCGCAACAGGGCGGCGATCCCGTCGGTGAGCTGGATCTCGCCGCCCGCGCCCCGCTCCACATGCTCGAGCAGCGAAAAGATGCGCGGCGTGAGCAGGTAGCGTCCGACCACCGCCATGGTCGACGGGGCCTTGTCGGGGCTGGGCTTCTCGACGATCGCCTCCATCTTCTGCAGACGCTCCGCGACCAGGTTGCCCTTCACGATGCCGTAGCTGCGCGTGTCCTCACGCGGCACGTTCTGCACGCCAATCACCGAGCAGCGGTAGTGATCGTACAGATCCACCATCTGTTCGAGCGCGCTCGGCTCGGCGCTGATCAGGTCGTCGGCGAGGATCACCGCAAACGGGTCATCGCCGACCACCTGTTTCGCGCACAGCACCGCATGCCCCAGTCCAAGCGGTTCGGCCTGGCGGATGTACACGCACGACACGTTGTGCGGCAGCACATTGCGCACCGCGTCCAGCATCGCGTTCTTGCCCTTGGCGGCCAGCTCGGCCTCGAGTTCGTAGGCCTTGTCGAAGTGATCCTCGATGGAACGCTTGTTGCGCCCGGTAACAAAAATGAGCTCGTCAATGCCGGCCGAGATCGCCTCCTCGGCCGCGTATTGGATGAGCGGCTTGTCGACGATCGGCAACATCTCCTTCGGGCTCGCCTTGGTGGCGGGCAGGAATCGGGTGCCCAGACCCGCAACCGGAAAGACCGCTTTGGTGACGCGCTTCATGGTGTGCCGACCTCGGAATCCTAACGACCGATACCCTTGTACTCGAAGCCGAGCTCGCGCAATTGCTGCGGCTCGTACTGATTGCGCCCGTCGAACACCACCGGCTGGCGCATCAGCTGCTTGATGCGTGCAAAATCCGGATGGCGAAACGGCTTCCACTCCGTAACCAGCACCAGGGCATCGGCGCCCGCGAGCGCATCGTACTGACCATCCGCGAAGGCGAGCTTGCCATCGCGGAACCAGGCATCCGGCAGCTCGCGCCGCGCGGTCGGCATGGCCACGGGGTCATAGGCCTGCACGGTCGCGCCGGCCCCGATCAGCTCATGCAGCAGCACGACCGAGGGTGCCTCGCGCATGTCATCGGTGCCGGGCTTGAACGCGAGCCCCCACAGACCGAACCGCAAGCGCGACAGATCGTTGCCGAAACGCGCGGTTATCTTCTCGAACAGGACGTGCTTCTGGGCTTCGTTGCGCTCCTCGACCGCCAGCAAGACCTTTGGCTCGAAGTCGTGCGCATGCGCCATGTGGATCAGCGCCTTGACGTCCTTGGGGAAGCACGAGCCGCCGTAGCCGGCGCCCGGATATATGAAGGAATAGCCGATGCGCGAATCCGAACCAATGCCCTTGCGCACCGCTTCGACGTCCACGCCCATGCGATCACACAGGTTCGACATCTCGTTCATGAACGAAATCTTGGTCGCCAGCATGCAGTTGGCCGCGTACTTGGTCATCTCGGCCTCCTTCACGCCCATGAACAGCAGGCGTTCATGGGTGCGCATGAAGGGCGCGTACAGCTCGTGCATGATCGCGCGCGCGCGCTCGCTCTCGGTGCCGACCACCACCCGGTCGGGCTTCATGAAGTCCTCGACCGCCGCACCCTCCTTCAGAAACTCCGGGTTGCTGGCGACATCGAACGGCACATCGACGCCGCGGCTCTTGAGCTCGTGACGGATTGCCGCCTTCACCTTGTCAGCGGTACCGACCGGGACTGTCGACTTGTCCACTACCAAGGCGTAGTCATCGATGCGCCGGCCGATGTCCCGGGCCACCGCCAGCACGTACTGCAGGTCGGCCGAACCGTCTTCCCCGGGCGGGGTGCCGACCGCGATGAAGTAGACCGGCGATTTCGCGAGCGCGTCGCCCAGCGATGTCACGAAGTGCAGGCGCCCTTCCTTGCAGTTGCGCAACACCACCGCCTCGAGCCCGGGCTCGTAGATGGGCAGCACCCCGTTCTTGAGTCCCTGAATCTTGCGCTCATCGACGTCGACGCAGGTAACCTCGTTGCCCATTTCCGCAAAGCACGCCCCGGTCACCAGCCCGACGTAGCCGGTGCCCACAACAGTCAATTTCATATGGAACTACGCCCCCAACGCTTGGTCTTGATTCTTGGTGCGTCCTGCCGCCGCGCTACACGGTAGCGCGTTCCTCGGAGATCACCTTCAGGCGCCGCGCCGTGTGTTCCGGCACCAGTTGCCACAGCACCCCGCGGATCGCGGCTTCATCGCCGCGTTCGCAGGCGGCGCGCAGCTCGCCCAGCCCCTGCTCAATGTCTTCGCGCCCGGGCTGCGGCGGATGTGCCAGCAGGATCTTCGGGTGCCGCGTCGGATCGAGTTGCTCGCGTTCATGAAACAGCTCTTCATAAAGCTTCTCGCCCGGACGCAGTCCAGTATAGACAATCTTCACGTCCTCGCCCGGCCTCTTCCCGGACAAGAGGATGAGCTGCTCGGCGAGATACGCGATCTTGATCGGCCTGCCCATGTCCAGCACGAAGATCTCACCGCCGTTTCCGATCGCGCCCGCCTGCAGGATCAGCTGGCAGGCCTCCGGGATGGTCATGAAATAGCGCGTGATCTCCGGGTGCGTCACGGTCACCGGTCCGCCAGCGGCGATCTGCTCCTGGAACAGCGGGATGACACTGCCCGCCGAGCCGAGTACGTTGCCGAACCGAACCGTGACGAAGCGCGTGCGCGCCCGGCCATTCAGCCCTTGGCACACCGCTTCCGCGACACGCTTGGTCATTCCCATGACGTTGGCGGGATTGACCGCCTTGTCACTCGATATCAGCACAAAGCACTCACAGCTGTGCCGAACCGCGGCAGCGGCCACGACGTTTGTGCCGAGCACGTTGTTGATCGCCGCCGCGCGGATCTGATCCTCCAGCAGCGGTACATGCTTGTAGGCGGCGGCGTGAAAGATCACCTGCGGGCAATAGGCGCCCAGGGTACGGTTGATTGCGACCGCATCGGTCACATCGCCCAGCACCGCCGTCAGGGCGAGGTCGGTAAACTTGCCGCGCAACTCGCGGTCGATTTCGTAAAGATTGTGCTCGCTCTGCTCGAACACGATCAGACGCGACGGGCTCAAGCGCGCGATCTGGCGACACAACTCGGTGCCGATCGATCCGCCGCCCCCGGTGACCATGACGCACTTTCCCGTGAGCGCAGCTTGAATCGAATTCCAGTCGAGCGTGACCCTGTCGCGGCCGAGCAGGTCCTCGATCTCGACATTGCGAATGGCCTGGAGGCTCACCTGCCCGCTCACCAGATCCTGCATGCGGGGGAGGGTCCGGAATGGCACGCCGCTGCGTTCACAGATTTCCACGATGCGCCGCGTCTGCGCGCTGCTCGCCGAGGGCAACGCGAGCAGAATCAAGTCGATACGCAACCGTTCGACTACCTCGGGAATCTGGTCACAGGTGCCCGCGACCCGAATGCCATGGATTTCCCGCCCCGTCTTCTTGGTATCGTCGTCCACGAATGCAACCGGGTGGAACGGCACTTCCGAATCCCGCAGCAGGTCGCGCGCGAGCATTTCCCCGGCCGTGCCGGCGCCGACGATCAGCGCGCGCTGGCTCACCGCGTCGTAGACACCGCGATCCTTGATCCAGCGATACAGAAAGCGCGGCCCGCCCAGCAATGTCAGCAACAACAGCGCATGCAGCGGGAACACCGCGCGCGGAATGCCCTCCATGCCCCGTAACGCGACAATCGCGACGACCGAAAGCACCACCCCGACCACTACCGACTGTGCGATGCGCAACAGATCGGGCAACGAAGCAAAGCGCCACACCCCGCGATACAAGCCAAAATGCCAGAAGGCCGCCGCCTGGACCACGATCACCAGCGGAAGCAAGGTGAGCGCGCGCTGCATGAACGCATCCGGTACCGGCTCCAGGTTGAATCGCAACCAGTAGGCGCCCAACCATGCGGCGGGAATCATCACGACATCATGGGAGAGCGCCGCCCAGCGGTTACGCAGCATGCTTCCAAGCTTCATTTCGTTCGGGTCCGTTTGCGGTAGGTGGCATGGGTACTACGTTGCAAGGGCATAATACCATGTCCGAGCAAGGGCTTATGGCCGGGGCGCGGCTGTATCCGGATTCGCGCGCTGTTCAAGCTGTGTAACAAGCAGGGCCAAGCCGGCATAGATGATGCCCCAGGCGAGAATCACCGCCCACTGGCCCGCCACCGGCAGCCGGATCACCCACAGAGCGGAAGCCGCGCAGGCCAGCATGAGCAGGTACTCCCATAGCACGGTCTTTCGATGCCCCCAGCCCAGACGCACCAGCCGCTGGTAGTAGTGGGTCCGATGCGCCTGCCAGATGCGCTCACCGCGGAACAGGCGCCGGAAAAGCGTCACCGTCGCATCGACGACAAACGGGGAAAACACCAGCACTGCAACCCAATGCGGGAACACCCCGTCGCGAGCACCCCAGATGCTCAAGGCCGCAACCAGGAATCCGAGCGTCGATGATCCGACATCGCCCATGAAAATGCGCGCCGGCGGAAAGTTAAAGACCAGAAATCCCGCCGATGCCGCGGCAAAGACCAGGCTCACGGCCGCAAAGTTCTCGTGGCCCGCACGCCAGCCAAACAGCGCGAACGTCGCAAAACCGATGACCGCCATGCCACCGGCGAAGCCATCCATGCCGTCCATGAAGTTGTACAGATTGGTCATCCACACCGTGAACAAGATGGCAAGCGCAATGAGCAGCGGCTCGGATATCGACAACGAAACACCCGGCAGCACGACGTGCGTCAACTGCACTCCGCCCAAGACGAGCAGCCCTGCTGCGATGACATGTGCCGCCAGCCGCACGGCCGAGGGCAGTCCCGACCGGTCGTCCCAAAGGGACACGGCTGCGACCAGCGCTGCCCCAGCGGCGACCCAAACGAGATCCTCGGACACGCCGCGCAACACCACCAGCAAGGCGAGTGACACGCAACCTGCTGTCAGGATCGCCAGCCCTCCGCCTCGGGGTGTGGCGCGGCTATGCAATGATCGCTCGTTCGGATGGTCGAGCATGCGCAAGCACGATCGCGGGCTGCACAGGTACCGCGTCAGCATCAATGCGAGCAACCATGCAAGCACCGGGAGGAGAACGGCCATGGTCGTGAGACGTCGTCGCCTGCAATCCGCGGGGCGCGCCCGCGCCAAAGTGGCTAACGCGCCGGCAAGTCCTCGGGCGCCAGCGCGAAGCCCCGCGGTGCAAATGCCAGATCGCGCGCGGCCTCGGAATGGCTGAACACCAGATCGATATTCATTCGTCGCGCCATTTCCGGCGACCAGCGGCGCAATCGCGGAACAAGTCGAAGACCCGCCACGGCAAGGCGAAAGACCCACGCCGGCAGAGGCAGGAAGCGCACCGGCAGGTGCATCGCCGCGAAGACGCGCGCGACCATGTCGCGGTAGGTCAGCGTTTCACCCCCCGACAGGTCATAGGCGCTTTGCCGGAAATGCGGCTGCTGCAGGGCCGCCACACAGGCCGCCGCCACATCGGCGGCGTGCACTGGCTGGCGCAGCCCCTGCGCAGGCGACACCAACGGGAAGAACCCGAAACGGCGGATGAAGCGCGCAATGGCGCTGATGTTCTTATCCCTGCCCAAACCGTAGATCAAGGTCGATCGCAGGATCATCACCTCGATCCCGCGTCCCTGCCCCCATTCGAGCAACCGCGATTCGCCCTCGGCGAGGCGACGGGCGAGTGCCCGCTCGGAAGCATCCGCTGAATGCTTCTTGGTAAGGACGCTGGTTGAGGACAGGGCGACCACGCGCCGCGCTGCGAAACGCTCGAGCATCCCGAGGTAATCGGGCAGCACCCAGATCGGCGCAAGGCATACCCAGTACGCGATTGCCGCCTCGGCCGCGCGCGCCCTCTGCACCCCACCGAGTTCGCCCACTCCGAGCCTTCGCCACTCGATCGATGGTCCATCGGCACGATTTGCGACACCGGCGCTTCGGCTGAAGGCCACAACCCTCCATCGAGAAGCCGCAAGCAACGTCAAAAGGCAGGCGCCCACCAGACTGGTCGCGCCGAGGACACCGACGCGCTTTTCACCGGCGAACGATTCCAAGGGCGCTTCCTGCGTGGCGCAGCGCATAGACGGTCGCGAGCAACCCGAAGTGCAGCCAGACGCCAACAGCCACGAGACCCATGAGCACCGAAGGGTATTGCGCGCGCAGGAACTTGCGATAGAAACGCATCATCCCGCGATGCTTGTGCCACTCCACGCGAATGGGGCGAGGACGAGAGCAGGTGCCCTGTGCGTGCACGACCGACACGTCCGGCACAAACACCACTTTCCAGCCCTTCTGCCGGAAGCGCATGCACCAGTCGAGGTCCTCGCAGTGCAGAAAGTATCCCTCATCGAGCGGCCCGACCTCCTCGAGCGCGGCACGGCGCACCATGAGAAACGCCCCCGAGAGCGCCTCGACCTCCATCGGTTCCGTGCCCAAGGGCGCGTCGCGCATATCGATGCCCACAAAGCGCGGATTGCCGGGAAACAGCTTATTGAGTCGCGCCAGCTCGACGAAAGATCGCCACGGTGTGGGCATGCGCCGCCGCGCCCCCCGCTGCTCGCTGCCGTCCGGGTTGCGAATGACGCATCCGGCCAGGCCGATGCGTGCATCGGCCGCCATGACCGCCGCCAGCCGCTCGATCGCGCGCCGGTCAACGATGCAGTCCGGATTGACCAGCAAAATGTACTCACCGGTCGCCCGAGCCAGCCCAAGATTGCTCGCAACCGCAAACCCTAAATTGTGCCGATTCTCGATCAAACAAAGGCGACGCTCACGCTCGGCCAGATCCCGAACAGCATTGAGGCTGCGGTCCGTCGAGCCGTTGTCGACGACAACGATCCCGCCAACCTGTGGCGATGACAGGATGGATGCAACGCTACGTTCCAACAGCGGCCCGCCATTGAAGTTGACCACAACCGAACATACGTTTTCGGCTCCGAGGACGTGCTCCTCCATGCGTCCAGGAATCTCCCTCACCGCATTACGTGACACGTTCGCACGATCACCGTAATTCTGTACCGCCATGGACCGACCGATCTCGAACCATCCTCACGCTTGGCGGCGCCGTCACACGCAGGATCAGGCTGCCGCCGAGCAATCCAACGATCGCCCGCGTCACGCGAATCGTCCGGCTGCAGCGGCGCCTCTTACCATCCGGCCGCGGTAGTGCGCCACGTCAGCGAACTCGAGCATCTCTCGGTCCCCCCGGCTGTCGCCGTATGCCCACACCTCCGTCGTCTCCCGGCCAGCCAGCCACTCCTTAATACGACGAACCTTTGCCTCGCCGTAGCAGTTCCCACCCGCCAACCGGCCGGTCACGGCATTGCCCTCGGTCTCGAGTCTCGAGCATAGAATCGCATCGAACCCCTGCGCCTTGCTCCAAGGCTCGACATAAACGTCAAGAGACGCCGTCACGAGCACACACACATCCCCGCGGGCCCGGTGCCTGGACAGCCACCCTAGCGCCTGCGGCCGCACCATCCGCGGGAGTGTTCGCCGCGCAAATATCTCGCCCGCCTCCCGAAGGGTACCGATGCTGCGTCCACGCAGGAAATGCGTCAACACCGCTTCCTTGGCGCGATCGTTTCGAAGCAAACCGGCGGTATAGGCAAGAAGCGACGGCGCGAGTCGCGCGACACCCGCTAGGAAGGCCGGTGTGCCCACCACAAACCGAAGATACGGCATGAGCGTGTCGCGGCGGGTCAGCGTGCCGTCGAAATCGAACAGCGCGACCCGCATCGTCACAGGTTCAAACGCTTGAAGATTCGTTCGGGAATGTGACGAATGGCAAACATGATGAATCGCCAGAACCACGGAAGATAAACGACCTCCCGTTTCCGCTCTACGGCCCGAACGATGCCGTGCGCGACCGTCTGGGACTCCGCCCACAGCAGTCCGGTGCGATCGAAGTCCTTCGTCATTGGCGTAACGACGAATCCCGGCTTGATCGTCACCACGGTTACCCCTTTGCTGGCCAGCCGATGACGCACCCCTTCAAGAAACCGCGTGACCATGCCCTTGGCAGCGCCGTACACGTAATTGCTCTTCCGCCCCCGGTCCCCCGCCACCGAGCTGATCACGGCGATCGTGCCGGCGGTGCGCGATTCGAAGTAATTCGCCAACAACGTTACTAGCGAAACGACCGACAGCGCATTGGTCCTGAGTTCCGCCAGTGTCTTGTCCACCGAACGCTCGCACTCGAGCTGTACCGGCAATGTGCCGTGCGCAATGAGCGCCACGTCGATGCCGCCAAGGGTTCGCTCCGCCTGCTCGATCAACTCAGCATGCCGGCTGAAGTCGTTAAGGTCAGCGACAGCCGACTCGATACGCTGACCCGGTCCCGCACGGACGCGCAAGTCCTCGCGTACCGCATCAAGCTTGGCTGCGTTGCGTGCTACCAAGAACAGCGAACAGCCTCGACCTACCCACTCCCGGGCTGTGGCTTCGGCGATCGCCGATGTCGCACCGAAGATAATGATGTTGTTCAACCTTCGCTCTCCACGACTCGCCGCCAGAAATTCGACGAAAACGCTGGATCCCGGTAGCGCGCAAACTCCTGCCACGCCGGAAACCCACGCCGGAACATTTCCCCCGGCATGCGCGCATCCTTGGCTGGATATAATGCGCCCCCGGCGTCCATGACCACGCGATCGAGTCGCTCAAACAGCCTGTGCGTGGTCAGATCGCGGTTTGGAAAATCCAGGGCCAATGTCACTCCGGCGCGGGGAAAGGAAAGCAGCCCTGGAGACCGGACGTCTCCGAAGGTCTTGAGTACCGCGAGGAACGAACCCTGCCCGCTGCGCGCGATCGCTTCGAGCAGTTCCCTGAGCGCCTCACGCTCCACCGCCCGCGGCAGCACGCACTGGTACTGGTAGAAACCCTTGCGTCCGTAGATTCGGTTCCAGTTCTCGATCTTGTCGAGCGGATAAAAGAACGGCACATAGTGCTGCAACGTCGGCCTGGTTGAAACGGGGCGATGATAGTAGAGAAAGTTGAATACCGCGAGCGAAGGACGGTTCACGAGCGAGAATGGCGGATCGGCAGCAACGCTGAAGCGACGCGTCCGATACGGTGGCAAGTGCGCCTGGGGCGGCGCATGCTGGCCGGCAAAATAAACCCCTCGCCCCATGCGCGACCCCCTCGCGAGGCAGTCGACCCACGCGACGGTGTAGGAGTAATGGCGCTCGGCCTCGTCATTGAGATCCCAGAACTCGTTGAGATCCCGAAAACGCCAGGTACGGACCCACATAAATGGATTTGCGATCGGCACGAGCTGCAGCTCCGCCCAGGTGATCAACCCGGTAAGCCCGAGCCCGCCAACCGTTGCCGCGAACCAATCCGTATTCTGATCCGGCCCGCACTCGATGCGCCGGCCATCTGAGCGCAGCAGCTCCAGCACCCGCACGTGACAGCCGAAACTCCCAGCGCGGTGATGGTTCTTGCCGTGCACATCGTTGGCGATCGCGCCGCCGATGGTTACGTACTGCGTACCCGGCGTGACGGGAAGAAACCAGCCTTGCGGTGCCGTGAGCGCCAACAGCTCCGACAGCAATACCCCCGCTTCGCATCGGATAATGCCGCGCGCAGGGTCCAACTGAATAAGCCGGTCGAGGCCGCGTGTGAGCAGCAGGGTTCCGCCGGCATTGAGGCACAGGTCTCCGTAGCTTCGTCCGTTGCCGTGCGGCAGTAGCCGATCCCTCTCGCTTCGAAGCCGGGGTAACGCTGCAAACCGTTCAGTAATCCGCAAGACCCCGGCATGGCGCACGGCGGGAATGCGGTTCCACGAACCAGGAGACCTCATGCCGTCCCTTCGCTCTTTCCCCCGGACAACAGCGCCACGATTCCAAGCCCCACTGCGAACCACAGTGTCGCCAGCCTGATCAGCACTGTAGCGGCCACCGCCTGCGGCACCGGCAAGCCCTTCCACACAAGCAGACTCACCATTACCGCCTCGGCACCACCAAGCCCGCCGGGCAGAAAACTTGCCGCCCCCGCCAGCATCGACAGGGCATAGACGAAAAAGGCGAACGCCATCGGGAAATCGCCGCCCAGCCATTGCAATAGCCAGTGAAATGCGAGCGCTTCTGCGCTCCACGCTACCAGACTGAGCGCTGTCGCTACGGCGAGCAGTCCCGGCCGGTGGCATCGTCGCGCCTCGAGCAACAGGTGCAGGAGGCGATGCCACCACTTTCCGGCCCATCCCAGGCCCGCGCGGCTGCGCTCGTGCCAGCGGCGCAAAAAGGGCTCTTGCGAGAGCGCGACGAGCGCAACAACCACCGCGACAGCTCCCGTCGCTACGAGCACTCGCGCCTCCGGATAGAACGTGAGCCCCACCAGCGCCAGCAGCACGACAGCGATGAGATCCGACAAGCGCTCGCTCAGGAAGGCCGCGAGACTTGCAGCGTATCCAACACCCCAGCGCTTGAGGAAAACGCTTCGGATCGCCTCGCCTGCTTTTCCCGGCGTGGTGGTCAGCGCGAAGCCGGCCAGATAGATTCGCCCGTTGGTGAGCCACGGGATGCGATGTCCGAGGGCACCGAGATACATCTGCCAGCGGATGAAGCGAAGAACGTAGTTGACGAGCGACATTGCCAGCGCCGCAGCCATGCCGGCTGCTCCCACCCGCGCCACGGCAATCGTCACCGCCTCCCACCCGCCCCAGAGAGAAACAGCAAGATAACCTGAAACCGCGACGAGTATCGAGAAAATCAGAGCCCGGAAGCGCCATCCCGCGATCTGTAGCCCACTCATGCGAGGACCGCAAGGGTCACAACCAGCCAGCCCAGTACCGTCAGCAGCAAATGCCGGTCGGTGAGGAAATCGGACGCCGCATCGTTGCCGCGGTTGCGCCGATGCAGCAAGAACACATAGCGAAATATCCCATAGATGACGAATGGAACGGTGTAGAAAAGCGCTCCCGTGCCATGCGCCGCGAGCGTCTCCGGACTGACGGTATAAAGGCCGTAGCTCAGCACCGTGCAGGCTGCAGTCACACCGAGAAACAAATCCAGAATCGCGGGGCTGTAGTCATCCAGCACCCGGCGTGTCGCGCCGCGATCGGTCTTGCCGGCGTTCGCCAGCATCAGCAGCTCTGCTTGTCGCTTCGCGAATCCTAGAAACAAGGTCAACATAAGACCCGTCAGCAACAGCCACTGCGAGGGGTCGATGCCAACGCCGAGGGTACCCGCGAGAATACGCAGCATAAATCCAGCAGCGATAATGAACACGTCGAGAATCGCGACATGTTTCAGTCGCCAAGAATAGGCGGCATTGATGGCGAGATAGGCGAGAATCAATCCGGATGTCATCGTGCTGACAAAACCCGCCAGAACAATCGCCAGCACCGCGAATGCGGCACAGACAAGCCATGCCTGTGAAGGCGACACCGCGCCGCTGGCGATCGGCCGGTGGCGTTTCACCGGGTGCCGCCGGTCCGCCTCAACATCGAGAATGTCGTTGAATACGTAGACAGCACTCGCCGCGGCGCAGAACGCCGTGAACGCAACGGCGACCTCACCAAATGTCTGCCAGTCCCACCGCTGGGCGAAAATCATGCCCAGCCAGACAAAACCGTTCTTGATGTACTGATCGGGGCGGAGCAGCTTGACTATCGTTGGCATCCGCTCATTCCAGCGACACCGAAACCAACACCCACGAGAGATCACGCGCGTCCCTCCCTTGCGTGTCAAAGCGTGAGCCAAACATATCTATAAGTATGTGCTTCTTGCCGCGTGCGTCTTCGGGCAAGGGCACACGGAACTCGAATAACCCTGCTCGCCGGACCAAATATTTTCCAAATATGTGGTCGCCTACATAGCGCTCGGTCGTTGCCACACGGAGTTCGAAAACCGCAGACGGATAGCGTGTGATATCTGGTAGATAACCCTTGACCCGCAAAAATTCTTGCTTTTTCGTTCGCGTCAACAGCACACGTGAGTGCGGTGCAGACCAGATATGCGCGTTTTCTTCGATATAAAACCCATCCATCAACAAGTCGCGGTTGGCATCATCATGCGCGAGTGCGTCTCCATCGAGAGCTGTGAAGTGGACCCCGTCCCTTGGACAGTCATTGCGGCTTCTTAGGTGGTTCATCCGCATGACGAGTCATCAGGCCACATAGGCGAACGTCGTGGCGGTATAGACCTGCCATGGTGTCTGCCGATCGAGGGACTGATGGCCGCGTTCATGATTGTAGAACGCAAAGTACTTGGCAAGGCTCGCGCGTGCCTCGGGCACGGTGTCGTAGGCCTTGAGGTACACTTCCTCGTACTTGACCGAGCGCCAAAGCCGCTCGACGAACACGTTGTCGCGCCAGCGACCCTTGCCGTCCATGCTGATACGGATTTTCTTGCCCTCCAATACCGTGAGGAACGCCTCGCTGGTGAACTGGGCGCCTTGGTCGGTATTGAAGATCTCCGGGGTGCCGAACCGCGCGATCGCCTCGTTCAGCGCGGCGCGCGTCAAGGTAGTTGTCGCCTGAATCATGCGGCTTGTTTCGCCTTATC
>CAZVUN010000001.1:5604-80386 GCA_964629975.1 uncultured Acidiferrobacteraceae bacterium | reverse complement strand
CCGCATAGGCGGCCCCGCCCGGCGGCGGGGCCGTGGGACGGCGGCGGGCGGCCGCACTCAGGGCTGCACGTAGCGATAGCCGCGCTTCTGAAAATCAACGATGGCGGTGACGCCGGCGGTCACGTACTCCACGCCCTCGATCAGGTGCGAGGTGGCATCCCCCAGCGGCAGGGTGCCGTTACGGATCAGGGCGCGGGTGGCGTTCTGGCACATGTAGAACTTCACGCCGCGCGCCTGCAGGGCGCGCACCTGATTGGCGAACGGACTCTCCTTGAGCATCAGCGCGCCGCCGGCGGTGTGTGCGACCACCACGAACTCATAGTCCCGGCCGGGGATCATGCCGTGGGTGATGTCGTAGTCATCAACCATGTTGGCGGCGTGCACCAGACCAAACGGGCGCGTGCACTGGGCGTTCGGAACGTTGTCGAGACAGTACTGATTGATCTGCATGACCAGCTTGACGTCGTGCCGGCGCTCGAGGCAGTGGGTGAGCGCCGCACTTCCCGGACCGAACTCCGTATCGAGCGTCATGCCGCTCACCAGCCCTACCGGGCAGGCGGCATCGCCGCGCGGCTTGTCGTCGGCAATGCTGGTCAGGGATGGAAACGCCAGGGCGAGGGCCGCGGCAGCGAGCAGGACGTGTTTCTTGAGCATGGATGAATCCTCCGGATTCGTGCGACTGGTCACGTGATGGTGCAGCGCGTTGGTTCTTCCGTGACGCCCTGCGTCCATCTCCCCTTCTTGTGCCTGGCGGCCAATCACTGCCTGCCAGGCGCGGGCACGCTACCATCGCACGGATGACGCGACTACTACCTTCGGTCGCGCCGAAGCGAGCGCGCGTCCGTCTGCCGCGGCGGCCGCCGGCATTGTGCGCTCAGCCGTGGCGCACGCCGGTAGCGATGCGCGTAACGGTCATCGCGGTGTCACGGCAGTTTCATGCCCGGGTCGTAGCGTACTCCCGCGGGCGGTGCGCCGTCCGCCCGGAATTCTGCTGTCCGGTTCTCTCCTCCCAGTGGCGCCATGTTGGCGTAATGCGAGCCCCGTCCGCGGGGCTCTTTTTTTCCGCGCACGCCACGCGCACGCGATTGACGGCGTGGTTCTTTTCCGTTTTGATTGCAGCCGCCGCGGCGGGG
Organism: uncultured Acidiferrobacteraceae bacterium; assembly: GCA_964629975.1. Classification (GTDB taxonomy): domain Bacteria; phylum Pseudomonadota; class Gammaproteobacteria; order Acidiferrobacterales; family Sulfurifustaceae. Next base: position 79,253 of record CAZVUN010000001.1, on the reverse strand, counting down.
CGCATCCGCACCGCCGACCGCCGCGGCAAACAAGCAACAAGACCACGCCGACCGGGAGCCTTCCCTGCCATTGCGCCTCCGCCGCCCGATTCCCTGGATGCATGCCGCGCTCATCGCCGGCGCGCTGGCGGCGCTCGGCGGATGCGTGAGCCCGACGCAGGCGCTCATGACGCGCCTCAACCAGGCGGTGCTCGATCAGGACGATCCGCAAACGGTGGAGCAGGGCGCGCCCGCCTATCTGCTGCTGATCGACGGGCTGATCGCCGACGATCCCGACAACGCCAACCTGCTGCTCGCCGGGGCGCGCCTCTATGGCGCCTATGCCGGCGCATTTGCGAATGAGCCGGAGCGTGCCCGGCGCTTGACCGCGCGCGCACGTGACTATGGCGAGCGCGCGCTGTGCGCGCACAGCGCGGCGGCATGCGCGCTGCGCACGGCGCCGTTCGACGACCTCGCCCGGGAGCTGCCGCAGTTCACGCGCGATGACACGCGCGCCCTGTATGGCTACGCCGCGGCCTGGGCCGGGTGGATCCAGGCGCGCGCGAGCGACTGGAACGCCGTGGCGGAGCTGCCGAAGCTCAAGGCGGTGCTCGCGCGCGTGCTGGCGCTCGACCCGGCCCACGATCAGGGCGGCGCGCAGTTGTACATGGGCGTGCTGGAGAGCCTGCTGCCGGCGGTCGCCGGCGGCCGTCCGGAGGTGGCGCGCGAGCACTTCGAGCGCGCCGTCGCGCTCTCGCAAGGGCGCAATCTCATGGCCAAGGTGCTGTACGCGGAGCGCTACGCGCGTGCCCAGTTCGACCGTGACCTGCACGACCGGCTGCTCCACGAGGTGCTGGCGGCCGAGACGCGCGCGCCGGGGCTCACGCTCAGCAACACGCTCGCCAAGCAGCGCGCGGCGCAGCTGCTGGCGGGTGCCGACCAGTATTTCTGACAAGGAGGACGTGATGCGCAAGCTCGCCGGCTGTCTCTTGGCACTGATGCTGCTGGCGGGGCCGGGCGGCGCGCTCGCCGCCACGACCTTCAAGATCGCCACGCTCGCGCCCGACGGCACCCAGTGGATGACGCGCATGCGCGCGGCCGCCGAGCAGGTCGCCGCGCGCACCCAGGGGCGCGTGCAGCTCAAGTTCTACCCCGGCGGGGTGATGGGCAATGACGATGCGGTGTTGCGCAAGATCCGCGCCGGCCAGCTGCACGGCGGCATGCTCGCGGGCGGCAGCCTCGATGCCATCTATCCCGACTCGCAGATCTACAGCCTGCCGCTGGTGTTCAATTCGTTCGCCGAGGTCGACTACGTGCGCACGCGCATGGACCCGCTCATCCAGCAGGGCCTGGAGCGCAGTGGCTTCGTGAGCTTCGGCCTCGCCGACGGCGGCTTCGCGCACCTGTTCGCGAGCCAGCCGGTGCGCGGGCTGGAGGACGTCAAGGGGCGCAAGGTCTGGCTGCCGCCCAACGACCCGATCGCGCGCGCGGTGTTCGACACCGTGGGGCTGTCGCCGGTGACGCTGCCGTTGTCCGATGTCATGACCGGGTTGCAGACCGGCATGATCGACACGGTCGCGATCTCGCCGGTCGGTGCGGTCGCATTGCAGTGGTACACCCGGCTCAAGTACGTCACCGACACGCCGCTGCTCTACATCTTCGGGGCCTTGATCATCGAGCGGCGCGCCTTCGAGAAGCTCGCCCCCGCCGACCAGGCCGCGGTGCGCGAGCTCCTCAGCGAGGCGATGCGCGACATCGACCGGCACAACCGCGCCGACCAGGCCGGTGCGCGCGAGGCGCTCAGGCGCCAGGGCATCGAGTTTGTCGCGGTGGCACCCGAGAAGCTCGTGCAGTGGCAGGAGGCGGCACGCCAGGCGCGCGAGCGCCTGGCCGCGAGCGGCGTGTACAGCAAGTCGATGTGGGACACGCTGCAGGGGCATCTCACCGCGTACCGACGCCAGGCGTCGGGCGCGACGCGCTGACGCCGGCCACGTGTTCGAGCGCCTGCGCCGCACCATCCTGCTCGCCGAGGACATGATCCTCGTGGCGGTGCTCACCGCCATGATCGGCTTCGCCGTCACGCAGATCGCGCTGCGCAACCTGTTCGGCGTCGGCATCCTGTGGGCCGACCCGCTGGTGCGCGTGCTGGTGTTGTGGACCGGCTTGATCGGCGCGATGGTCGCGGCGCGCCTCGATCAGCACATCGTCGTGAGCGCGCTCGCCCGCTTCCTGCCGCCGCGCCTGAAGGCGGCGGCGCGCCTGCTCACCGACAGCGCCACCGCGCTTGTGTGCCTGATGATGGCGGGTGTGGCCACGCGCTTTGTGTACTCCGATTACCAGGCCGGCGCCAAGGCCTTCGGCGCCGTGCCGGCGTGGGTGTGCGAGCTCATCATTCCGCTGGCCTTCCTCGTCCTGGCCGGGCGCTACGGGCTGTTCGCCGTCGAACGTGCGCGCGAGCTCGCGCCGCGCCGCGCATGATCACCGCCGCCGCGATCGCGCTGGTGTTGCTGGCGGCGCTCGGCATGCCGCTGTTCGCCGTGATCGCGGCGCTCGCCCTGCTCGGGTTCTACACCTCCGAGGTCGATCTGTCGGTGGTCGCGATTGAGATCTACCGGCTGGTCGACTCGCCGGTGCTGGTGGCGATCCCGCTGTTCACCTTCGCTGGCTACCTGCTGTCGGAAAGCCGCGCCTCGCACCGCCTGGTGCGCCTGACCGATGCGCTGCTCGGCTGGCTGCCGGGCGGCATGGCGATCGTGGCGCTGGTGGCCTGCGCGATCTTCACGGCACTCACCGGCGCCTCCGGCGTCACCATCATCGCCATCGGCGGGCTGCTGCTGCCGGCGCTGCGCGAGGCGGGCTACGGCGAGCGCTTCACGCTCGGGTTGCTCACCTCCTCCGGCAGCCTCGGGCTGCTGTTCCCGCCGTCGATCGTGCTGATCCTGTACGGCGTGATCGCGCAGCAGCTCGATCTCGGCCAGCCGGTGTCGATCGACGACATGTTCCTCGCCGGGCTGCTGCCCGGGCTGCTCATGGTGGTGCTGCTGGCGGTCTACGGCATGTGGGCCGGCTGGCGTCTCGAGCACGCGCGGGCGGCGTTCTCGTGGCCCGAGGTGGCCGGCGCGCTGCGCGAGGCGATCTGGGAGCTGCCGCTGCCGCTCATCGTGCTGGGCGGCATCTACAGCGGGGTGTTCGCCGCCTCCGAGGCGGCGGCGGTGTCGGTGCTGTACGTGCTGATCGTGGAGGTGTTCATCTACCGCGAGATCGCGCTGCGCGACCTGCCGCGCGTGATGCGCGAGTCCATGGTGGTGGTGGGCGGCGTGCTCATCATCCTCGGCGTGGCGCTCGCCTCGACCAACTACCTGATCGACGCCGAGGTGCCGATGCGGCTGTTCGACTACGTGCGCGCGCACGTCAAGGACCAGCTCACCTTCCTGCTGCTGCTCAACGGCTTCCTGCTGATCGTCGGCATGCTGCTCGATATTTTCTCGGCGCTGGTGCTGATCGTGCCGCTCATCCTGCCGCTCGCGGTCGCCTTCGGCATCCACCCGGTGCATCTCGGCATCGTGTTCCTCGCCAACATGCAGCTCGGCTACTTCACGCCGCCGGTGGGCATGAACCTGTTCATCGCCAGCTACCGCTTCAAGCGCTCGGTCGCGCTGCTCGCCGGCGCGAGCCTGCCGTTCCTCGCGATCCTGGCCGTGGCCGTGCTGATCATCACCTATTGGCCGCAGCTATCCCTTGCGCTGCTCGCGCCGCGCTGAGCGTGGTGCGCGGCTACTTTTCGAGGATCTCCACCAGAATCGCCTTGGCGATCAGGCCGAGGAAGCCGAGTCCCAGTGCGAGCAGCAGCACGAACAACCCGAAGCGCCCGGCCTTCGAGTCCTTGGCCAGGCGCCAGATGATGAACAGCATGTAGGCGATGAGTGCCCCGACGCCGAGGATGAGCGACCAGTTCTCGAATTGCTCGAGCGACATGCGGGCGTCGGGGAGGGCAACGACCGGGGCGCGTCAGCGCGCCGGCTGCACGATCGAGACCAGGGTCGTCTGGTTGAGCGGGCCGGTCTTCGTGTCCGTCCACGGCCGCTGGACGGTGGCGTCGGTCTCGCCCTTCTTGAACATGGCGTTCTGGGCATCGCCGCCGACGTACTGCAGGCCCTGCTGCCTGTAGAACGCCACGACCTTGGCGGCAGCTTCCGCTTTGGCTCCCGCGTAGACCGTCACGCCCAGCGGTTCGGCGGCGTGCGCCGCGCCGGCGCCGAGCATCAGCCGCAGCGCCCGCCTGACCACTGTCCTGGTGCGTTTCATGTGTCCCCCGTCGTCAATGTTTCGTGATGGCGCTTCGCATCATACCGTCACCAGATCGGTGTGTCCGAACTCGCGCGTGTAGTCGAGCACCGAGATCACGCGCGGCGTGATCCGGATGACCGCCATGTCACCTGCCGTCTCGGGATCAAACAGGCTCGCCTGGGCCGGAAACTTGGCGGCAAGACAGGCGAGCGCGTGGGCGATCTCGTCCGGATCGCTCAGCACCTCGGCGCTCGCCGCCATCGACAGGCCGCGGATCTGGTGCCAGTCGGCGTAGTCGCGGTCGATGGCGAGCGATACCTTGTCGTGATGGCGGATGTTGTAGGCCTTCTGGCTGTCCTTGTCGGTGGCGACGTAAATGGTCAGGCCGTCGCTCGCGTATTCCACGGTGGTGACCTGCGGATAGCCGTCGCCGCGCAGCGTGCCCAGGTGCAGTACGTTGTGGCTGGCGAGCAGTTCCAGGATCAGGTCGCGCGTCTTGGCATCCATGGGTGGGCTCCGGCAGTCCCCGCCACCCTGCGCGCATCGCCGGCGGCGCGCATTGACCGGCATCAAGCGCGCCCTCCGGGGCCGGCCGAAGGCCGTCCGGCCGCGCGCCTACCGCGCTGCCGCCGCCTCGGCGCGCCGGCAGATGGCGCGGGCCAGGCCGCGGAACACGAACCGATGCGCCGGCATCATGGCGTACCAGTAGAGCAGCCCCCAGATGCCGGCCGGATGCCAGTAGGCGGTGGCGGTCACGCGCGTCAAGCCGCTCGCCTGCGGACTGATCTCGAACTCGAACACCCCGGCGCCTGGCGCCTTCATGCCGAATTGCAGGGTCAGCCGCCGCTGCGGCTCCACGCCGATCACGCGCCAGGAATCGATCACGTCGCCGACGCGCACCGTCTGCGGGTCGCGCCGTCCGTGACTTCGCCCGGCGCCGCCCACCAGCCAGTCGATCGCCTCGCGCAGCCACCACAGCCAGTTGGCGTAGTAGTAGCGGTTGGCGCCGCCGATCGCGGCAACCTGCGCCCACACCGCCGCTGGCGCGGCGCGCGTCACGGCGCTGCCGCTCGCCTTCCTGGCGTAGAAGGCGTAGGCCGGATTGTAGTCGCGCAGCATGAACACGCCCTCCACCCAGCGCGATACCACGGCGTGGCGCCGCTCGGCGTCGAACGCGGCCTGCACCGCCTCGCGAAAGGTCAGCAGCTTCTGCGGAACGAGCGCGCGCAGCGCCCGATCATCGGCCACGATGTCGTGCCGCAGCCCTTCGATCAGGGCGCGCGCAATGTTGGTCGGCACCGCGGTGATGAGTCGCAACTAGTACGACGACAGCCTCGGCGTCAGGACCGGCACCGGGATGATGCGTGGACGTCGCCCGATGAACTCGCCGAGCTGCAGCATCATTTCCTCGTACGACAGCAGCTCCGGCCCGGCCGCGTCATAGGTCTGACCGGCGGTGGCCGCGATCTCCGGCACCCGCACCAGGTACTCGAGCAGGTTGTCGAGCGCGATCGGCGGGGACTTGGAACGCACCCAGCGCGGCGTGACCATGAGCGGCAGGTGGTAGACGAGATCGCGCATCACCTCGAACGCCGCCGAGCCCGGCCCGACGATGATGCCGGCGCGAATCTCCGTGACCGGCACGCCGCCGCGGCGCAAGCGCTCGCCCGTGCCGACGCGCGAGGTCAGGTGCTCGGAGCGCGCGTCGGACGGGGCAATGCCCCCGAGGTAGACGATGCGCCGTACCCCGGCGGCCTGCGCGGCGCGCGCGAAATTGTCCGCCGCCTCGATGTCGAGCCGGCCAAAGGCGCGCCCCGCGGCCATCGAATGCACCAGGTAATAGGCCACGTCGATGCCGGCAAGGGCCGCCGGCAGCGTGTCCGGTTTGAGCGCATCGGCGGCGACGAGCTCCACGTCACGCCAGCCGCGCGCCTCGAGCAGCGCGCGGTTGCGCGCGGCGGCACGCACGCGCACGCCGTGCGCCACCAGGCGCGGCACCAGGTGCGAGCCGATGTAGCCGCTCGCGCCGAACACCAGCACGCAACGGGCGGCCGCGCCCTCAGACGATGCGGTTGCGCAGCCCACCGATGCCCGCGATCTCGCACTCGACCACGTCACCGGCGCGCAGGAACTCGGGCGGGGTGCGCGCGAAGCCGACACCGCTCGGCGTGCCGGTGGCGATGATGTCGCCGGGTTCGAGTGTCATGCCGGCCGACAGCACGCTCACGATCGTGGCCACGTCGAACACCATGTGGCGGGTGTTGTCATCCTGCTTGAGCACGCCGTTGACGCGCGCGCGCAGCCGCAGATTCTGCGGGTCCGGGATCTCCTCGCGCGTGACGATCACCGGGCCCATCGGGCAGCTGCCATCCAGGCTCTTGCCGAGAAAGAACTGCTTGTGGCGGAACTGCAGGTCGCGCGCCGACAGGTCGTTGATCACGGTGTAGCCGAACACGTGCTCGAGCGCGTGGCGGCGTGCGATGCCGCGTCCGCCGACGCCGATGATCACGCCGAGCTCGACCTCCCAGTCGAGCTGCTGCGTCACCTGCGGCTGCGCCGGCACATCGGCGAACGGGCCGGTGACGCTGGTGACCGCCTTGGTGAACACGATCGGGTCGGTGGGCGCCTCGGCCTGGCGGCCGCTCGCCTGCGCGCTCTCGGCGACATGCGCGGCGTAGTTCCAGCCGAGGCACATGATGTTCTTGCGCGGGCGCGGAATCGGCGCGAGCCATTCGACGGCGTCGTGTGCCAGGCGCCGCGCGCCCTGCGCGAGTCGCCCCTGCGCGTCGGCATACCGCCGCCATACCGCGGGGCCGGCCTCGATCATCCCCAGCATCGACTCGGGCCAGCCGCTGTCAGCAGCCGGCAGGTACAGCGCATCGTCCGCGACCAGTGCGAGGTGCGGTCGTTGATCGAGGCGAACAGTGGCAAGGCGCATCGGGGTGACGGAATGACGGCGCACGGCTGGGGTGTACGCCTATTCTAGGGCGCGCCGGCGCACGCGCCCAGCGCGGCGCCGGCCGTACTATGCTGTGAACACTGGCAACGTGCGGGAATTCGGGCAGTGACTGACAAGCCTGGCCACTATGAGCTCTGGTTCACGCGCCGCGGCGACACCGTGCGCGGACCGTTCCCGAGCCGCGTGATCTCCGACTACCTGCTGCTCGGGCGGCTGCGCCCGAGCGACGAGGTGAGCCACGATCGCGCGACCTGGGCGCCACTGGCGCAGGTGCCGCAGCTCGTGCCCGAGGTGCTGCGCAGCCCGCCGACGCCGGAGAATCAACGGCGTCTGGAGCTCGCGCGCCTGCATGCCGACGAGCGCCTCACCGACCGGCGCACCGGCCGCCCGGTGTCGGAGGCGATCCGCGAGCTGCGCCGCGGCGAGCGCCGCCAGCGCGAGCCGATCGAGCAGCTCGCGCATCGCGCCCAGCGCGTGCGCTCGCGCGATTCCCTGCTGGTGCGCCTGGAGCTGCCGAGCCGGCGCAAGACGCTCGCCCTCGGTGCGGGGGTGATGCTGGCACTGATCGGCGTGGCGGTATGGTACGGCTCGGACTTCGCGCTCGAGTCGACACGCGACTGCGCGGCGCCGCCCGCGCCGCGCGTCAACTGGAACCACTGCGATCACGCCGGCGCCGTGCTCGCCGGCGCGCGCCTCGAGCGCGCCATCGCCAACAACGCGCGCCTGACCGGCGCCGACCTGCGCCGCGCGGATCTGCGCGCCGCTGACCTGAGCTACGCCGACCTGGGCGCGGCGCGCCTCGATCAGGCCGTGCTGGCCGGCGCCAGCCTGCGTGGCGCGGTGCTGCGCGACGCGCAGCTCGCCACCGCCGATCTCAGTGGCGCCGATCTGCGCTATGCTGACCTGCGCGGTGCGCGGCTCGATGGCGCGCGCCTCGCCGGCGCGCAGCTCGACAAGGCGATCTGGATCGACGGACGGGTGTGCGCGCCGCAGTCGCGCGACCGCTGCCGGTAGCACGCCGCGACCGGCCACGCGACAACGACACGACACAGAGCGCATGAGCAACACCATCCATCCCACGGCCGCGGTGTCGCCGCACGCGCGCCTCGGCGACGGCAACGTCATCGGGCCGTTTGCGGTCATCGAAGACGACGTCGTGATCGGCAACAACAACCGCATCGGCGCGCACAGTGTCATCAAGGCGCGCAGCCGCATCGGAGACGACAATATGCTGCACGAGCACGTGGTGTTCGGCGGCCTGCCGCAGGACAAGGGCTTTCGCGATAAGGAAACCTGGGCGGTGCTCGGCAACGGCAACACGCTGCGCGAGTTCGTCACCATCAACCGCGGCAGCAAGGAAGGCGAGACGCGCCTCGGCAACAACAACTACCTGATGGTGAGCGTGCACGTCGGGCACGACTGCCAGCTCGCTGACGACATCGTGATCGCGCCTGCGAGCGGCCTGGGCGGGCACGTGCGAGTCGCGAGCCGCGCCTTCCTCTCCGGCGGCGTGATGGTGCACCAGTTCGTGCGCATCGGCAGCCTCGCGATGATCGGCGGCAACAGCAAGATCACGCAGGATGCGCTGCCGTTCATGATCACCGATGGCGTGCCCGCCGTGGTGCGGGGCCTCAACACGGTCGGGCTGCGGCGCGCGGGGCTGAGCGGCGCGGAGCGCGCCGCGCTCAAGCGCGCCTTTCACGTGTTGTTCGATGCCCACCGGCCGCCCGCCGAGATTGCGGCGGACCTGCGCGCGCTCGGCACCCCGCACACGCAGCAGCTCGCCGATTTCCTCCTGGCCTCGAAGCGCGGTTTTCACCGCACCGCGCGCGGCGCTGCGCCAGCCAGCAGCGCCGACGATTAGGCGTGCGACAGCAGCAGCCGGCTGAGGGCGGGCGCGGCGGACGGTAACGGACCATGCGCCCATCCTGTGAAGGGCTTTGACCCATTCATCCGCTTCCTTGACGCCGGCGGCGAGTGTCTTCAAGGCAGCGAAGTCCCGCTCGAACAGCCGTGGCGCGGCATCGCCAAGCTCATCAAAATGGTGAGCCCGGTGGTGATGCCCCACCTGCCCTGCCACCTCCTGCCCGGTTATCCCTAAGCATGTCATCCCGCGCGGCAACAACCGTTGCCCGATCTTTGTTACCGATGAGGACCATGGCCGGTTGCGAGAAGGGCTGACCGACGCCTGCGGGCGACATCCATGCCTCGAAATACCGCTGGTCGAGTTACCGGGCCAATGCGCTCGACCAGCCTGACACCCTGCTCACACCCCAGCCGCATACCTGGTGCTGGGTCATTAATCAAAGCGGGGACACGCCCCGATCAATGCGCACGGCAGCCGGGCCGCGCGATCACGGGGCTACGCCCGACGGGCGTCATCCACGGTCATGCGCCGCAGGACATCGTCGCGGTCGAGGAAGTGATGCTTGAGGGCGGCGGCGATGTGCGCGCCGAGCAGCGCCATCAGCGTGTAGGCGGTCCAGCGGTGCACCGCCACTGTGATCTCGAACTTCGCCTGGTCCTTACCGAAGGCGAGCGGGATGTCGAACCACCCGAACAACGACAGGTGGAACCCGCCCCACGCCGAATCGAGGTAGCCGGTTAGCGGCAGCAGCAGTATCGCCACGTAGATGAGCGCGTGCCCGGCGTGCGCCAGCAACTGCTCATGGGGGTGAAGTGTCGCGGGCAGCGGCGGTGGCGGTGACATCCGGCGCCACAGGAGGCGCACGAGCAGCAAGGCAAACACCACGACGCCGAGCGACTTGTGCAGGTCATACCAGCCCCACTTCGGATCGCCGTCCGGCAGGCCGGTCATGTACAGGCCGAGCCCGAGCAGCGCGAAGATGAGCAGCGCCATGAGCCAGTGCAGGGCGCGGGCCAACACGCCGTAACTTTGGGCCGTGTTGCGCAGCATCACGCGCGTACCGTGTCCGCGGTGTCGGGCGCACGCCGGAGCTGGCGCCACAACAGCAGCGCAAGCAGCGCGCCCGCCGCCCACAGCGCGACCACGATGCCGGTGCTGGCGGCGCCGCTGTACTTCAGGCCGGCGACGCTGAGTGCGGCACGCGCGAGCGTGGCGAGCGACAGCATCGCAAACCACAAACCGAGAAACAGACCTTCCCTGCCGCGCGCGCCCCAGCCCGACGCAGCCGCGAGGCCGGCCTGAAAGAACGCGCCCCACGCACCGCCGGCCAGGAACTGCGCCGCCACGAGTACCGCCAGGTTCGGCGCCAGCGCGCACGCGGCCATGGCCGCGACGCCGGTCGCGGCGCTGAGCGCAAGCAATGCGTCGGCGCCGTAGCGCTGCGCCGCGAGCGCGGCCGGGAAGGTCAGCAGGCTCGCGCCGACCCAGAACACCGGCAACAGCCACACGAGCTGGTTGCTCGGCGCGAACTGCTGGTAGAGGGCGGGGGAATTGAGGAACAAGTGCAGCTGGAAGCCGCCGGCGAGCGCGAGGCTCGCGAGCAGCAGCAGCGGCAGCCGCTCGGGGCGCGGTCGGGTGGCGGGCGCCTCCGGGATCGACGCACCCGCGCGTTCGCGCACCCGCTGCGCCCAGCCGAGGGCGAGCCCGGCGGCCGCGAGCGCGAGCCCGGCGAGCAGGAACGGCAGGCGCGGGTCGACACCCGCGAGCGCCAATCCGAGATAGGGCGCGAGTGCCCCGCCGACGGCGAGCCCGCACAGGTTGAGCGCCCCGAGCCACGGCAGCGCCGGGCGTGCCGCATGCTTCGCCAGCAGCGCGAACGCCGGTGCGCGCAACACCGACGCGGTCACCACCCACAATCCGATGGCGAGGAGCAGCGGCACCTGGCCGGGCGTGCCCGCGCCCGCCAGCCACGGCAGCGTCACGAACAGCACGCACGACACCAGGTTCACGCCGACCACAAAGGGTGCGAGCCGACGCAGATTGCGCTCGATGCGATCGGCCCACGCGCCCATGGCGACATCGGCGAACGCGAACAGGACCTGGTCGGCGAGGATGATCGCGGGCAGGAACGCGCGCCCCAGCCCGACCTTATCAAGCAAACCGCCGAGATACACGACGTAGACGATCCAGGTGGTGAAGAACAGCAACTGCACCACCGCCAAGACGCCGGCCGCGCGCCGCAGCGCCGCAGGAAACGCCATGCCAATGGAGGCGGGGACGGACATGCTGCGCCATCATAGCGCATGGCAGCGGCCGCGCTTCGATGCCTGGCGCCGCCCGGCCACGGGGCCGCGGTCCATTTCTCCGCCTACCTTAGAGACATGCCCGCATGCGCGCCGCCGCTCCTGGCCCGTAGCGGCCGCGGCCCGCAACGGCGACCGCTCGTCTGCGATCTTCGTGCATTGATCCGCGACGCCGCCCGCAGCCCTGGACAGCCGCGCGCCCGGGCAGACAAAGTGTGTCGCCACGCCCGCCTCTTCGGCGTCGGGCAGCGGCGACGGCGAGCGGACAGGCGGGCACGAGTCTTCCGGGGACGGTATGCAGCAAAGCCTTGGCAAGGCCGAACGGCGGACGGCGCTGACGCCGAGTGCGCTTGGTGCGTTGCTCATTCTTGCGGCGGGCGGGTGCAGCAACGCAACGCCGAGCGGCGGCAGCGCGCCCGGCACACCCGCGCCCACCGTCGAACTGGCGGCCAACCCCATGTCGGTCGTGCACGGTGCGTCCGCGACCCTGACGTGGTCGTCGACCAACGCCACGGCGTGCGCCGCCAGTGGCGCCTGGTCCGGGAGCAAGGCGACCGCCGGCACGCAGAGCAGCGGTGCGCTCAGCGCCACCAGTACCTTCACCCTCGCGTGCAGCGGCGCCGGCGGCAGCACGAGCCACTCGGTCACGGTGACGGTGCTGGCCGCGGGCAGCGGCAGCGCGACCCTGTCGTGGGTGGCGCCGACGACCAACGAGGACGACTCGCCGCTCACCGATCTCGCCGGCTTCAACATCTATCACGGGACCTCGCCCCAGAGTCTGCAGCGCATCGCCAGCGTGGGCGCCAACGAGCTCACATATACCGTCAACAACCTGCCGCCGGGCACGCATCACTTCGCCGTGACCGCGGCCGTCACGAGCGGCGCGGAAAGCGACTTCTCCAATCTCGGCAGCAAGACCGTCCCCTGAGCGTCCGGCGGCAGGCAAGCGAGGCAGGCATGAACGCGCGCATCCTATGCATCGGGGCGACACTCGCCCTGGCCGGCGCCGCCGAGGCGGCGGTGATCGAGATCCGCCCCGCCATCGCCGCCAGCAGCGAGGAGTTCGAGAGCGTCGCGAACACCCTGCAGCCCGGCGACGAACTGGTGCTGCACGGCGGAACCTACTCGCAGACCGGGCGGCGCGCGATCACCGCCAACGGCACCGCCACCCAGCCCATCGTCATCCGCGCCGCCGCGGGCGAGTCGCCGCTGCTCACGCGCCCGGACTACGCGCAGAACAACATCGAGATCGTCAATTCCTCTTATCTGGTCATCCGCGGCCTGCGCTTGCAGGGCGGCAGCTCGGGCGTGCGCTTCATCGGCGGGCACCACATCACCTTCGAGGACAACGAGGTCTTCGACACCGGCAACAACGCCATCACGCTCAACAGCGGCAATACCGACGCCTTCCTCATCCGCCGCAACCACATCCACCACACCGGCCTCGATACCTCCGGCGCCACCGAGGGCGAGGGCATGTACCTCGGCTGCAATAACGATTCCTGCCGCATGACGAACAGCGTCATCGAGGGCAACTACATCCATCACCTGCGCGGCACGAGCGACGGCGGCAACGACGGCATCGAGATCAAGGCCGGCTCCTACGGCAACGTGGTGCGCGACAACGTGATCCACGACACCACCCTCGGCCGGCGCTATCCGTGCATCTTCGTCTATGGCGGGGGCGCGAGCGTCAACACGGTCGAGGGCAATGTGATGTGGAGCTGCGGCGAGGCGATCCAGGTCGTGGCCGACGCCGTGGTGCGCAACAACATCATCCTCAATTCCGATGTCGGCATCACCGCCGCGCCGCACGCCCAGGTTGCACAGATGCGCAACGTCACGATCGCTCACAACACCATCGTCGGCCACGGCGAGTGCCTCTATATCCGCTGGTCGGGCGCGACCGACATGGTACTCGCCAACAACGCCGTCTACTGCCCCGGCGCGAGCGCGATCAACGCGAGCGGTCTGAGTGGCGCGACGCTGCGCGCCAACTACGTGAGCGGCGCGCTGTCCGGCGTCACGCTCGACGGCAGCGCGCTGCGCGCCGGCGGCACGCTCGCCGCCACCTTCCAGGACAGTGCCGCCATGAACTACTGGCCGACCGCAACCTCAGCGCTTCTCGGCCAGGCCGACGGCGCATACGCCGCGCCGCTCGACTTCAACGGCAGCGCGCGCACCGGCCCCTACGACGTCGGCGCCTATGAAGCCGAGGGGCGGGCGGACAACCCGGGCTGGAAGATCGTCGCCGGTTTCAAGGGCGCACCCGCGCGCGCACGCCCGCGCGCGCCGACCAATCTGGTGGTGCAGTAAGCGGCGCCTGCCGCGCGCCGGTCTTGCGCGGCGCGCCGTCCGTCATGTACTGGGGCTTGCCGCTGGTGCGCTCATGCGCGCAGCGCCTGCCGGGCACGGCCGCCTTACGCGCGTTGCGCCCCGGGCTGCCCGTCCACCACCACGAAGCTCGCGAGCGTCTCGATGCCCGCCTCGGGGCGCTTCTCGCTGTCGATGGCGCGCAATCGCACGTGCGCGGCGTGTTCACCGAGCTCGACCGTCACGTAGCCGCGCCGGTCGCTGCGCGCGTAGCGCACGCGCGGGTTGCGTGTGCGCCAGGCCTCGGTGCGCTCCTGCGGCCAGCCCTGCGAGCTGATCGAGGTGCCGCAGATCTCGGTGGCCACGAGCGACGCGCGCGCATCGTCGAAATCGGTGGCGAGGTCGCACACCCAATAGGCGTGCACGTCGCCGCCGATCACGAGGGGGTTGGCGGTTTGGCGCTCGGCGAGCGTGGCCAGCAGCCGTGCGCGCGCCGCCGGGTAACCGTCCCAGCCATCGCTCCAGAAGCGGGGTTCCTCGTGCGTGCCGCGGTTGATCGGGCACATGAGCGTGGGCTGCGCGAGCACGTTCCAGCGCGCCGCGGAGTCCGCCAGGCGCGCGGCGAGCCAGCGCTCCTGTTCGAAGCCGAGGAAGGTGCGCTCCGGGGCGAGCCGTTCGGGGCAGCCGTTGACGAGGTTGCCGCCGCCGCGCCCCGGCTTGGGGCAGGGCTGCGGCGTGCGGTATTGGCGGCCGTCGAGCAGGTAGAAGCGCGCCAGCCGGCCGAAGTCGTAGTGCCCGTACAGGCGCATGGCCGGCCCGTGCGGGCGGCTCGCGCGGCGCAGCGGCATGTGCTCGTAGTACGCCTGGTAGGCGGCGGCGCGGCGCACGAGGAAATCGGGGTCGAGATCCTGGGAGCGGTCGTTGGCGTAGTCGTTCTGCACCTCGTGATCGTCCCAGGTGACGATCCACGGGAAGCGCGCGTGGCAGCGCTGCAGATCGGGATCGGTCTTGTAGCGCGCGTAGCGGTTGCGGTATTGCGCGAGCGTGCGCGGCTCCGGGCCTTCGTGCTTGCGTACATGCTGCCTGCCCCAGGACGATTCGTAGATGTAGTCGCCGAGGAACACGACGAGATCCAGGTCCTCCTCGGCCATGTGGCGGTGCGCGGCGTAGTAGCCCTGTTCGTACTGCTGGCACGAGGCGAAGGCGAAGCGCCACGACCGCGCGGCCTGCGGCAGCGGCGCGGTACGGGTACGCCCGATCGGGCTCACGAACTCGCCGGTGCTGAAGCGATAGAAATACCAGCGGTCCGGCGCAAGTCCCTCGACCTCGACGTGCACGCTGTGCGCAAAGGCTGGATCGGCGATGGCGCTGCCGCGGCGCACGCTGTGACGAAACGCCTCATCCTCCGCGACCTCCCAGCGCACCGCCACCGGCAGTGGCTCGAGTCCGCCGCCGGCGAGCGGGTCGGGGGCGAGCCGCGTCCACAGCACGACGCCATCGGGCAGCGGTGCGCCGGAGGCGACGCCGAGCGTGAAGGGATCGGACGTGAAGCGCGCGGTCGTTGCACAGCCCGCGCTCCCGAGCGCCGGGGCAAGTGCCGCGGCACCGAGCGTGCGCAAGAACGTGCGACGATCGAGGCGCTGGCTCATCGGTGCGTGCGCGCGCCTCACTCCCACTCCATCTCCTGGAACAGCTGCTGGGCGTTGCGGTCCTTGAGCTCGGCGTAGGCCTGCAGGCGCGCGAAGCGCGACTGATCGATGCGGCCAATATCCTCGATGCCGCGGCCGGCCTCGAGGTGGGCACGCACCGCCTGGCGCAGGAACACCAGGTAGTCATAGGTGTCGGCCGTGGCGGTCGCGAGCGGCACGGCGTGGCCGTGCCCCGGCACCACGATGCGCGGATTGAGCGCGCGCAGCGCCTCGAACGCCTTCAGCCACGAGCGGCTGTTCGACATCGCGCCCACGCCCAGCAGGCGCTCGACGTAGACGATGTCACCGGCGAAGGCGATGCGCTCGGCGGGCAGCCAGACGATCGTGTCGCCGGGCGTGTGCGCCGCGCCGGGCTGGTACAGCTCAAGGCGCGCATCGCCCAGTGTGAGCGTATGGCGCGTCTCGAAGGTTTCCTCGGCATGCACCGCCTCGGTGCCGGCTAGCGCCTTCTCGCCGATCAGCTGTGCCAGCATGTTGTACTGATCGCTCGCCCGGGCACGCTGGTCGGCGACCGCGGCGCGGCTCGCGAGCAGGCGCGCGCCCTTGGCCTTGAAGTAGCCGTTGCCGAGCCAGCGATGATCCTGCCCGCCGGTGTTTATGACCAGCACCACCGGCTTATCGGTGATGCGCCGGATGGCCTGTTCGACCTGGCGCGCGCCCTCAAAGCTGCCGCCCGGGTCGAGCAGCACCACGCCGGCGGACGTGATGATCACGCCGAAGGTGGCATTGTTGCCGAAATTGGTGGACGAGCGCTGGCCGAGCTCGCCGACGAGCGCATAGACCTTGTCGGTGATGCGCTGCGTTTCGAGGGCGGTGGCGGGCGTGCTGAGCGTGGCGAGCGCGCCGATCAGGCCGAGGCCAACGGTTGTGCGGGACAGTCGTGGATGCATGGTGGGCGGGTTCCGCTACCGAGACCCCGGCATGGTAGCGCAGCCGCGCCGCGTGGCAATCCGGCCGCCCGCGCAATGCCGCTACCGATCGTGCGCTTCGCCGACCGCCACCGCCAGCATGCCGATCGAGCCGTACTCGATGCCATCGACGGGCAGGGTGAGCGCCTCGCCCGCCTGTTGCTGCGCCACGACGTACAGCAGCGGCAGGTAGTGCTCGGGTGTGGGCGCGCTCAGGCGCGCGTCGTCGCCGAGCGCGTCGTAGTCGATGAGCGTGTCGTGGTCGCCGTCCGCGAGCGCGGTACGGACCCGGTCGTTGAAGCGCGTGGCCCAGCCGTAGGGCGGCGTGTCCTCGCTCCAGCGCATGCTGCCGAGGTTGTGCACCACGTTGCCGCTACCAAGAATCAGCACGCCCGCATCGCGCAACGGCGCCAGCCGCGCCGCGAGCTGGTAGTGCCCGCGTGGGGCTTGCGTGGCGTCGAGGCTCAGTTGTACCACCGGTACCTCGGCGTCCGGAAAAACATGCGCGAGCACCGACCAGGTGCCATGATCGAGGCCCCAGTCCTGATCGAGCTGCACCGCGACCGGCGCGAGCAGCGCGCGCACACGCTCGGCGAGTTGCGGGTCGCCGGGCGCCGGATATTGCACCTCGAACAGTTCGCGCGGGAAGCCACCGAAGTCATGGATCGTGCGTGGCGTGGCCATCGCCGTCACGGCAACGCCGCGCGTGACCCAGTGGGCCGAGATTGCGAGCACCGCCTTCGGTCGCGGCAACGCCGCGCCGATTGCCCGCCAGGCGTCGGTGTAGCGATTGCGCGCGAGCGTGTTCATCGGGCTGCCGTGCCCGAAAAACAGCGCCGGCATGCGTGCGCCCGGCATGGCGTTCAGAAGTCGATACGGCCGAGCCGTCCGGCCCGGTAATCGCGCAAGGCCTGCTCGATCTCTTCGCGCGTGTTCATCACGAACGGCCCGTGGCGCACGACCGGCTCGTTGAGCGGCGCGCCGGCGAGCAGCAGCAGATCGGCGCCACGCTCCGAGGCGAGCGCGACGCTCGCGCCAGGACCGAGCACGGCGAGCTCGCCCGCGCGGGTGGCGCGGCGCGTGGCGCCGACCCGCGCCTCGCCCGCGATCACGTACACCAGGGCGTTGTGGTCGAGCGCCAGGTCCTGCACCGTCGCGCCGCCCGCGGCGAGCGTGTAATGCAGGAAGACGATGGGCGTGCGTGTCTCGATCACCGCCGAGCGGCCGAGCGCCGCGCCGGCGATCACGCGCACCGCGACCTTGCCGTCGGCGCTCGTGGCCGTCGGGATGCGCGCCGCCGGGATTTCCTGGTAGTGCGGCGCGATCATCTTGTCGCGCGCCGGCAGGTTCACCCAGACCTGAAAGCCGTGCATCACGCCGCCGTCACGCATGAACTCATCCGAGGGGAGCTCGGAATGCACCACGCCGCGGCCGGCGGTCATCCACTGCACGTCACCGGGGCCGAGCCTGCCGGCATGGCCGGCCGAGTCCTTGTGCTGGAAGCCGCCGGACAACAGGTAGGTCACGGTCTCGAAGCCGCGGTGCGGATGGTCGGGCGCGCCGATGCCCTCGCCCGGCCCCCAGGTCACCGGCCCCAGGTGATCGAGCAGCAGGAAGGGATCGACCTGCGCCAGCGCGCGCGTCGGGAACGGGCGCCTGACGGGAAAGCCGCCGCCCTCGAGGGTGTGCTCGGCGACGACGAGCGACTCGACACGGCGCTCGTTGGCGTAGCAGGTCGTCATGGGCGTTGCGCGATCTGGCAGGGGCCGAGTGCTTCGCGTCCGTGCGCGGCGTTGAGGTCGAGCGCCGGGCCGCGCGGCACGATGCCGCTCGGGTTGAGGTCGCGCAGGCTCTCGAAGTAGTGGCGCTTAATGTGCGTGAAGTCCACGGTCGCGGCGATGCCGGGATGCTGATAGAGGTCGCGCAGGTAGCCGGACAGGCTGGGATAGTCGGCGATGCGCTGGCGGTTGCACTTGAAAAGACCTACGTACACCGCATCGAAGCGCAGCAGCGTCGGAAACAGGCGCCAGTCGGCCTCGGTGAGCGTGTTGCCGACCAGATAGCGCGAATGCGCGAGCCGCTCCTCGAGCGCATCGAGCGCGCCGAACAAGGCATCGAAGGCGCGCGCGTAGGCCGCCTGGCTGGTGGCGAAGCCGCAGCGGTACACGCCGTTGTTGATGCGCTCGTAGACGTAGGCGTTGATCGCGTCGATCTCGCCGCGCAGCGCCGCCGGGTAGTAGTCGTCCCTGACTGGCGTGAACGCGTCGAACGCCGCGTTCAGCATGCGCATGATCTCGGGCGATTCGTTGTTGACGATGGTCGCGCGCTGCCTGTCCCACAGCAGCGGCACGGTCACGAGCCCGGTGAAGTCGCTTTGTGCCCGCGTGTACAGCTCATGCAGGTAGGCGCTGCCGTACAGCGGGTCGGGCGTGCTGCCCGGGCCGTCCGCGAAGCGCCAGCCGTGCGGGCCGGACACCGGGTCGACGACCGTGACCGGGATCACGTCCTGCAGGCCCTTGAGCGCGCGCAGGATGAGCGTGCGATGCGCCCACGGGCAGGCGAGCGACACGTACAGATGGTAGCGGCCGGGTTCGGCCTTGAAACCGCAGGCCCCGTCGGCGCTTACCCAGTCGCGGAACGGGCTCACCGCGCGCACGAACTCGCCGTCGCGCTGCGTGACATCGCGCCAGTGGCCTTGCAGCTTGCCGTTCAACAGCCGTGCCATGCGTGCGGGTCCGGTCTTCGTCGCGGGGCCCCCCCCCCCGCCGTGCGGCGGTGCGGGGTTGGGCCACGGTGCCTACTGCTTGTGCGCCTCGACCTGGATCAGGAGCTTGACCTCGTCGCCCACCGCCGGCAGCGCGTAGTTGATGCCATAGTTGGAACGCTTGAGCGAGCCGACCGCGTCCGCGCCACAGGCCGGCTTCTTGGCAAACGGATTCTCGCCGCAGTAGAACGAGGTGACGGTCAGGCTCACCGGCCGCGTCACCCCGCGCATGGTCAGGTCGCCATCGAGTCCGACGAGCTTGCCATCGGCGAAGCGCGCGCGTGTGGACTTGAAGCGAATGGTCGGGTGCTTGGCGACGTCGAGGAAGTCCTCGGCCCGCAGGTGCTCCTCGAGCTTGGCGAGGCCGGTGCTGATCGACTTGGCATCGATGGTGATGTCGACCCGCGCGGTCTGGGCGGTGCGGTCGAGCACGATCTTGCCGCTCGTGGTGTTGAACCGCCCGCGCTGCGTGGAGAAACCGAGATGGCTCACCTCGAAGCTTGGAAAGGTGTGGGTCGGATCGACGATGTAGGTCTCGGGCGCGGCGACCGCGGTGCCGGCGACGAGGGCGGTGAGGGCGAAGACACTGGTACGAACGGACATGTGGGCTCCTTGCATGGTTGATCGGGGTTGAGTGAGGACGTGCAACTCAGGGCGTGGCGCCGCGCTGCACGATACGGAACTGGACCTGTACCTCGTCGGCGACCGTGTCGGTGTCGGCCCACGGGCCTTCGCCGATGGCGAATGCGAGGCGCTTGAGGGCGAAGCTGCCCTCGTAGGTGGTGGCGCTGGCGCTGCGCTGCACGCGCACCGGCACTGTGACCTCGTGCGTGCGGCCCTTGATGGTGATCGGCCCGCTGACCTCGTAGCGGTCGGCGGCCAGGCGGCGCACGCTTTTTGAGCTGAAGCGCGCCTTGGGATGGTTGGCGGTGTCGAACCAGGCCTTGCGCCTGGCCTCGTTATCGGCATCGGGGCTGCCGGTATCGATGCTGTCGAGGTCGATCTCGATCTCGGCGCGACTCCTGTCCGGCTGCTTGGCGTCGAAGCGCACGTTGGCGGTGAAGCGTTTGAACGCACCCTCGACCGGCACGTTCATCTGCTTGAACACGAACTTCACCTGGCTTTGCGCGGTATCGATGCCGGCCAGCACCGGGGTGGCAACGAGCGCGGCGGCCAGAAGTAGGGTGGTGGGTTTCATCCGCGGGTCTCCGTCGTGGCGCGCGCGGCGCGCCAGGTGGTCATGCGCTGCAGCACGTCATCGCGATCGATGAAGCGGTGCTTGAGTGCGGCGCCGACATGCACCAGCACCAGCACCAGCAGGGTCTTGTTGAGCACATAGTGCACGCCCTTGAGCGTGTCGGCGAGCTCCTTGTTCTTCGCCACCAGGTCCGGCAGCGGCAGCACGCCGAAGTACACCACCGGGAAGCCGGCCGCCGAGCTCATCAGCCAGCCGCTCACCGGCAGCGCCAGCAGCAGCAGGTAGATGGCCGCGTGCGTGCCATGCGCCACGAACCGCTCCCAGCGCGCCATCGCGGGCGGCAGGGCCGGGGCCGGGTGGCGGAGCCGCCACGCGAGGCGCACGAGCGCCAGCAGGAACACGGTCACGCCGATCCACTTGTGCCACGCGTACAGCTTGAGCTTGGTCGGCGAGAGCGCGAGCTCCACGGCGTAGGCGCCGATGCCGAAGGCCACCACGATCAGGGCCGCGCTCACCCAGTGCAGGGCGAGCGCGGTGCGCGTGTAGTGTGCCGCGGGCGCCGTCATCGCCGATCAGGCCGCGCGCGCCTGCGGCTCGCCGCACACCCAGCGCGCCGCGACCTCGGCCACCCGCACCCCGAGCAGGCGTGCGGTTTCGAGATCGGCCGGGGGCGGGGCGATGGCGGGGGCGGCATCGACGAAGGATTGCGCCATCACGCCGAGGTAGCTGCCGAGTCGGTTGACCGCATCCGGCTTGCTCTTGGTGGTGTTGGCACCGGGCATCATGCCGGTGCTTACCCACAGCATGCCCTGCTGCGCGGCGAACACGGCGAGCTGGATGAGCGAGTTCAACTTGTCGCCGCTCGCGGAGCCTGAGTTGGTGAAGCCGGTGGCGAGCTTGTTCTTCCACTTCTGCTCGAACCAGACCTTGGAGGCTGCGTCCATGAAGGCCTTGAACGGCGCCGACACGCTGCCCATGTAGGTCGGCGCGCCGAAGACGATGGCGTCGGCGCGCGCGAGATCGTCCCAGTGCCTGTCGATGTGTCGGCCACCGAGATGAGCTGGCTCGTCACACCGGCGACGCTCTTCGCGCCATCGGCCACGGCCTGTGCCAGCCGTGCGGTATGGCCATAACCGCTGTGATACACCACGGCAACGTTCGTCATTGCATGTGCTGCTTGCAAGATGCGTAGGGTTGAAAAGATTCAGGGCAGATCGAACACCAGTACCTCGGCGCCACGCCCGCGGCTGAGCTCGACCGCCGCTTCCTGCTCGAGGCGCGCGCCGTCGCCCGCGCGAAGGCGCGTGCCGTTGACCTCGACCTCGCCGCGCGCCACGTGCACGTAGGCGCGCCGCCCGGGCGCGAGCGCGTGGCGCACGGCCGCGCCGTTGTCGAGCCGGCTGGCGTACAGCCAGGCGTCCTGGTGGATGGTCACCGAACCCTCGCGCCCGTCGGGCGAGGCGATCACGCGCAGCCGCCCGTCGAGCGCGGCCGGTTCGAAGTGTTTCTGCTCGTAGCCGGGCGAGATGCCGCGGGTCTTGGGCAGGATCCAGATCTGCAGGAAATGCACCGGCTCCTCCTCCGAGGCGTTGTATTCGCTGTGGCGCACGCCGGTGCCGGCACTCATGCGCTGCACGTCGCCCGGGCGGATGACCGAGCCGTTGCCCATCGAGTCCTTGTGTTCGAGCGCACCGTCCAGCACATAGCTCACGATCTCCATGTCGCGGTGGCCGTGGGTCGGAAAGCCCGCGCCGGGCGCGACCCGGTCCTCGTTGATCACGCGCAGCACCGACACGCCCATGTGCTCGGGGTCGTGGTAATCGGCAAACGAGAATGTATGGTAGCTGTCCAGCCAGCCGTGGTTGGCGTGGCCGCGTTCCGAGCCTCGGCGCAGCGTGATCATGTTGCCTCCGTGGGGGGATTTCCCGGCGACGCGCTATCCTATGCGGCCGGATGCGGCGGAAAAAAGCGGAAAAATCTGGCCGACTCGTTCAGACCGGCTGAACGACCCGGGCCATTCCCGTACGCTCGCCAAGGGCAAGCGAGGGGCGGCAACACGGCACTTGCATCGGTTTCGTCATGCGGGAGGCAAGGGGCCTGATTTTGCCCCGTGCGGGGCCGTTCGCTACCATCCGCCCCGGGGCCGGTTATTTCTGCAACCAACAACGGCCGGCTCCAGAACCCGTCCTGGAGGAGAGCCATGACCCGCAGATACGCGAAGATCCTGATCACAGTGGCCGCCACGGTGGCGATCGCCACGCCGGCACTGGCCCAGCAGTTCATCAATATCCTGACCGGTGGCACCAGCGGGATTTACTATCCGATCGGCGTGGCGTTGTCCAACGTCTACGGCAAGGTGCTGCCCGGGGCCAAGATCTCGGTGCAGGCGACCAAGGCCTCGGTCGAGAATCTGAACCTGCTGCAGGCCGGGCGCGGCGAGGTGGCGCTCACCTTGGGCGATTCGCTGTCGCTCGCCTGGGCCGGCAACGAGGAGGCGGGCTTCAAGCAGCCGCTCAAGAAGCTGCGTGGCATCAGCGCGATGTATCCGAACTACATCCAGATCGTGGCGCGCGCCGACGCCGGCATCAGGACGCTCGCCGATCTGAAGGGCAAGCGCATCTCGGTGGGCGCGGCGAAATCCGGCACCGAGCTCAACGCGCGCGCGGTGCTCGGCGCTGCCGGCATCAAGTACGGCGACTTCGCCAAGGTCGAGTACCTGCCCTACGACCAGTCGGTGGAGCTGCTCAAGAACCGCCAGATCGACGTCACCCTGCAATCGGCGGGCCTCGGCAACCCGGCGCTGCGCGATCTCGCCAACAGCGTCGATGTGGTGTTCGTGCCGGTGCCGGCGGAGGTGATTGCTAAGATCGGTGATGCCGCCTACATCGCCGGCACCATCCCCGCCAATACCTATAAGGGCCAGAGCGCCGAGGTGCCGACCGCCTCGGTCATCAATTTCCTCGTCACCCACGAGGGCGTGAGCGCCGATACGGTCTACAAGATGACCAAGGCGATGTATGAAAACCTCGACCAGCTGGTGGCGGCGCACGCCGCCGCCAAGGCCATCAAGCGCGAGAAGGCCGCGGCCGACATGCCGATCCCGCTGCACCCGGGCGCCGAGAAGTATTACCGCGAGGTCGGCCTGATCAAGTAACCGGCGCGTCGCCGCCCGCCGCGCCGTCGTGAGCGCCGTCGCCGAGAGCGCGCCGCCGGCCGAAGCCGTCGCGGTCGGGGCGTATGAGCACCAGCGCCGCCCGCCCGGCCTTCCCCGGCGCCTGATCGGGGCCATCGCGCTCGCCTTCTGCGCCTGGCAGGTCTACAACGCCGCCTTCTCGCCGGTGTCGAGCATCGTGCTGCGCTCGATGCACGTCGCGTTCCTGCTGCTGCTCGCCTTTGTGCTCTATCCGGCACGCAAGCGCAGCCCGCATGCACGCATCCCGTGGTACGACTGGCTGCTCGGCGCGGTCGCCTTCGCGCTCGGCACCTATCACTGGATATTCGAGACCGAACTCATCCAGCGCTCCGGTGAGCCGAACCACGTCGACCTGGTGGCCGGCACGGCGGTGCTGGTGCTGCTGTTCGAGGCGGCGCGCCGCGCCATGGGCCTGGCGCTGCCGATGATCTGCGGGGCGTTCGTGCTCTACGGGCTGGCGGGCGAATTCCTGCCCGGGGCGCTCGCGCACCGCGGCTACGGTTTCGATCAGGTGGTGAACCAGCTCTACCTCGGCACCGAGGGCATCTACGGCACGCCGACCCTGGTGTCGGCGACCTACATCTTCCTGTTCATCCTGTTCGGGGCGCTGCTCGAGCAGGCCGGCATGATCCAGTTCTTCAACGACATCGCGCTCGGCCTGGTCGGGCGGCAGCGCGGCGGGCCGGGCAAGGTGTCGGTGATCTCCTCGGCGCTGTTCGGCACCATCAACGGCTCGGGGGTAGCGAACGTGGTGATGGGCGGGCAGTTCACCATCGGTCTCATGAAGCGCTACGGCTATTCGGCCGAGTTCGCCGGGGCGGTCGAGGCCACTTCCAGTATGGGCGGGCAGATCATGCCGCCGGTGATGGGGGCGGTGGCCTTCATCATGGCCGAGACCATCGACGTGCCGTACGCGGAGATTGCGCGCGCGGCGGCGATCCCGGCACTGCTGTATTTCGTCACGGTATTCTGGATGGTGCACTTGGAGGCCGGGCGCGTCGGGCTGCACGGCCTGCCGCGCGCGGAGCTTCCGGACATGCGCCGCGCCCTGCGCGAGCAGTGGCCGCTGCTCGTGCCGCTCGCCGCACTCGTGTATCTGCTGCTCAGCGGATTTACGCCGCTGTTCGCGGGCATGATGGGGCTCGCGCTCACCGCCGCCATCATCCTCGGGCGGCCGATCGCCGGTCGCATCGGGGTCTACGGCCTGCGCGTGCTGTTCTGGGTCGCGCTCGGTGTCATGGCGGCGAGCTTCTTCCGGCTCGGCGTGCACATCGTGTTCGTGTTGATCGGGGCACTGGTCGCGGTCAACCTGTTTCTCAGGGGCGGGCGCGAGACCCTGCAGGTGACGGTGCGCGGGCTCATCGAGGGCGCGCTCGGCGCGGTGTCGATCGGTGTGGCGTGCGCGATCGTGGGCGTGATCGTCGGCATCCTCACGCTCACCGGGCTGGCAAGCGCGATCGCCAGCACCATCGTCAACCTCTCCGGCGGCTACCTGCTGGCGGCGCTCGCGCTCACCATGGTCACGAGTCTCGTGCTCGGCATGGGTGTGCCGACCATTCCCAACTACATCATCACCAGCGCCGTGGCCGCCCCGGCGCTGCTCAAGATGGGCGTGCCGCTGCTCGCCTCGCACATGTTCGTGTTCTACTTCGGCATCATGGCCGACCTCACCCCGCCGGTGGCGCTTGCGGCGTTTGCCGCCTCGGCCATCGCCAAGGCCCCGCCGATGCGCATCGGCTTGCTGTGCCTGCGCCTGGCGGCCGCGGGCTTCGTGGTGCCGTACCTGATGGTCTATGACCCGGCGCTGCTGCTGCAGACCGCAAGCCCGCTCGCCGTTGCCTACGTGACTGCCAAGGCACTGCTCGCGGTCGGGCTCTGGGGCGCGGCCGCGATCGGTTACCTGTGGGCGCCGCTCCACTGGGCGGAGCGCATGGTCGCGGCGGCAGGCGCGTTCCTGCTGGTGGTGACGCTGCCCATCACCGACGAGATCGGCTTGGCCCTGGCCGCGGCATTCCTGCTCTGGCAGTGGCGGCGCAGTCGCGCACCGCGCGCATGATCGGGCTGTGCCTGAGTGTGGCATCGCTGCTGGTGGCGACCGTGCCGGCCGAGCGCTTCACGCTCGCCTGGACCCATTCGGTGGAGAGAATCCGCTGGGAAGAGGACTACGCGATCCGCGCGGATCGGCTCGAGCTCCTCGCCGCGCGCGTGCACGGCAGCGGCGCCGGCATGGAAGTGCCGCCGGGCACGCGTTACCGCGCCGGCGCCTGGGAATACCACCCGCGCACAGAACCGCTGGCGCGGCTGCGCCTCGCCCATTCGGGTGTGGCCGGGGACTACACGCTGTGCTGGGCGCAGGGTTGCCGGTCGCTGTCCGCGCTCACCGGGCGTGAGGCTCACGAGCCGGCCGACATCGAGCTCTTTCCCTGCGGCGCGCCCTGAGCGGCTCGGCGCCGCGGCAGGGCGGCCAAAAGGCGCCAGTGCTCCTGCGCGATGCGGGCGGATGCTTCGCGCGAGCGCGCTTGCAGTAGTTTCCCGCGCACCGAATAATCACCCGCACTTCTCGGAGACAATGCCGTGCGCCTGACGCTCGATGCCCTGATCGTGCTGGATGCCATCGAGCGCAAGGGCAGCTTCGCGGCCGCCGCCGAGGAACTGCACCGGGTGCCGTCGGCCATCACCTACGCGGTGCAGAAGCTCGAAGAGGACCTCGGCATCCTGATCTTCGACCGCAGCGGACATCGCGCGCAGTTGACCGAGGCCGGGCGCGAGCTCCTGCGCGAGGGCCGCCGGCTGCTCGATGCGGCGGCCGAACTCGAGGCGCGCGCCAAGCGTGTCGCCACCGGTTACGAGGTGGAGCTGCGCATCGCGGTCGATGATGTCATCCCGATCGAGCGGCTCTTCCCGCTGTGCGAGGCGTTCTACGCCAGCCAGTGCGGCACGCGCCTGCGCCTGGCGAGCGAGGTGTTCGGCGGCACCTGGGATGCGCTGGCGAGCGGGCGCGCCGATCTCGTGATTGGCGCGCCGAGCGAGGGCCCGGTCGGTGGCGGCTACAGCACGCGCCCGCTCGGGGTGCTGCGGTTCGTGTTCGCCATTGCCCCGCATCATCCGCTCGCCGCGCTGCCCGAGCCGCTCGCCCCGGAGCAGATCATGCAGTACTGCGCGGTCGCGGCCGCCGACAGCTCGCGCAACCTGCCGCCGCGCACCGCCGGCCTGATCTCCGGGCAGGACGTGTTCACGGTGCCGACCATGCGCGCCAAGATCGCCGCGCAGGCCGCCGGACTCGGCGTCGGTTACATTCCCGCGCACATGGCGCCGGCGGAGATCGCGGCCGGGCGGCTGGTGCTGCGCCAGGTGGTGGAAAACCAGAGCGATTCGCCGCTGTCGATTGCCTGGCGCACCAGCCACAAGGGGCGCGCCCTGCAGTGGTTTCTCGGGCGCCTGGAGGATGCGGCGCTGCGCGCCGCGCTGCTTGCCGAGGTTGCGCCGCAGGCGCACTAGCCATGCGCGGTCGGACCGTGCAGGCGCCGGATGCGCTCCTCGAAGGCGTTCACTACCTGGCGCGCGACCTCACCGAAGGTGGCGGCGGCGGCGCGATCGAAGAGCCGCGAGCGCATCTCGAAGGCGAGCTCGAAGTGCACGCGGCAGGCGAGCGGCTGCTCCGGCTCGAAGCGCCAGGTGAGCGCGAAGGCGCGGAACGGTCCCTGGTCGGTCTGGATGCGGACGCTCGAGGGCGCGCTAAAGATCGCGCGCGACTGGAACTTAAAGCGCAAGGCGCCAAGCCCGATCGCCTGCTCGACGTCCGCAACCTCGCCGGCGCGTTGCAGAATGCGCACGCTGCGCCAGCCCGGTACGAATTCCGGATAACGCTCGACGTCCGCGACGACGCGGTAGACCTGCTCGCGCGGGTACGGCAGCAGGCGTTGTTCGGCGTGGCGGTGCATGGCGACGCGACCGGCCCGATCCTATACCGTGGCGGCGGCCGCGGCCACTGCCCGGCGGCGGTCACCGAAAGGACAAACGGGGGTCGATCGACCCCCGTGCGCTGCGCTGCGCCGTGGTGCGCGGCCTATTTGATGAGGCCGCAGGCGATGCGGCCACCGCCGCCGCCCAGGGCCTTGGGCTGATCCGCGTAGTTGTCGCCGCCTTCGTGAATCATGAGCGAGCGGCCCTTGAGGTCGGCGAGCTTGAGGCGCGGGGCGGTCATCTGCGCCGTGGCGCTGCCGTTGGCCGCGACCACCAGCACCGGCAGGTCGCCGAGATGGCCGTGGCCCTTGGGGCCCTCGTGCTTGCCGCTCCTGGTGGGATCGTAGTGACCGCCGGCCGCAAGCCCGGCGACCCTCTTGCCGTCCTTCTCCTTCGCGCCGCAGTCGGGGTTCTCGTGCACGTGAAAGCCGTGATCGCCGGGCGGCAGACCGGTGAGTGCCGGTTTGATGACGAGACCCTGGGGGCTGTCGGCGAGCGCGATCGTGCCGATGGCGGCGCCGACGCCGCTGGCGTCGATTCTGTTCATGGTGACGGTGGCCTCCCCGGCCGCCGTCGCAAACGACGTCAGCAGCAGCGCGATTGCGAATGTCTGGGCAGTGCCGTTCATGCGGGACTCCTTGCACGCGGGCGCGTGCGTGTGGATGGGCGCGGTACCGGGACGCGGGCGCCGCGCGAACCATTCTATGGCGGCGTTGCGTGTCCGGCTAGGCCGCCGCGGCGCGCATCGCGCCGTTTCCCTTGAAAGCGTGTGCGTATTCGATGAGCTGGGGGAAGAAGGCGAGGAACTGGCGCTCGAGGTCGTCGTAGTTGTCGCGCAGCTCGCACACCGCGTCGGTGAGCACACGGGCGCGCGCAAAGCGGTGCAAGCGCCGTGCGATGCCGTTCAGTGCGGCGTCGACCGCGTCGAGCCCGGCATAGGAGGCAAGCCAGTCCTCGCGCGCCATGTGCGGCAAGACGCGTTGCAGGCGCTCGGGATAGCTCGCGATCTGCGGCTGCAGCGCGGCATATACCCGGCGGGTGAAGGCCGGCAGCGGTGTGGCGCTGAACCGCGACCAATGCACCGCGAGGAAGTGATCGTAGAACACATCGACCAGGATGCCGGCGAAGCGCCGGCGCGCGCGGCTGACCAGCGCGCGGCTCGATTCCACGACGGCGTGCTGGTCGGTGTAGCGGTCAATCGCGCGGTGCAGCCGGATCGCGCCGCGGATCGCCGGCGGGTAGCGATGGTCGATTGCGCCCTTGACGAAGTCGCCGAGCAGCGCGCCGGCGAGCGCATCGCTGGATTCCTGGGACAGAAAGGCGTGCGCGAGGTAATTCATGACAACGTGGCCGGCCGCGTTTCCCATGATCGCACAGATTGCGCGGGTATGGACAGCGCGCCTCTTGGTGCCCGGTGCGATCCGGCAGTACGATGCGCCCGCCGGCCACGTCCCGCGCCGGTGCCGATGAACCACACGAGGAGCAGAGCATGAGCATTGAAGCCGACGTGGCGAGTCTTTGTCCCAGGCCCCGGACCGAGTTCACGCGCCGCGAGTTCGTGGTGACCGTGCTCGGTGTCGGGTTCGCCGTGGCCACGCAACCGATCGCGGCGCAGACCGTGATCAGGACCGATGACAAGGGGCTGCTCGCCGGCGAGGTGAAGATTCCGGTGCCGGACGGGCAGATCCCCGCCTACCGCGCCATGCCGCAGAAGGGCACGAACCTGCCGACCGTGCTGGTGGTGTCGGAAATCTTCGGCGTGCACGAGTACATCAAGGACACCTGCCGGCGGCTCGCGAAGCTCGGCTATCTCGCGCTCGCCCCCGAGCCCTTCACGCGTTATGGCGACACCTCGAAGATGACCAACGTGCAGGAGATCCTGGAGAAGGTGGTATCGAAGGTTCCGGACGCGCAGGTGCTCGCCGACCTGGACGCGGCCGCCGCGTGGGCCGCGCAGAACGGCGGCAATGCCGACAAGCTCGCCATCACCGGCTTCTGCTGGGGCGGGCGTATCGTGTGGCTGTACGCCGCGCACAACCCGAAGCTCAAGGCCGGTGTCGCCTGGTACGGGCGGCTGACCGGCGACAAGGACGAGCTCCATCCCAGGCAGCCGATCGATCTCGCCGCCGAGATCAAGCCGCCGGTGCTCGGCCTGTACGGCGGTGCCGACCAGGGCATTCCGGTCGAGGTGGTCGAGATGTTCCAGGACGATCTCAAGGCGGCGAAGAGCCGCTCCGAGATCGTGATCTATCCGGACGCGCCGCATGCCTTCCATGCCGACTATCGCCCGAGCTTTCGCAAGGAGCCGGCCGAGGACGGCTGGAAGCGCATGCAGGCGTGGTTCAAGCAGCACGGGGTGAGCTGACCCCGCCCCCGCTGATCCGGGCCGGTGCCTGCGGCCCGGGTTTGCCGGTCGGCGTTGCCCGGCGTTGACCGAAATCAAGTCGCGCGGGCGGCGGATCGTCTATTTATGCTCCCCGCTACAGCGATCGCGGCTGAAAAGAAGCTGCGTCGAACGATGAACCGCCCCCCGGAGGAGCCCATGGCGCAGACCAAGATCCTGCTCGACGAGTCCGACATCCCGAGGCAGTGGTACAACGTCATCGCCGACATGCCGCATCCTCCGGCGCCGCCGCTCGGGCCGGACGGCAAGCCGGTGCCGCCGCAGGCGCTCGGCGCGATCTTCCCGCCGCAGCTGATCGAGCAGGAGGTGAGCGGCGAGCGCTGGATCCCGATCCCGGAGCCGGTGCGCGAGATCCTGCGCCTGTGGCGCCCGAGCCCGCTGTACCGTGCGCACCGGCTGGAGGCCGCGCTCGGCACGCCGGCCAGGATCTATTACAAGTACGAGGGCGTGAGCCCGGCCGGCTCGCACAAGCCCAACACCGCGGTGGCGCAGGCCTATTACAACCAGCAGGCCGGCATTCACCGCCTCACCACCGAGACCGGTGCCGGGCAGTGGGGCTCCTCGCTCGCGCTCGCCGGGCAGATGTTCGGCATCCAGGTGCGCGTGTACATGGTCAAGGTGAGCTATGAGCAGAAGCCGTTCCGCCGCTCGATGATGCAGACCTGGGGCGCGGAGGTGCTGGCGAGCCCGACCAATCTCACCGAGGCCGGACGCAGGATGCTGGCGCAGGACCCGAACTGCCCCGGCTCGCTCGGCATCGCGATCTCCGAGGCGGTGGAGGAGGCGGCCACGCGCAAGGACACGAACTACGCCCTCGGCTCGGTGCTCAATCACGTTGTGCATCACCAGACCATCATCGGGCTGGAGGCGAAGCAGCAGCTGGCCAAGGTCGGCGACTACCCGGACGTCGTGATCGGTTGCTGCGGGGGCGGCTCGAATTTCGGCGGCATCGCCTTTCCGTTCTTCGCCGACAAGGCCGCTGGCAAGAAGGTGCGGCTGGTGGCGGTGGAGCCGGCCTCCTGCCCGACGCTCACCAAGGGCGTGTACGCCTACGATTTCGGCGATGCCGTCGGGCACACACCGCTCATGAAGATGTACACGCTCGGCCACGACTTCATGCCGCCCGGCATCCACGCCGGCGGGCTGCGCTACCACGGTGACTCGCCGCTCGTGTCGCAGCTGGTGCACGAGGGTCTGATCGAGGCGGTGGCGGTGAAGCAGTTGCCGACCTTCGAGGCCGGCGTGCAGTTCGCGCGCGCCGAGGGCATCATCCCGGCGCCGGAATCGTGCCACGCCGTGCGCGCCGCGATCGACGAGGCGCTCGTCGCCAGGCAGTCGGGCGAGCCGCGCGTGATCCTGTTCAATCTCTCCGGCCACGGGCACTTCGACATGGCGGCGTACGACAAGTACTTCGCCGGCCAACTCGAGGACTACGAGTACCCGCAGGCGGCAATCGAGGAGTCGATCAAGCACCTGCCGAAGGTGGCGGCCTGACCGTCGATGGATACGCGCCGGGTCGCGCTCATCACCGGGGGCGGGCAGGGCATCGGCAAGGCCATCGCCCAGCGCCTGCTGCGCGATGGCTGGGCGGTGGTGATTGCGGAGATCGACGATGAGGCCGGGCGCGAGACCGAGGCCGAGTACGCCGCGCTCGGCGCGGTGCGCTTTCAGCGCACCAACGTCGCCGACGAGTTCCAGGTG
The DNA here is from genome assembly GCA_964629975.1 of uncultured Acidiferrobacteraceae bacterium. Taxonomy (GTDB): domain Bacteria; phylum Pseudomonadota; class Gammaproteobacteria; order Acidiferrobacterales; family Sulfurifustaceae. The sequence goes on along the minus strand of CAZVUN010000001.1, from coordinate 47,705 downwards.
CACGCCGCGATCGGCCGCGCGCTCGCGGAGTTCGGCCGGCTGGACGGGCTCGTCAACGACGCCGGCATCGGCCACAACGTGCCGCTCGCCGAGCTCGCCCTTGCCGACTGGAACCGCGTGCTCGGCGTCAATCTCACCGGCGCGATGCTGTGCGCCAAGCACGCGGCGCCGCACCTGCGCGCCACGCGCGGTGCCATCGTCAACATCGCCTCGACGCGGGCGCTCATGTCCGAGGCCAACACCGAGGCCTATTCCGCCTCGAAGGGCGGTCTCGTGGCACTCACCCACGCGCTCGCCGTGAGCCTGGGGCCGGAGGTGCGCGTCAACTGCGTGAGCCCCGGCTGGATCGACGTGTCGGCGTGGAAGAAGCGGCGCCTCGCGCAACCGGCCGCGCTGTCGGCGGCCGATCACGCGCAGCATCCGGTGGGGCGCGTGGGCCGGCCGGAAGACGTGGCGGCGTGCGTCGCCTATCTGCTGTCGCAAGACGCCGGCTTCGTGACCGGCGCCAATTTCACGCTCGATGGCGGCATGACGCGCAAGATGATCTACGTCTGATCGCCCGGGCGTCGCGTCAGGGGCTGGTGGCGCCGACCTCGACCTCGATCACGCGCCGGTTGCGGAACACGATCACGCGCGGCAGCGCCTCGCCCTGGCTGCGGTAGGTCCAGCGCTCGGTGGTGACCGGATAACGCCGCCGGTTGACCGGATCGAGCGGGTCCAGGTGCTTCTCGGTCACCTGCTTGCGCGCCGTCGGCTGCCCGCACTTGCGCAGCACCTCGTACTTGGTCTCGCCGACCTCGATGATGCGCGCGCTGCACTCCGCGCCACTGCCCGGTGCGTAGGTGCGCGACTCGATGTGCGTGAGCACGCCGTCGCGAAACAGCAGCACGCGCAGCAGGCGGTTGGCACCGCTGTCGTAGATCCACTCGGCAAACGGCACGCTGACGCTGCGTTCGAAGGCGTCGCCGGCCTTCTGCAGCCACTCCTCCTCCCACGCCTCGCTGTGATCGGGCGCGCCGCATTTGCGCAGCACCGCCTCCTCCGGCGCGCCGATCTCGATGAGCTGCTCGCCGCAGTAGAACGCCTGCGCCCCGGGGGCGGCGGTGAGCAGCCACACGCCGGCGGCGTACGGCAGGATCGAGCGGAGGAAGCGGGGCATTGCGCGGATCGCCAAGGGCTGTCGGGCCATTCTCGCATCGCAGGTTGGGCCCCACAATCGCGCGCTTGATGAAGATCAACGAGTCGGTGGCGCGCGTCTGTCACAGTGCGCCGCTCGCAGGCACGCGCGGGCGCGTGCCCGCCGCCGGAAAAGGAAGGTGCCTATGGTCCAACTCTTCACGCCGCTGCGGCTGCGCGGGCTCGACATCCGCAACCGCATCTTCGTCTCGCCCATGTGCCAGTACTCGGCGGTCGATGGCCTCGCCAACGACTGGCATCTCGTGCACCTCGGCAGCCGGGCCGTCGGCGGCGCCGGGCTCGTCATGGTGGAGGCGACCGGCGTGTGCGGCGAGGGCCGCATCACGCCCGGTTGTCTCGGCATCTGGTCGGACGTGCAGGCGCGCGCGCTCCAACCGATCGCGAGTTTCCTCAAGGCGCACGGGGCGGTGCCGGCGATCCAGCTCGCGCATGCCGGGCGCAAGGCATCGACCGACCTGCCGTGGAAGGGCGGCAAGCCGCTCGCGCACGGGCAGGGTGGCTGGCAAACCGTGGCGCCGAGCGCGCTTGCCTTCGGTCCCGGCTACCCGGTGCCGCGTGCGTTGACGATCGTCGAGATCGACACGCTCGTCACCCAGTTCACCGCTGCCGCGCGCCGCGCGCTCGCCGCCGGTTTCGAGGTGGTGGAGCTGCACATGGCGCACGGCTATCTGCTGCACGAGTTCCTCTCGCCGTTGTCCAACCAGCGCAGCGACGACTACGGCGGTACACTCGACAATCGCCTGCGCCTGCCGTTGCGCGTGGCACGCGCGGTGCGCGAGCTGTGGCCGGCCGAGCGCCCGGTGTTCGTGCGCATCTCGGCAACCGACTGGATGCCGGACGGTTGGGACCTCGCGCAGTCGATCGAGCTTGCGCGTCGCCTGAAAGACATCGGCATCGACCTGATCGACTGCTCGAGCGGTGGGCTGGTGCCGCACGCGCAGATGCCGGCCGCGCCGGGCTTCCAGGTGCCGTTTGCCACCGCCATCCGGCGTGAGGCCTCGATCGCCACCGGCGCCGTCGGGCTCATCACCGATCCCGCGCAGGCCGAGCAGATCGTCGCCACCGAGCTGGCCGATGCGGTGCTGCTCGCACGCGCGCTGCTGCGCGATCCGTACTGGCCGCTGCACGCCGCGCACGCCCTCGGCGCCGAGGTCGCGTGGCCGAATCCGTATCTGCGCGCCCGGCCGGGGTGAGCGCCGCCGTGCCGCGCGTGGCTGGCGCGCGCAATCCCGCACGCGGCGCGCGGCTACGTACGGCGCCTAACGTGTGAAGACTGATCGCGTTGCTGTTCCCCAACGTGCGGCCGGGCCGATCGCCCGCCTTGGGCGGCGACGCCCCGACCGCGAGCCAAGGAGGTGACCTGTGCCTGCCAGCACGGCGGTTCGAGTCGCACCCCGGTTCGATGATGATGGTCTGCTCATGGATCCCAACGCCTGGAGCGAAGAACTCGCGCGCGAGATCGCGCGCCGGGAAGGCGTGGGCGAGCTCGGCCCCGAGCATTGGGAAGTGATCCACGCGCTGCGCGAGCACTACGCGCGCTCCGGTGTCGCGCCGGCGATGAGTCAGGTGTGCCGCCGCCATCACCATGACCGGCACTGGGTGCACGATCTGTTCCAGACCTGCCTCAACGCCTGGCGCGTGGCGGGTCTGCCCAATCCCGGCGAGGAAGCGAAGAGCTACCTGAGCGGCACCTGACGGGTCCGCAGCGTTGCGGCTGCGAGCGGCAGCGCGCTGTCGCGGGCGGCGTCAGCGCCCGGTCGCGCGTGCCGCCACGCGGCGCGCGAGCAGCCCGCCCCACTGGTGCAGCGCGAGCCCGGCGAGCACGAACGCCGTGCCTGCCCACACCGGCGCGGTGATCTGCTCGCCGTTCAAGGCCTGGCCGACCAGCAGCGCCGACACCGGCGTGAGCAGCGAAATGAGCGCCACGGTGTTCGCGGTCACCCGCTTGATCAGATAGAAGTAGAGCGTGAAGCCCACCAACGAGCCGACCACGCCCAGGTACACGATGCTCGCTGTCACGCGTGCTGGAAGCTCAGCCGGCACGGCACCGTCGAACAGCCACCAGGTGGCGAGGAACAGCGGCGTCACGATCACGAGCGCGCCGGTTGTGACCGTGAGGCTCGGCAAGTCCCCACCGTGGCGTTTGACCAGCACCAGGCTGAGCGCGTGCAGCAGCACGGCGAGGCTCAGCACCATGAGCCCGGCGGTCGCATTGGCCCCGAGCGTCAGCCCGCCACCGAAGATGATGAGCAGTCCCGCCAGTCCGAGCGTCATGCCGGCGAGCCTGGCCGGGCTGAGCGCGCGCTCACCGAGCAGTGGCTGCGCGATGAGCGCGGTCAGCAGCGGCGTCAGTCCGAACAGCACGTTGATGACGCCGGACGGCAGCTGCTGCGCCGCCCAGTACACGCACAGCATCGAACCGTAGGCGCCGACCGCGCCGCTCAGGTAGGCACGGCGCGCCTGCCGGTGCCACGGCAGCCCGAGGCGCAGCACCGCCACGAGCGCCAGGCACAGCAGCGCCGCCAGGCTCATGCGCCCGAGCGCGCCGAACAGGAAGCCCGGCCCCTCGCCGCTCCACTTGATGGCGAGCGGTGTGGTCGACCAGATCAGCACCACGCTCAGATACGCCCCCGGCACCGACATCGCTGGCTCCTCGTGCAAAAACACGAAGGCCACAGAACCTGCGCCCTGTGGCCTTCCAAAAGAAAAGGTCTCGCCGTATCCGTCGTTCAGTCTCTGTCCGGCCCGCTCTTCTTCGCCGCAGCACGCAGCGCGCGCGCTACGGCGCGCATGCGCGCATCTCGGCAGGACCGGATAGGCGCAGATGCAGCCATGCCGACAGTCTTGCAACCGGGTGCGGCGCCGTCAAGGCGCGTGGGGATGGGCGCAATCGGGCTGTGCCGACCGGGGCCCGCGCCGCGCGCGGGCCGCACCTGCGCGCTTTTGCGTCGCGCGGCAATCTCCACTACCATCGCGATCCTTCGCAGGAACTCGAGCGCATGAAAAAGTATCTCGTTCTGTCGGCGATTGGCAAGGATCGCCCCGGTATCGTCAACGACCTGTCCAAGGCGATCCTCGAGGCCGCCTGCAACATCGAGGACTCGCGCATGTCGGTGCTGGGCGGAGAATTCGCGGTCATCATGCTGCTGTCCGGCAGCTGGAGCGCGGTCGCCAAGCTCGAGGCCATGGTTCCGGGCATCGCCAAGAAGCTCGATCTCGTCATCCATGCCAAGCACACCGAGCCGCGCGCGGTAAAGCCGAGCACCGTGCCGTACGTGGTGGATGTGGTCGCCATGGACCATCCCGGCATCGTGCGCGACATCGCCGAGTTCTTCTCGGCGCGCGCCATCAACATCGAGGACATGAGCAGCTGGACCTACTCCGCGGCCCATACCGGCACGCCGATGTTTTCCCTCAACATGACCATCAGCGTGCCGGCCGAGCTGCAAATCGGCCGGCTGCGCGCCGATTTCCTCGACTTCTGCGACGACCGCAACCTCGACGCGACGCTCGAACCCTCGCGCCAGTAGCGCATCGCCGCGGCGCGCCTAACCCGCCGCGCGCGCCCGTGCGTTAACAGCACAACCGGGCGACCCGCGCCGCGGCCACGCGCCGCCGGCGTTCTCCGGTCGCCCGCCAACCCGAACCGAAGGAGAGCTTCCCATGCAGGCAAGACGCACGCAGCCGATCGCGCTCGCGGGTGCGACGGCACTGGCGCTCGGCGCCGTGACCCCGGGCTTCAGCCAGGACGCGGAACGGCGCAGCGGACTGAGCGAGCAGACCGCGGTCGCCGTGACCATCTACAACGAGGACCTGGCGCTGGTGAAGGACGTACGCAAGGTCACGCTCGTCGCCGGCGGCAATCGCCTGGCACTGCGCGAAGTGAGCGCGCGCATGCGCCCCGAGACCGCGCAGCTGCGCAGCGTCTCGCACCCGGGCGCGTTGCGCGTGCTCGAGCAGAATTTCGATTTCGATCTGCTGAGCCCGGCCAAGCTGCTCGAAAAATATGTCGGCCGGCGCGTGCGCGTGGTCAAGACCCATCTCACCACCGGCGCCGAGACGGTGGAGCAGGCCGAGGTGCTGGCGGCCAACCACGGCGTGGTGCTGCGCATCGGCGATCGCATCGAGACCGGGGTGCCCGGGCGGCTGGTGTTCGACGCGGTGCCGGACAACCTGCGCGATCGCCCGACGCTGGTGACGCAACTCGACAACCACGGCCCGACCAGCCAGACCACAGAGCTCAGTTACCTCACCGGCGGGCTGGCGTGGAAGGCCGACTACGTCGCCGAGCTCAATGCGCGCGACACGCATCTCGATCTCAACGGCTGGGTGACGCTCACCAACCAGAGCGGCACCCGCTACCCGAACGCGCTGCTGCAACTGGTGGCAGGCGACGTGCACCGCGTGCGCGACGAGCTGCGCGTGGCGGCGATGGCGCCGGCCAGGCGTGCCGTGGCCGAGGAGGCGCGGCCGGCCATGACGCAGGAAGCGCTGTTCGAGTACCACCTGTACACACTCCCGCGCCCGACCACGATCGCCGACAACCAGACCAAGCAGGTCGCGCTGCTTAATGCGAGCGGCGTGCCGCTGACCAAGGAATTCCTGCTGGTGGGCGCCGACTATTACTACCGCGCCAGCCATGGCGAAATCGGCAAGAGGATGAAGGTCGGGGTGTTCGTCGAGTTCGAGAACCGCGAGTCGGCCAGACTCGGTCTGCCGCTGCCCAAAGGCGTGGTGCGCGTCTACAAGCGCGACGGCGAGGGGCGCGCGCAGTTCGTCGGCGAAGACCGCATCGACCACACGCCCAGGAACGAGCGGGTGCGGCTCAAGCTCGGCGATGCGTTCGATGTCACCGCCGACAAGCGCCAGACCGACTTCAAGCGCCTGCCGAAGGAGCAGCAGGACAAGTACGCGTACGCGTTCGACAGCGCCTACGAGCTCACGCTCAAGAATGCCAAGGAGGAGCCGGTCACGGTCACGGTGCGCGAACCGGTACCGGGCGACTGGAGGATGCTGGAGGAGACGCACCGCCACACCCGGGTGGCGGCCGGCAGCGCCGAGTGGCGTATCACCGTCCCGGCCGAGGGTCGCGAGACATTGCGTTACCGCGTGCGCGTGCGTTACTGAGTGGCGTCAGCGTAATGGTGCGTACGTGGCCGAACCGCCGGCCGCTTCGCGTTCGTGCCCGCTTGCTGGCGAACCTTAACCTCGCGGCGGAGGGGGCAGCCGCGCGGCGCACGGGCCTCGCCAAAACAGACGCGCCCGTGGCGTGCGCCACGGGCGCGGTTTGAATCAATTCTCGAACCCGCGATCGACCGAAGCCAGTTCGGTCGGCGTCGGGCGGGATCAGGCGGCGCGGTGTGTCGCGCGATGTCCGGCGCGGGCAGAGGGCTTGCGGACCGCTCGGCGCGCCTTGGCCACGAGCGGCCGGCCGCCGGCCGTCGCGGCAACGGGAAGTTCGGCGGTTTCACGCATGACACGGCCAAGCAACAGGGCGGTGACGACACCCATGGCCAGCCAACCCAACAACACGTAAGCCACCAGCTCGATACTCATGATGCGCCCTCCTTGGACGATGTGAGCATATTTTCAGTGTCGGAAACCCGACACAGAAATGCAACACTGTCGGTGCGTCGTCCCGACCATAAGGCAGGGGCGGCCCGACGGCCGGTCGGCCGGAGGGCGCTGAAACCAGCGGAATTGCGCGAAAAACGGTCCCCGCACCCGCCGGGTGGGCTACAGCAGCACCAGGGTGGCCAGGCCCAGGAAGATCAGGAACCCCATGCTGTCGGTGGCGGCGGTGAGCAGCACGCTCGAGCCGAGCGCCGGATCGCGCCCGAGGCGGTGCAGGGTGATCGGCACCGCCAGGCCGACGCTCGCCGCCAGCAGCAGATTGAGCAGCATGGCCGCGGCGATCACCGCCCCGAGCGCGCCGTTGTGATAGAAGACCACGGCGAACAGCGCCACCACGATGCCGAGCAGCACGCCGTTGACCAGGCTGATGCCGAGTTCCCTGCGCACCAGCCGCAGGATGTTCGGCGCGGTGTCCTGGCCCATGGCAATGGCGCGGATCACCAGCGCCGTGGTCTGGTTGCCGGTGTTGCCGCCGACGCTCGCCACGATCGGCATGAGCGCCGCGAGCGCCACCAGCTGGACGATGCTCGCCTCGAACGCGCCGATGATGCGCGAGGCGACGAACGCCGTGACCAGATTGAGACCAAGCCACAGCCAGCGGTTGCGCGCCCCGCCCCAGATCGAGGCGAACAGGTCCTCCTCGCGACTGAGGCCCGCGAGCTTGAGCAGCTCGTCGCTCGTCTTCTCGCGCACGTAGTCCATCATCACGTCGACCGTGAGCCGCCCGGCGAGCTTGCCGCGTTCGTTCAGCACCGGGGCCGACACCAGGTCGTAGCGTTCGAATGCCTGCGCCGCGTCGCGCGCGCTGTCGTCCGGCCCGAAGCGCACCACGTCGGTCGCCATGACGTCGGCGACCAGTGTCTGCGGCGGATGGCGCAGGATCGTGGTGAGCGGCAGCACGCCGCGGAACAGGCCGCGCCGGTCGAGCACGAACAGCTTGTCGGTGTGGATCGGCAGTTCCTCCAGCACGCGCAGCTGGCGCAACACCTCCTCGAGCGTGTCGTGCTCGCGCACCGTCACCATCACGTTGCTCATGAGCGCGCCGACACTGTCGTCGCGCCAGGCCATCGACGACTGGAGCCAGCTGCGCTCCTCGGCCGACAGCGATTGCAGGCACTCGTTCAACACCTCGGGCGGCAGCTCCTCGGCGAGGTAGGTGAGGTCATCGGCGTCGAGCTGCTTGAGTGCCGTGACCAGTTCCTCGCGCGGCAGGCTCTCGATCATCTGCCGCCGTACCGAGTCGCCGAGCTCGACCAGCACATCGCCACCGCGCCGTTCGCGCACCTCCTGCCACACGATCCGGCGCTCCTCCGGCGGCAGGTTCTCGAGCACGTACGCCACGTCGGCGGCGTGCAGGCGCGCCAGCCGGTTGCGCAGCTCGGCCAGGTGCTGGCGGTGCACCAGCGACTCGACCAGATCGTGCTTCGGCGTTTCCTGGGTGCGCACGAGGTGCTCGACCATGCGATGCCGCTCGAGCAGCGTGCGAATGTGCTCCAGGTTGCGCTCGAGTATCTCCTGCGACTTCTGCGGTTCCATGGCTGTGTCCTCGTGTACCGGTGCCGCCACGCGGCGCCGCCTAGTCCGGGGTGCGTGCGCCCGCCAGCAGCGCGCACACCCGTGCCACCGCGCCGGGCTTGCCGAACACCGCGCCCAGCACCCGGCCGACGCCCGGCACGTCGATGTCCTGCACCGTCTCGTAGCGCCCGCCGGCCTCCTCAGTGAGCAGGCGCGCGGCGGCCAGGTCCCAGAGGCGGTTGCCGAACTCGATCATGACGTCGGCCTGGCCGCTCGCCACACAGGCGTGGCTGTAGCAGCTGCGGTAGATGCGGTGATTGGAAAACCGGCGCGTGATCGCGTCGAACAGCGCGCCATCATCGCTGTGGCGCGTGAAGTTGGCGCGCGCACTCAGCATCACGCGCACCGCCGCGTCCGGGGTGTCGCTCGCCAGGTCAGCGAGGCGCACGCGCACGTCGTTGCGATACGTGCCGAGGCCGCAGGCGGCGCGCACCGTGAGCGCGAGCAGGGGATGATCAATGACGCCGACGAGCGGGGCGCCGCGGTAATGCAGGGCGAGGATCGTGCCGAATGTCGGCAGGCCGGCCACGAAGTCCTCGGTGCCGTCGATCGGATCGAGGATCCACTGAAAGTCCGCCTGCGGGCGCGTGGGCGGCTGCTCCTCGCCGAGGATGCCGTGCGTCGGGAAGCGGGCCGCGATGAGCGTGCGCAGGCGCGCCTCGACCGCGACGTCGACGCTCGTCACGCAGCTGCCGTCGGGTTTGTGCTGCACGTCAAAACCGTGCGCGCGGGCGGCGTGGATGACGCGCCGCGACTCCGCGATCAGCTCGGCCGCGAAGGCCACGAAGTGCGCGCGCTCTACGGCCGGGATGTCATCGCGCGGGTCCATGTCGCAGCCGCGGTCCGCGCGCCTACAGCAGCACCGGGCGGTTGGCGAGCTCGTCGCGGCCCGCGCCCGGGTAGTGCTGCGCGAGCAGCGCCCCCACCGCACGGATGCCGGCGAGCGCGCCGTCCTCGAAGCGCCCGGCGCGGAATGCCGCCTCCATGTCGCGGCAAATGCGCTCCCAGGCCTCGGCGCCGACCTTGCGGTGAATGCCGCGGTCGGCCAGGATCTCGACGTCGTGATCGGCGAGCAGCAGATAGATGAGCACGCCGTTGTTGTGCTCGGTGTCCCACACCCGCAGGCGCGCGAACACCTCGAGCGCGCGCTCGCGCGCACTCTGTCCGCGCAGCAGCGCTGCCGTGTCGAGCGCCGCCTCCACCGCAAAACAGATCTGGCCGTGATGCGCGCCTTCCGAGGCGTGGATCGCGTGTTCGATCGCCGTGAGGGTCGATCGCGGAAAGACCCGTCGCACCTGCCACGGCGGGGTCGCGAGATGCCGCACAACGCGTCGCCAATTCATCACCAGCTCCCCGAGGCGCCGCCGCCTCCAAACCCGCCGCCCCCACCGCTGAACCCGCCCCCGCCGCCACCGGACCAGCCGCCACCGCCGAAGCCGCCGCGATTCGACCAGCCACCGCCGCGTCCGCCGCCGATGAGCAGTGCCACGACGAAGGCGATCACGCCCACCAGCGCCGCCCCGAGGAGCGTGCCGGCGATGAACCAGAACACGAAACCGACCACCCCGCCGGTGATGCCCGCGCCGGCGAGGCGCCCGAACCAGCTGCGCGCCATGCCGCCGAAGGCGAATACCAGGAACAGACCGATCCACAGGAAGTCCTCGTAGTCCGACCAGCGCACGTCCTTCGTGCGCGGCGGCGGCAGCGGTTCGCCGTCGATGATGCGGATCAGCTGATTCACGCCGGCCTCGAGGCCGCCGTAGAAATCCCCGCGCTTGAAGAACGGCGTGATCACCTCGGCGATCACGCGCTTGGCGACCGCGTCCGGCACCACGCCCTCGAGGCCGCGCCCGACCTCGATGCGCAGTCGGCGATCGTCCTTGGCGACGAGCAGCAGCAGGCCGTCGTCGACACCCTTGCGCCCGAGCTGCCAGGCATCGACCACGCGGATCGCGTACTGCTCGATCGTCTCCGGCGCTGTGCTCGGGACCAGCAGCACGGCGAGCTGCGCACCCTTGCGTTCCTCGAAGGCCTTGAGCTTCTGTTCGAGCGCCGCGCGCTGCGCCGCGTTGAGCGTTGCCGTGAGGTCGGTGACGCGCGCGCTGAGCGGCGGGGCCGCGACCTCGGCCGTTGCGCCCCCGGCGGCGAGCAGCGCGAGCAGGGCGCACGAGACGAGCAGCCGCATGGCGGGCCGTCAGCGGGGCGTCGGCGGCGCGGCGGCTACTTCTTGCCCGTGCCGAAGTCGACCTTCGGCGGCTTGGCCAGCTCCTTTTCGTTCTCGACCGTGAAGCTCGGTTTCACCTTGAAGCCGAACAGCATGGCGGTCAGGTTCGACGGGAAGGAGCGCACCGTGACGTTGTACTCCTGCACCGCCTTGATGTAGCGGTTGCGCGCCACCGCGATGCGGTTCTCGGTGCCCTCGAGCTGCGCCTGCAGGTCGCGGAACACCGCGTCGGCCTTGAGGTTGGGGTAGTTCTCGGCCACCGCCAGCAGGCGCGCGAGCGCGCTCGTCATCTGCGCCTGCGCGGCCTGGAAGCGCTGGAAGGCCTGCGGGTCGTTGAGCAGCTCGGGGGTGACCTGGATGCTGCCGACCTTGGCGCGCGCCTCGGTGACCTGCGTGAGGATCTCCTTTTCGTGCGCGGCGTAGCCCTCGACGACCTTGACCAGGTTCGGCACCAGATCGGCACGCCGCTGGTACTGGTTGAGCACCTCCGCCCAGCTCGCCGTGATCTGCTCATCGGTCGCCTGCAGCGTGTTGTAGCCGCAGCCACTCAGGGTCGTGAGCCCCACCAACAACGAAACGGCATAGATCAGCCTGCGCATGGTGTTCTCCGTAGCGGAATTCGTGGCGCGATTATAGGGAGCCAGGTTGGCCGCGCCAATGCGCACCCGTGGCCGGCGCGCGGCGACTGGCGTACGCTTGCCGCGTCCCATGCTGCTGCGCATCTTCGGCATCGTCTTTCCGGTATTTGCGGTCGTCGCGGTCGGTTACGTCTACGGCCGCTTCCGCCGCCCGGACATGACCGCGGCCAACCAGCTCAACATGAGCGTGCTGTTGCCGGCGCTCCTCTTCAGCGTGCTGTCCGGCAAGGACTTCAACCTCGGCGCCTACGGCGCGCTCGCCGCGGGCGCCGTGGCCGTGATGCTGGGCTCCGGCCTGCTGGCCTACCCGGTGGCACGCCTGGCGCGCGTGCCGGCCAAGACCTTCGTGCCGCCGATGATTTTCACCAACGCCGGCAACATGGGTCTGCCGCTCGCGGTGTTCGCCTTTGGCGAGGCGGCGCTGCCCGCGGCGGTGGTGCTGTTCATCGTGGAGAACGGCCTGCACTTCACGCTCGGCACCTGGCTCATGGACCATCGTGCGCACTGGCTCGATGTGCTCAAGCAGCCGATCGTGCTGGCGACGCTCGGTGGTATTGCCTTCGCCGTGGCCGGCTGGAGCGTGCCGCGGCCACTCGCCGCGGCCATCGAGCTGCTCGGCCAGGCGTCGATCCCGCTGCTGCTGTTCTCGCTCGGTGCGCGCCTCACCACGGTCGACTGGGGCGAATGGCGCATCGGCCTGCTCGCGGCCGTGGTCTGCCCGCTCACCGGCGTGGCCATGGTGCTCGCGGTGCGGCCGTTCCTCGAGCTCACGCCGCTGCAGGCGAGCCTGCTGCTCGTGTTCGGCGCGCTGCCGCCGGCGGTGCTGAACTACCTCGTGGCCGAACGCTACCAGCAGGAGCCGGGACGGGTCGCAGCACTGGTCTTGATCGCCAACCTCGGCGCCTTCATCGCTATCCCGATCGCGCTTGCCTTTGCGCTCGCCTGAGCGTGTCGTGCGGCGCACTGCGCTGCGCAAGTGCGGGCCAGGTCAACGGACGCGGCGGAAAAAAACAAAACGCCCGGCGGGTGCCGGGCGTGCCGTGCGGCAAAGACGTCGCGATCCGCGCTTACTCGATCTTGAGGGTGTGCTTGCGGGCCGTTTCGACCTTGGGCAGCACCAGCTCGAGCACGCCGTCCTTGTAGCTCGCCTTGGCCTTGGTGTCGTCGACGAGTGCCGGCAGGTGGACCGTGCGCAGGAAGTCCTCGCGACGGATCTCCTTGCGATAGTACTCGCCCTTCTCCTCGGTCTCGGCGCGACGGGTGCCGCGGATGGTCACGGCGTCGTTGGTGGTGGTGACCTCGATGTCGTCCTTGGTGAAGCCCGGTACTGCGCAACGCACGAGCAGCTCCGCCTCCCGGTCCACGATGTCAATCTGCGGCATCGCGCCGGTCCAGGCGAGCGACTCCGGCAGCAGCGGACGCCACGGCATCATGCGTTCCATCCACTGTTCCATCTGCTCGAACAGATCGAACGGACGCATCAATTCGCCGCGGCCCTCAGGCGGACGTTTTACGGGGACTTGGGTCGTCATGGGACACCTCCTTTGTCCGAATGACGCGCTGGGCGATGCACTTCCGGCCCGGCGCGTACTCACCGGACAGCGAACATGGTATCAGCGCGCCAACGGCGCGCTTTGATGGGCGTCAAAGACATGGCCATGCGCCCCGCGCAGGGCCTCCATGAGAATCATTCCATGGATTTGTCCGGCGTAGCGGCGCTCGCCTAAGCTGCGAAAAACGCGATGAAATCCTGCGCGCCCCGCCGCGGCCGCGTTGTCCCGGCGGCTCGCGCTCAGTCGCGCAGGCGGCTGAAGACGTAGTCCGCCGCCTTCTGCTGGGTGTGGCACTCGAAGCAGGCCTTGGCCGCGTTGCCGCCGACTGCGCGCGCATTCTTGTCGCCGCCCTTGAACCCCTCGAAGCCCCAGCCCCCGGTCGCCGCATATTTCTTGGCGTCCTTGTGCATGACGCCGACGATCTTGCGCGCGCCCTCGGTCACGGCATTCTCGGCGTTTTTTGCCTCGAGCAGATCGAACACGATCACCGCCCCGTCCGGGAACTTGCCGGACGGGTAGCCGGCCATCGCCTTGGCGTTGGCGTAGAGGTGATGGATGCCGCCGAAGGCCTCGTACAGCGGGTGCCCGGGATTGATTACCATCGACTTGACGTGGTGCCAGTCGCGGTAGCCTTGAGGGTAGGGGACGTTCGTTGCATTATCGGCAAGCAGCGGGCCGGCGGCCAGCAACCCGAGGGCCAGGGTCAATGCGCGTTTTCTCATGACATGCTCCTTGATGAGTGATGACCGGCGCGAATCTAGCGAAGATGCCGTGCCGCGCGTAAGCAGGCACCAAGCGGTGACGTGGGAACTTTTCGGTAGAAAATGAAGCCGCTACAGGGAAAAATTTCTGTGAGCAGCCCGGCCAGCGTGCCGCGCATGGTGGAAGACATCGTGGGCTGCAAGTGGTCGCTCACCGTGCTTGATCTCGTTCGGCGCGGGGTGAACCGTCCCGGCGCGATGGAGCATGCGGTCGAGGGGCTCACCGCCAAGGTCCTGAACGAACGCCTGCGCAAGCTGGTGCGCTTTGGCATTCTCGAGAAGACCTCTTATCCCGAGATCCCGCCGCGGGTCGAATATCGGCTCACCGATTTCGGGCGGCGTTTCTCCGGCATCCTCGACCAGATTGCCGCGCTCGAGCAGGAACGTACGCCGCGCTGAGCGTGCGCCGGTGCCGGCCGACGTCAATCGGCGGCGATCCTGCGAACCCAGGTGTCCCCGCGCTTGACGTACACGCGCTTGACCGCCGCCCAGGCGACCCGGTGGGCGAGGCTCTCCACGTCGTCGCGCCCGGCGTACTCGCGCCAGGCGTTGTTGAACGCGGCGAGGTAGATCTCCTGCGCGTGGGGCCGCCGGGCAGAGCCGGGCCCACCGAAGGCGGAAGCTCCTGCACGTCGCGGTAGGGCATCGAACCGGATGGTGCCGCGCTGCTTCTATACGAGCAGTCGCCGCCGGATGAGCGCGGCGGCGATCAGGAAGCCGGCGACCGCGTAGGCCGCGAGCACCGCCAGGTGCAAAGTGACGTTGGTGACCGGCTGGCCCGCAACGAGCGGGCGCACGAGATCGACGGCGTGGGCAAGCGGCAGGAACTGCACCACGGTCTGCAGAGGCGCCGGCAGTGAGCTTACCGGGTAGAACACCCCCGACAGGATGAACAGCGGCGTCAGCACCAGCGTCATGTAATAGTTGAAGAAGTCGTAGCCGCGGGCGAGCGCGGTCATGATCAGCCCCAGACCGGCGAAGGTGAGGCCGGTCAGGAACAGCACCGGCAGCACCCACAGCGCCTGCCAGTCGTGCACCGCGCCGAGCAGCGCCGCGACCGCGAGGATCGCGCTGCTCGAGATCAGGCTCTTAGTCGCGGACCACAGCCACTCGCCGGCGAGGATGTCCTGCACCTCGAGCGGGGTGGCGAGGATCGCGTCGTAGGTGCGCTGCGGCACCATGCGCGTGAACACCGAATACATCGCCTCGAAGCTCGCGGTATTCATGGCCGAGGAGGCGAGGATGCCGGAGGCAAGGAACGTGAGGTAGGGCATGTCGGCCATCTCGCCGATAAACAGGCCGAGCCCGTAGCCGAGTCCGAGCAGGTACAGAAACGGTTCGCCGAAATTGATGAACATGCTGGGCGCGAGCATCTTGCGCCACACCAGCGCATTGCGCCGCCACACGGCGCCGGCCGCGTGGTGCATGCGCGGAATGAAATCGGTGAGACGCATCAGTCGCGCAGGTCCCGGCCGGTGAGCTTGAGGAACACGTCTTCGAGATTGGCCGGGCGGTGCAGGAAGGTGAGCCCCGGCGCATTCTCGAGTTGCGCGACCGCACCGCGCGCGTCCTGGGTGTACAGGTAGCAGGTATCGCCGACCGCCTCGAGACGCCCGGCCGGCGTGTCGTTGAACAGCGCACGCACGCGCGCCGGTTCGCCGCGCACCTCCAGTACCTCGGGTTCGACGTGCGCGCGGATCAGCGCGGCCGGCGATCCCTGCGCCAGGATCGTGCCGCGGTCCATGATCACGACCTCATCGCACAGGCGCTCCGCCTCTTCCATGTAATGCGTCGTGAGCAGCAGTGTCTTGCCGGCCGTGCGCAACTCGCGCAGCTTGCCCCAGATCATGTGGCGTGCCTGCGGATCAAGGCCGGTGGTCGGTTCATCCAGCACCACCAGCTCCGGATCGTTGATGAGCGCGCGCGCGATGGTCAGGCGCCGCTTCATGCCGCCCGACAGCGTGCCGATGCGCGCAGCCGCGCGGTCGGCGAGATTGACGAACGCGAGCAGCGCATCGATGCGCGCCTCGAGTGCCGCCGGGGCGATGCCGAAGTAGTGGCCATAGACGCGCAGGTTCTCGACCACGGTGAAGTCCGGATCGAGATTGTCCATCTGCGGCACCACACCCATGCGCGCGCGGATCTGCCGGCCGCTGGCTTGAATCGGCATCCCAAACACCGTGAGGCTGCCGGCGCTCGGCGGGGAGACGCCGAGCAGCATGCGCAGCGTGGTGGTCTTGCCGGCGCCATTGGGGCCGAGCACGCCAAAGCAGCGCCCGGCCGGCACGGTCAGGTCGATGCCGCGCACCGCGGCATAGTCATCGAAGTGCTTGCGGAGGCCGCGTGCCTCGATGACCGCTGTCATGGTTCGTCGAGTCCGCGAGCGCGTCATCCGTCGGCTCTGGCATCCTGCTTCGCTCTACCTCCTCCGTCCCGGGAGTCGTGGCGCGCGGCCCTCGACTCGTTCCCCTCGTCGAAGGCGAGCGACTGTGCCAGCCACTTGGCGGCGTCGCCGTCGCCCGCGCGCCAGCGTTTGATGGCCTCCGCACCCTCGCGCATCAGGTTTCTGGCCTGCAGTGCCTGCGCATACTCTTGGCGCAGCTCCGTGATGCTGCCGAGCTCGGGGGTCGAGGCCGGGAAGTAGTCGTTGAGAAACATGACGCCGGCGGCCAGCGCCTGCGCCTCGTCAAGGTCACGCAGGCGCGCGAGCTCATCGATCGCGCCAAAAAAGAAGGCGAGCACCAGCTTCTGCTGGCGCACCTCGCGCTCAATGCGCACGCGGTCGAGGTGCGCGAACGCCGCCACCGCGAAGCGCCCCGCCTCGGCACGCAGTTGCGCAGCGGCGGTCGCGCTCGGCGGCGTCGGGGTGAACCAGCGGCTGAAAAATCGCATCGGCGCGGCGTGCGTTGGTCGGTGGCGGGGCCACTAGTATGATGACGCGCATCGGATACGTCGAGTAGGAGCCTGGTCATGCCCGAGACACTGCTGTCGACAAAACCCGCGCTCACGCTCGCGGCCGCACGCACCGCGCTCGATGCCGCCAAGGCGGAGGCGCTGAAGCAGGGCTGGCCGGTGGTCATCGCCGTGGTCGACGACGGTGGCCATCTCGTCGCGCTCGAGCGGCTCGATGAGGCGCAGTTCGGCAGTGTCGAGATCGCGATCGCCAAGGCGCGCGCGGCCGTGGCCTTCAAACGCCCCACCAAGGCGTGGGACGAGGTGCTGGCCGCTGGGCGTCAGGCGGTGCTGGGTTTGCCGGGCGTGCTGCCGGCAGAGGGCGGCGTGCCGATCGTGGTGCAGGGCACGATCGTCGGCGCGGTGGGTGTGAGCGGCGTCACCTCGCCACAGGATGGGCAGGTGGCGCAGGCCGCCGTGGCGGCCATCGCGTAGGCGCTGCGCCGAGCGCCTACGCGAGGATCCGTTTGTGCCTACACGCAGCCGGTTGGCTTCGGCAGCCCGCCCCACTTGCAGATGAGCTTCATCGGCCCTTTCTTGAATACGTCGTACAGCTCCTTGGTGGTCGTGCCCTGCGCCTTGGCGAAGATGCGAATCGGCGGCACCACGCCGTCGTTGTCGTACATGCTGCGCGCTTCATTGATGTAGTGCATGATCTTGTCGTCGATCTCCACGCCATCGCGGCGTGCGAGCTCGCGCGCAATGTCCTCGTTCCAGTCATCCCGGTTGACGAGGAAGCCCTCGCCGTCCACCTTGAGCTCGATTGCCGTTGCCGTCGTCATTGAGAAATTTCCTCCGCTCGAAATTGCCTGCTACCACGTTGGCAGGATGGCGCAGAGTATATCAGAGTATTTTGCTCAACTATCGATTTCCCCCAGTGCAAACGGGGAATATTGCCGCCTGCGCCGATCGGGATGCCCCAGACCGCGTGGCCGCACGAAGCGCCGCGACATCATTGGCGATGCGGGTCCACCACGCGCTGCAGCCACAGCTCGAGCAGTGCCAGGTGCCGCAAGGTGCTGCCGCCGATCGGCGTCAGCGGTTCGCGGTCCGGGTCGGCCAGCAGGCGGTCGAGGTAGGCGGGATTGAACACGCCGCGCCGCCGGCAGGCGTCACTCGTCAGGATGGCGCGCATAAAGTCGAGGAACGGGCCGCGGATGTACTTGAGCGCCGGAATGGGGAAGTAGCCCTTGGGCCGGTCGATGACGCTGTCCGGCAGGAGCCCGCGCGCCAGCGCCTTGAGCGGATACTTGCCGTCGCTCTTGAGCTTGAGCTCGGGCGGCATCTGCATCGCGAGTTCGATCAGCTCGTGATCGAGGAATGGCACGCGCGCCTCGAGCCCGAAGGCCATGGTCATGTTGTCGACGCGCTTGACCGGATCATCGACGATCAGCGTCGTGACATCGAGACGCAGGACGCGGTCCAAAAACGTATCGGCGCCGGGTTCAGCCAGCAGCGCCTCGATGAGCGCAGCGGTGTGATCGGCGCCGCGCAGCGCCGGCGCGACCAGCTGCAAGAAGTCTTCATGCGAGCGGTCGAAATAGTGCCGGCGCAGCCGCTCGAGATCAGAGCCCGAATCGGCGTGCATGCGCGCATACCAGTAGTAACCGCCGAACACCTCGTCGGCCCCCTGCCCGCACAGCACCACCTTGACGTCCTTCTTGACGCGCTCGGCCAGCAGGTACCAGGCGACCACGTCCTGGCTCACCATTGGCTCGGACATGACCGCCACCGCGGCCTCGAGATGGCGCAGGATCTCGCTGTTCGACAGGCGATAGCGCCGGTGGCGGGTGTGGAAGCGCTGCGCCACGGCATCCGAGTATTCGAACTCATCCGCGGCTTCCTCACTCAGTGCCTCGAAGCCGATGGAGAACGTCGGGATGTCGCGCGCCCCGAGCCGATCGAGCACGCCGACCAGCAGGCTCGAATCGAGCCCGCCCGACAGCAGCACGCCGACCGGCGTGTCGGCGGTCCGGTACTGACGCTCGACGGCGCGGGTCAGCGCCGCGTCGGTTGCCTCGATCCAGTCGCGCTCGCTGCGCGCCGGCGTCGGACGCTGCGCCCGCAGTGTCCAGTAGCGCCGCTCGTGACGCCGGCCGTGGTGGTCGACGCGCAGCGTGGTTGCCGGCGCGAGCTTGCGCACGCCGGCGAGCAGGGTGCGCGGCGCCGGCACCACCGCGTGCAGCGTGAGCTGGTGGTGCAGCGCCACCGGGTCGATCGAGGTGTCGACGGCGCCGCCGGCGAGCAATGCCGGCAGCGTCGAAGCGAAGCGCAGGCGCGCGCCGTCGGCCGTGTAGTACAGCGGTTTGATGCCGCTGCGGTCACGCGCCAGGAACAGCGCGTGCTGGTGCGCGTCCCAGACGGCGAAGGCGAACATGCCGTTGAAGCGCGCCACGCAGTCCTCGCCCCAGGCGTGGTAGGCCTTGAGGATGACCTCGGTGTCGCCGTGCGAGAAGAAGTGGTAGCCGAGCCCGGCCAGTTCGCTGCGCAGCTCGCGGTAATTGTAAATGGTGCCGTTGAAGACGATGGCGAGCTTGAGCTCACCGTCGACCATCGGCTGGTCGGATGACTCCGACAGATCGATGACCGCGAGGCGCCGGTGGCCGAAGGCGAGCGGCCCGTCGGCATGCGCGCCTTCGTGATCCGGGCCGCGGCGCGCGAGCGCCGCGGTCATCCGGCCGATCGCTGCGAGGTCGGGCGCCGCCCCGTCAAATCTCAATTCGCCACAGATCCCGCACATGTTGAACGCAATGCTGTTTCCTGAAGAATGAGGTGCCCCACCGCTTCAGGCGGCGGCCGCTACCACCGCGGAGCGGGCCGCCCTGGCGGCGGCGATGAACGTCCCCGCCAGGGCGAGCGGCATCCGTAACCCGCCGGCGCCAACGCACAGCGGGTCGCCCACGCGCGGCAGCCACGACAGCGGCAATAGGGGGCTGCCCCGGTGCCGCAGCCAGGTGACCGCGTGCTGCTGCGCGGGCTTGCGCGGCCGATCGAGCGGCTGGCGCCGAGCCAGCAATCCGCCCAACAAGCCAGGTCGTAAGCGCACCGAGCGTGTTGCCGAATGGGGCGATGGCGAGAGGCAGCCACGGATCGCAGGGCCGTTGCCGCGCCGCCAGAAACCGCACGGCCCGCGAGCCGCCCGGAGAAGGGCGGCCGAGGCGAACGCGCCCGCGAACAAACTCCAGAGTGTCAGGTCGCAGACCACGCTTGCTTCGCAGCCCGGACGCACGGGCGGTAATGTCATCTTAAGGGAGTCCAAAGCGCGGCAGCTTTTCGGCATTATATAGGGAGTGCGGAGCGGATCCTCGCGTCCGCGCTGATCCGTCGGCAGGCAGCGAGTGAGGGCTCGATACCATGACAGCAAAGCGCAGCGGCCCGCGGCGCCCGGGTGACCCAATCAATACCGCCAGGCTGGACGCGGTCGTGGCGCGCGCCGTGAAGGATCGCGACACGCGCATGCAGGGCTATCGCGAGCAGTCGCTCAAGCTGCACCCATGGGTGTGCGGGCGCTGCGGCCGCAGCTTCACGCGCGAAAACCTGCATGAGCTCACGGTGCACCACAAGGACCACAACCACGACAACAACCCGGCGGACGGCAGCAACTGGGAGAACCTGTGCCTGTACTGCCACGATGCCGAGCATCAGAAGTTCGCCCACCTGGTGCGCGGCTGGGATCCGCTGCCCGCCGCGGCCAGTCGGGTCGCGGCCGTGAACCAGCCGTTCGCCAATCTCAAGGACCTGCTCAAGGACAAACCGGGTTAGCGGCACGCGCGCCCGCCGTGCCGTTGAGCGTGACACTCAACCACTGTGCCGTGGCGCGCCCACGTCGCGCCAAGCAATGAGCCCGCGGCGATCTTGATTGAGATCAATGCAAGCGGCGCGCGCGGCCGGTAATGTGCGGCACCGTCATGGGCATGCACACACCCGTTTTCGGTTACACCCTGCGTGGTGGTCGGTACCTCAACGTTACCAACCGCTGCACGCTGCGTTGCGGCTTCTGCCCCAAGTTCAACGGCTGCTGGACGGTGCAGGACTACGCCCTGCGCCTGCCGCGCGAACCGACGGTCGAGGAGATGGTGGCGGCAGCCGAGAACCCCGGGCAGTATCGGGAGGTGGTGTTTTGCGGGCTGGGCGAGCCGACGCTGCGCCTCTACGACGTGCTCGAGGTGGCCACCCGCCTGCGCAAGCTCGGCGCCAAGGCGATCCGCATCAACACCGACGGTCTCGCCAATCGGGTGCACGGGCGTGACGTGACGCCAGACCTGGAGGACATCGTCGACAGCCTGTCGGTGTCGCTCAACGCGCAGGACGCGACCACCTACGCGCGCCACTGCCGGCCCAAGGAGGCCGGCGCCTACGAGGCGGTGCTCGAATTCATCACGCGGGCACGCGAGTTCGTGCCGCACGTGAGCGTGAGCGCCGTCGACGGTCTCGAAGGTGTGGACGTGGCGGCGTGCGCTGCGCTCGCGGCACGGCTCGGCGTCGACTTCCGCCATCGCGTGCTCGGCAAGGTAGGTTAGGGAAGGCAATGATGCGCTCCAGGTTCTAGGTCCCGGAGTCCGCGGCAGAAATGCGTGGCCGCGCCGACAGGTCAAGCCGCTTATACGAACCCATCCCTCACTTACTACCCATCACTTACGGCTGATTCTGGCGTTCATCGATGGAGCTCATTTGTCCCGCCGGGAGCCTGCCGGCATTGAAGGCCGCAATCGATTGTGGCGCCGATGCCGTCTACATCGGTTTTCGCGACGGCACCAACGCGCGGAATTTTCCCGGCCTCAATTTCGACGCCGACGAGGCACGTGAGGCGCTCGCCTACGCGCACGCGGCCGGCCGGCGCGTGTTCGTCGCGCTCAACACCTTCCCGCGCCCGGACCAGTGGGCCCGCTGGTGTGCGGCCGTAGACCTGGCGGCCGCGCTTGGGGTCGATGCGCTGATCATGGCGGACGTCGGGCTGCTCAGTTACGCGGCCGCCCGCCATCCGCAGCTGCGCCTGCACCTTTCGGTGCAGGGCTCGGCCACGAATCCGGAGGCTATCGACTTCTATGCGCGGCGCTTTCGCATCCGGCGCGTGGTGCTGCCGCGCGTGCTGTCGGCTGCGCAGGTGGCGGCGATCGTGCACCGCGTGAACGTGGAGGTCGAGGTATTCGGCTTCGGCAGCCTGTGCATCATGGTGGAGGGGCGCTGCCAGTTGTCGTCCTATGTCACCGGCGAGTCGCCCAACACCAGCGGCGTGTGCTCGCCGGCGAAGAGTGTGCGCTGGGAGGAATCGCCGGGCGGTGGACGGCGTTCGCGCCTGAACGGCGTGCTGATCGACATTTACGCCCCCGACCAGTCGGCCGGCTACCCCACATTGTGCAAGGGCCGGTTCGCCGTGGAGCGGTGTTCGAGCGATGGGCCCGACCCTGTGGCCGGCCAGCCGTTCTATGCGCTGGAGGAACCGACCGCGCTCAACGTCCTGGAGATCCTGCCACAGCTGTTCGCTGCCGGGGTCGCGGCGATCAAGGTCGAGGGCCGGCAGCGCAGCCCGGCCTATGTCGCGCAGGTCACGCAGGTGCTGCGTGCGGCGCTCGATGCCTGCCGGCGCGACCCGGCGCACTTCGTGCCCCGCCCCGAATGGCAGCGCGCGCTCGACAAGGTCGCGGAGGGCCGCTGCCACACCCTCGGGGCCTATCACCGGCCATGGCAATAGTGACGACAGTGCTGAGTGCTGAGTGTTTAGTGGTTTGTAAGAGGCAAAACAATGCGCCGCAGGCGCACGATTACTCGTCACTTGGTACTTGTCACTTGCCACGATGAAGTTATCACTGGGACCCATCCCCTACTTCTGGACGCGCGAGACGGTGCGCGAGTTCTACGCACGCACGGCGGCGAGCCCGGTGGACATCGTCTATCTGGGTGAGGTGGTGTGCGCCAAGCGCCGCGCGCTGCGCCTGCGCGACTGGATCGCGCTGGCCGAGCAGCTTGCCGCAGCCGGCAAGGAAGTGGTGCTGTCGACGCTCACGCTGCTCGAGGCGGAATCGGAGCTCGCGCAACTGCGGCGCATCGCCGAGAACGGGCGCTTCCGGGTGGAGGCCAATGACTGGGGCGCGGTCAACCTGCTGGCCGGCCGTGCGCGCTTCGTCGCCGGTCCGCATCTCAACGTCTACAACGCGGCGAGCCTCGCCGTGCTTGCCGGCAGCGGCGCATGCCGCTGGGTACCGCCGCTCGAGCTGTCGCGCGAGGCGCTCGCTGCCCTGCAGGCCACGCGACCGGAAGGGGTTGAGACCGAGGTCTTTGCCTTTGGGCGCCTGCCGCTCGCGTTCTCCGCGCGCTGCTTCACGGCGCGCGCCCACAACCGGTCCAAGGACGACTGCGCCTTTCGCTGCGCCGACTATCCCGACGGCATGCTGCTCAAGACCCAGGAGGACAAACCGTTCCTGGTGCTGAATGGCATCCAGGTGCAGTCCGCCGGCACGCACAGCCTCCTCGGGCATCTGCAAGCCCTGGCGGCGCTCGGCGTGGAGGTGTTGCGTGTCACGCCGCAGTCGCAGGGAACGTTCGCGGTTGTCGAGCTGTTTCGCGCCGTCGCCGACGGGGCGATCACGGTCGCGGATGCCGATAGCCGTTTGGCGCCGTACATGCCGACCGGGCGCTGCGACGGCTACTGGCTCGGGCAGGCGGGCATGAACTGGGGCAGCGCCGGCGGCTAACGACCGGCGCGCAGTGCGGCGAGCAGTGGTGTGATCAGTGGCGCGAGCAGGCGCGCCGGCGTCTGCTCCAGCACCGCCCGGACGTGGGCCTCGATGTCATAGTCGAGCGCATCGAGCAGGTTCTTCACGTGCAGTCCGGTCTCGGTGTCACCTTCGATGCTGAGTCGCCGGTGGAAGAACAGGGTATCCGGATCCTCGGCGCGCGTGGCCAGCTGCCAGAACTCGGCGAGCGTGCCGCGGATCACCACGTCGCAGCGCGGCGCGCCGCTCGCGACCAGGCGCCCGGCCTCGATGGCGAAGCGCAGGTGCGCGTCGGCATCGGTGATATGGATCTCGACCGATCTGCCATCGAGCGCCGGCAGGCGCCGCGCCAGCCGCTGGCCGCGCAGGAGATGGTTCGCGACCTGCGCGAACAACCTGGCCTGTAACGCATCGGGCAGAAGCGCGAGCGGCAGGCGCAGGGGTGCTACCAAGGCGAAGGGGATTGCAGGGGGCATCGCGCGCCATTATGGCCCGCCGGTGCGCGGGGTAATTGATTTTGATCAAGCGGCGGCCGGCCGTGACCGCCTACCGTGTACGACCCATGAGCTACGCGACATTGCGTGATTTTCTGGGGGCGCTGGAGGCCGACGGCGGGCTCAAGCGCATCGGCGTACCGGTCGATCCGGTGCTCGAGGTAACCGAGATCTGTCAGCGTACGCTCAAGGCCGGCGGCCCGGCGTTGCTGTTCGAGCACCCGAAGGGCTCGCGCATTGCGCTGCTCGGGAACCTGTTCGGCACCACGGCGCGCATCGCGCGGGCCGTCGGCCGCAAATCGGTCGAGGAGCTGCGCGAGGTCGGGCGCATGCTCGCGTTCCTGAAGGAACCGCAATTGCCGCGGGGCTTGAGCGAGCTGTTCGAGAGGCTGCCGGAGTGGAGGCAGGTGCTGCACGCGCCGCCCAAGGAGGTTCGCCACGCACCCTGCCGCGCGCACGTCGTCGAAGGGCCGGACGTGGACCTGTCGATGCTTCCGATCCAGCAGTGCTGGCCCGAAGACGCCGGGCGTTTGATCACCTTCGGTCTTGTCATCACCAAGGGGCCGCACAAGGCGCGCCAGAACATCGGCATCTACCGCCAGCAGGTGCTCTCGCGCAACAAGGTCATCATGCGCTGGCTGCACCACCGCGGCGGCGCAATCGATTTCCGCGAGCATCAGGAGGCGAACCCGGGCAAGCCGTTCCCGGTGGTGGTCGCGATCGGCGCCGATCCGGCAACGCTGCTGGCGGCGGTGACACCGATCCCCGACTCGCTTTCGGAATTCACGTTCGCGGGTCTGCTGCGTGGTGCGCGCAGCGAGGTGGTGCCGGACCGCAGTCGCACGCTGTCGGTGCCGGCGAGCGCCGAGATCGTGCTCGAAGGCCATATCCAGCCGGGCGAGACCGCGCTCGAAGGGCCGTTCGGCGACCACACCGGCTACTACAACGCGCAGGATACGTTCCCGGTCTTCACCGTCGAGCGCATCAGCCACCGTACCACCCCGATCTACCATTCGAGCTACATGGGCCGCTCGCCCTGGGACGAACCCTCGGTGCTGGCACAGGCACTGAACGAGGTGTTCATCCCGATATTGCAGAAGCAGTTTCCGGAGATCGTGGACTTCTATCTGCCGCCCGAGGGCTGCTCGTACCGCGTCGCCTGCGTCTCGATCAAGAAGCGCTACCCGGGGCACGCCCGGCGCATCATGTTCGGTGTGTGGTCGTACCTGCGCCAGTTCACGTACACGAAGTTTGTGATCGTCACCGACGACGACATCAACGTGCGCGACTGGAAGGAGGTGGTGTGGGCCATGACCACGCGCATGGATCCCGCGCGCGATACGCTGGTGGCGGAAAACACGCCAATCGATTATCTCGATTTCGCCAGTCCCGCACCCTCGCTCGGCGGCAAGCTCGGCCTGGATGCGACCAACAAATGGCCGGGCGAGACGACACGCCCATGGGGCAGGCCGATCGGGATGAGCGAGGCGGTCCGCCGGCGTGTCGATGAGTTGTGGGCCGAGCTCGGATTATAAAATCTATCGATGCGCCAATAGTCCCAGCTGCCAGCTGTAGCGCCACAAGAATTCCTGATACCCCCACGCTATAGCCGCGCTCCCGCGCGAATCTTATAGTGCTCTCCACCACACCACACGGTCGGGCGGTGACGCGCCATCGTCGGGGGGCGGGGGGCATGGGGGAACTGGCCGACATCTTTGGCAGTAGCGCCGATGCAGTGTTTGCCACTGATCGCGCACGCCGCATTGTCTACGCCAACGCTGCGTTCCTACGTTTGTGTCCGCAATCGTTTCCCTTCAACAACCGGCGTTGCGACCAGGTGCTGTGCGGGCATACGCTCGACGGCAAACCGGCGTGTCGTCCGGACTGCCGCATCGCCATCGCGCTGCTTGCGCACCGGCCGGTGCCAAGCTTCGATCTGTCGGTGCCGCGCATGCACGCCGGCCCCTTGTGGGTGAATATCGGCGCCTACAGTCTGGCCGCGCGGCTTCGACCCGCCGCGGCCGTGTTTGTGCTGCGCCCGATTTCGCGGCGCCGGATGTTTGCGCGTTTCGAGTGCTTTGAGGGCCCGCGCCACGGGCGCGAGACACCGCGCGATGACCTGACGGCGCGCGAGCGCATGGTGCTGGCCCTTTTGAGCGAGGGGCTGCGCACCGAGCAGCTGGCCGAACACATGCAGATAAGCCGCACCACGGTACGTAACCACATCCGCAGCATTCTGCAGAAGCTCGACGTCCACAGCCGCGCCGAGGCGGTTAGCCTCGCCTTTCGACGCTCTCTTGTCTAATCGACGCGGAGTGATCCATTTGGATCATTCCCTCTTTGGTGTCGGCACGCACAATCCTCGACGTTTCCCTGAACGAGCGCGGATGGCCCCTGCGGCCAATGCAGCACCGCCGACATTGAGAGGAGAACCAGATGCCAACGAGTGTAGAGGGGCCGGTGAGCGGCCCGCCCGCGACGCAGTGCGACCCGCTTCCGTTCATCGCGGCACAGCCGTGGCCCGAGATTGTTGCGCGCGTAAACGACAGGGTCATCACGCGCGCCGCGCTCATTATTCGTCTCTTGCAGAGCCGGGCCAC
This sequence comes from uncultured Acidiferrobacteraceae bacterium, assembly GCA_964629975.1. Classification (GTDB taxonomy): domain Bacteria; phylum Pseudomonadota; class Gammaproteobacteria; order Acidiferrobacterales; family Sulfurifustaceae. The sequence continues at coordinate 21,364 of CAZVUN010000001.1, read as the reverse complement.
CAACCCGGCTCTGTTCGACGATGCCTATGACGCCGCTGGCCCCGACGCGGCGCAACTCATAGTGCGAGCGATGGTGTCGCGCGAGTTGCAGTTGCAGGAAGCGCAACGACTCGCCGTCATCGTGTCGGAAGCCGATGTGGAGCATGAGCTTGCGGCGTTGCGTCAGCGTTTCGGCGGCGAGACCGCGCTTGCCAGGGCGTTGAGCGAAGCTGCAATCACCGAGGCACAATGGCGTGAGGAGGCGCGTCGCAACTGTCTAATCACCGCGCTCGCGCGTACCCTCGCGCAGCGCTGTCCGGTGTCCGCGCAAGACCTGGCGGATGAGCGGCGGCGGCGCAGTGGTTGTGGCAGCGCCGCTGAGCTGCGCGCGGCGGCCCAGCAGCGCCGCTGGGCGCGCTCCAAGGCGGAGTGGATGCGCTCACTCGCATGCCGGTCTCGCATCTGGTATGCGATGCCGCCGCCATCCACGGCAGGACGACAATGACCGATCAGTTCTCGCGCGCCAGGTGACCGAGGATCGAACGCACGTCCTTCTCCCAGCGGTGAAAGTGCACAGCCAGTGCCGGGTCGTTGAAGAAGGTTCCGAGTAGCGCCGGGTTGTTGGTGAAGGCGAGCGTGGTGTTCTCCTCGGCATAGATCACGATCTTGAGCGGCAGATACGGCAGCAGCTCCGGGTGCTGGTCGGCGAGGGTGCGCAGTTCCTCGAGCTTGCCGAAGAACACCAGCCGGTAGGCGTCGGTCTTGAAGCCGCTTTGCGTGAGCCCGACGTCCACACGCTGCACGCGCTGGACCTTGTAGCCGTGTTCCTCGATCGCGATCTGCAGGGCGTTGATCGCTTCGGCAAAGGGGCGCGGCGAGCGCACCATGATCAGCTCCTCCGCCCGGGCCGCAGCCGAGAGCGCGACCAGCGCGGCCAGGCCCACGGCGGCAAGCATGCGCGCGCTCACAGGGTCGCCTCCTCGAGGATGTCGCTGTAGACCTGGTACATCTGCTCGCACAGGTTGTTGAGTTCGGAGTTGTTGAAGATGGCGGACAGGCGCTTGGGATTCACCGCCATGACCAGCACCTTGCCGTTGTGCTCGGCAACCGTGATGCGGCACGGCAGGAACAACCCGACGCGCGGGTCGATGGCAAGCGCCTGGTTGAGGAAATTGAAGTCGCAGGCATCGAGGGCGATGCGCTTGGGGTTTTCCTTGCCCTTCTCGGCGAAATGCTCCTCGACCGAGGTGGCCCGAATGAGGCGCATGTTGGCGGCGGCCAGCGCGTCTTTCACTTTGTCCACCGTGGTCGCCAGGTCGTGCGGGGACGGGCGCACCAGCACCGCGGACTCGCTCGCCAGCACCTTGGCGCTCGCCGGCGGGCGCTTCTTGCCGAGGCCGATGACGTAGGCGACCACATCATCGATGTCTTTCTCGCTCAGCCCCTGCTTGAGAAACGAGCTCATCGGCGTACCGTCGCGCCCGTACACCAGCGTCGCCTTGATCATCGCTGCGCTGGCCGAGGCGTGGAAGCCGGGGTTGTTCAGGGCCGGTGCGAGCACCGGCAGGTCGCGCGGGCGCGAGAAGGTCACGCCGGTGCCGTGGCCGCCTTCACCCTGCGCGCCGTGACAGGAGGCGCAGTTGTACTTGTAGATCTTCTCGCCCGCGGCCACGTCACCCTTGCCGACCTTGACCGGTGGGCGGCGCTCGCCCGCGTACCAGGTGCGGATGTGCTTGACGATGGCGCTGATCTCCGCGTCGGACAGCTGCGTGAACGGCGGCATGACGCGTCCCGGGCGGCCGTGACGGATGCTCTTGCGCAGGTAGTCGTCATCGACCGTGGCGAGGAAGTCGCCGAGCGCCAGCGGCACGCCGACGCCGCCGTGGCCGTCGTGACCGTGGCAGGCGGAGCAGTGCCGCGCATAGAGCGCGGCGCCGTCGTGGGCCGCGTGCGCCACGGGCGCCGCAAGCCCGGTGAGCAGCGCGGCTACGCCGAGCACCGCGGGCACGGCGGACCTCGGGGGGGTGGGGGGCATGGCAATTTCCTTAATGCGCGAGCGGGATAGCCGCAATTTTTCCGGGCCGGCGCCCGGGGGTCCTTGATAGAGGTCAATTTTCGAGCGGGTTTCTGTGGGACAATGCCGGGCGGACGCATTGTCCCCGCGTATCCCGTAACGCATGGATCAACACCTCGTCTTTGACCCGCAGCTGCTGCGCCGCTACGACAAGTCCGGACCGCGCTACACGTCCTATCCCACGGCCGTGCAGTTCCACAGCGGTTTCGGCCCCGCGCAGTACCGCGCGTGTGCGGCGCAGAGCAACTGCGCCACGCCGCGCAAGGCGCTGTCGCTCTATTTTCATCTGCCGTTCTGCGACACGGTCTGCTACTACTGCGGCTGCAACAAGGTCGTGACCAAGGACCGCACGCGCGCGGCGCCGTATCTCGAGCGCCTGCACCGCGAGATCGCCATGCAGGCCGAACTGTTCGACAACGCGCGCGTGGTCGAGCAGCTGCACTGGGGCGGCGGCACGCCGACCTTCATCTCGCACGAGGAGATGCGCGCGCTCATGCAGAAGACGCGCGAGCACTTCCGGCTGCGCGACGACGACCAGGGCGAGTACGGCATCGAGGTCGACCCGCGCGAGGTGCATCCGGGCACGTTGCAGCTGCTGCGCGACATCGGCTTCAACCGCCTGTCGATGGGGGTGCAGGACTTCGACCCGCAGGTGCAAAAGGCGGTCAACCGCCTGCAGGGCGAGGCGCAGACCCTCGCCGTGCTCAGCGAGGCGCGGCGCCTGGGCTTCCGGTCCATCAACATGGACCTCATCTACGGCCTGCCGTTTCAGACCGTGGAGAGCTTCGGGCGCACGCTCGACAAGATCATCGCCGCCGCGCCCGACCGGCTGTCGGTGTTCAACTACGCCCACCTGCCCGAGCTGTTCAAGCCGCAGCGGCGCATCAATGCCGCCGACCTGCCGCCGCCGCAGGCCAAGCTCGACATACTGCAACTCACCATCGAGCGGCTGACCCGGGCGGGTTATGTGTACATCGGTATGGATCACTTCGCCAAGCCGGAGGATGAGCTGGCGGTGGCGCAGCGCGAGGGCACGCTGTATCGCAACTTCCAGGGCTACTCGACGCACGCCGACTGCGACCTCGTGGGTCTGGGGATCACCGCGATCGGCCAGGTGGCCGACAGCTACGCGCAGAACGTGCGCACCCTCGACGAATACTACGCGCGCATCGACGCCGGGGAGCTGGCGGTGTTCCGCGGCATCGAGCTGTCGGCCGACGACCGGCTGCGCCGCGCCGTGATCACGCAGCTCATCTGCCACTTCGTGCTCAACCGCGACGCGGTCGAGCAGGTCTTCCGTATACGCTTCGCCGATTACTTCGCCCCGGAGCTGGCCGAGCTCGAGGGCATGCAGCGCGACGGGCTGGTGCAGCTGGATGGCCCGTGGATCCGCGTGCAGCCGGCCGGCAAACTGCTGATCCGCAACGTCTGCATGGTGTTCGACCGCTACCTGCGCGAGAAGGAAGGCCAGCGCTATTCCAAGGTCATCTAGGGCCTCGCCGTCTGGGCATTTGTCCCGGCGATTCAATTGTTTCAGGTATATTGCCCCAATCCCGGTGGTTTCACGCGGGATAGATGGACGCTCGCTGTCTATCGTGGTTAATATCACGCTCCGGCCAGGGAGAACCACATGCAGAAGCGCGAAGCCGCCGCCATTATCAGCATCAACAGCATCAAGGCGGCCTGCAAAGAGTGTTCGTTGCGCGAACTATGCCTGCCGCTCGGGTTGGCGGAGCCCGACCTGAGTGCGCTGGACAAGCTGATCAAGCGCCGTCGCACCCTGAGAAAGGGCGAGACCCTGTATCGGTTCGGTGATCCGCTGCGCTCGCTCTACGCGATCAAGGTTGGCACCCTCAAGACCACGGGGCTCATGGAGGACGGGCGCGCCCAGGTGACCGGTTTCTACATGCCGGGCGAGCTGCTCGGCATCGACGCCATCAATACCGACCAGCACCCGTGCAGTGCGGAGGCCCTGGAAGTCTCCGAGGTGTGCGAGATCCCCTACCAGTCCCTGGAGGCGCTGGCCCACCAGATTCCCGGCCTGCAGCACCAGTTGTTCCGTGTCATGAGTCGCGAGATCGTGCGCGATGAGCAGATGTTGATGATGCTCGGACGCATGACCGCGGAGGAGCGACTGGCGGCGTCGCTGCTCAATTTCTCGCGCCGGCAGGCGCGGCTCGGCCTGCCCGAGAATGAGCTCAAGCTCACCATGTCGCGTCAGGATCTGGGCGATTACCTCGGGCTGGCGCTCGAGACCGTGAGCCGGTTGTTCTCGCGCTTCCAGGAGGAAGGGCTCATCGGCGTGCACGGCCGCCAGATCACCATCCTCAACGGCAGCCGCCTGAAGGCTATCGCCACCGGGGCCGATCGCGAGTCCACCGCGCGCGCCTGAGTGGTAGTCAACCGTGCCGCGCAGGTGCGGTTGACACTCGCCCATGCTTCCCCTACGTTGGGCGGGCCATTGTCCCGAGAGCCGTTGCCATGCATCGCGAATCCGCCGCCACCGACATCGCCCGTCCCGAGCAGATCGAGGCCCTGTTCGAGCTGCCATTCAACGACCTGCTGTACCGTGCCCAGACGGTACATCGCGCGCACTTCGATCCCAACGCGGTGCAGTTGTCGACCCTGCTGTCGATCAAGACCGGCGGCTGCTCGGAGGACTGCGGCTATTGCTCGCAGTCGGTGCGCCACGCAACGCATGTCGAGGCCGAGCCACTGATGGATCTTGCCAGCGTCCTGGCGGCGGCACGCACCGCCAAGGCCAACGGCGCGTCGCGCTTCTGCATGGGCGCGGCCTGGCGCGGCCCAAAGGACAAGGACCTGAAGCCCGTGCTCGAGATGATTCGCGCGGTCAAGGCGCTCGGGCTCGAGACCTGTGCCACGCTCGGCCAGCTCAAGGATGGCCAGGCCGAGCAGCTGCGCGCCGCGGGGCTCGATTACTACAACCACAACCTCGACACCTCGCGCGCGCACTATGACAACGTCGTGCACACGCACAGTTACGATGACCGGCTGAACACGCTCAGGCAGGTGCGCCGCGCCGGCCTGCGGGTGTGTTGTGGCGGGATTCTCGGCATGGGCGAGGCGCGCCGCGACCGCGCGGCGTTCCTGGCCGAACTGGCGGCGCTCGATCCGCCCCCGGAGAGCGTGCCGCTCAACATGCTGGTACGGATCCCCGGCACGCCGCTCGCCGAGTTGCCGGCGCTCGATCCGATCGAGTTCGTGCGCACCATCGCCGTCGCGCGCATCGTGCTGCCGGCCTCGTACGTGCGGTTGTCCGCCGGGCGCCAGGCGATGCCCGAGGCGCTGCAGGCGCTGTGCTTCCTGGCCGGCGCCAATTCGATCTTCTACGGGGAACGGCTGCTGACCACACCCAACCCGGCGGCCGACAGCGACATGGCGTTGCTCGCCAAGCTCGGCATGTACCCCTGCACCGCCGCCGACGCGGCCGGCATGGCAGCGGCGTCGGCCGGCTGACACGACCGCGTCAGGACGTGCCGCCCGGGGCCGCGGGCGGCGGGCTGGCGCCGGCGGTCTGGGAGTAGATCTCGAGCTTCTGCTGCACGAACGCGCTAATCGTCTGGTATGCCTCCGCGCTGAGCTCGACCAACTCGATGCCCACCATCAGCGCGTTGCCCTTGATGTGCGTGTGGCGCACCACGCCCTTGAGGGCCAGGTCCACAAACCGTCCGCGCACGCCGAGCTGGAACTGCACCGCGAGCGCTGCGCCTGGCGCGACGTGGCGTGGATACAGGAGGCCGAGACCGCAGACCGAAATGTCGACGAGCTGCGCACTGACCGCGGCACCCTCGGTAGCGCGCACCAGTGCGCGGCGGTTGACGCTGACGCGAGGATGGCGGCGGCGATCGTCCATCTGCGGGGCGCGGAATCCAGTCGTTGCGGCGGGGTTGCTACGCCAGCACAAGTATAAGCCGGCGCCGCCCACGCGGCGCCTCGCGTCTAGCCCGCGGCGCTGCGTTGGCTGCCTGTTTCGGCGTCGGCCCCCGGTTCCGGCACTGAACGAATCGTGAACGCCATGCTCGCAAGGTCGCCCAGCACGTAGGTCGGCGGCGCGCTCACGCCCCCAACCGTGCCGGGATCAACGCGCAGGCACTCGCCACCGCGGATGTGCCGGATGCGCTCGACCAGCGCGCGATGCTCGTGGCCATTGCATACCAGGTCGTAATCGCCGGTCAGCGCCATGGCCTTGGCATAGTGCGGATAGTGCACCAGGAAGATGCGCCGGCCGGCGAGCTCGAGCGAGGCGTCCTGACCGTAATAATGCACGTTGCTGCCGGGTTTGGCCGCGAGCCGGCAGAGGTGAAACAGGTCGCCGGTATTGTTGCCGTGCACGAGATGTATCGGCAAGCCGATCGGCTGGATCGCGTGCAGCGTCGAGGGTGCCACGAGGTCGCCGCAGTGCAACACCGCCTGCGCGCCGAGCGCCTTGGCATCGGCCACGGCCGCGGCGAGGCGCGTGCGGCGGTCGTGGGAATCGGAAACGATGCAGATCTTCATAAGCGCAAACTTTAGACCACAAAAAGAGAGGGTCCGGCAAGGCCGGCCCCCCGTTCTTCTTCTTGGTCTCTCCCCTTGTTACAGGAGCGGCACGATCAGCAGTGCCACGATGTTGATGATCTTGATGAGCGGGTTGATCGCCGGACCGGCGGTGTCCTTGTAGGGATCACCCACCGTGTCGCCGGTCACCGCCGCCTTGTGGGCGTCGCCGCCCTTGCCGCCGTGGTGGCCCTCCTCGATGTACTTCTTGGCGTTGTCCCAGGCGCCACCGCCCGTGGTCATGGAGATCGCAACGAAGATGCCGGTCACGATCGAGCCCATCAGCACGCCGCCGAGGGCCTTGACGCCCGCACCCGGCCCGAGCAGCCAGTTGAGCACCACGACCACGACCACCGGCACCAGCACCGGCAGCAACGAGGGGATGATCATCTCCTTGATCGCCGCCCGGGTGAGCATGTCCACGCAGGTGCCGTACTCCGGTTTGGCCTTGCCCTGCATGATGCCCTTGATCTCCTTGAACTGGCGGCGCACCTCGACCACCACCGAGCCGGCGGCGCGGCCGACCGCCTCCATGGCAAACGCGCCGAACAGATACGGCACCAGGCCGCCGACGAACAGACCGATGATCACGGCCGGATCGGACAGCGAGAACTCGACCAGCTTGCCGTAGTGCTTGAGCTCATGGGTGTAGTCGGCGAACAGCACGAGCGCCGCCAAGCCGGCCGAGCCGATGGCGTAGCCCTTGGTCACGGCCTTGGTGGTGTTGCCGACCGCGTCGAGCGGGTCGGTCACGTCGCGCACCTTCTTCGGCAGGTCCGACATCTCGGCGATACCGCCCGCGTTGTCGGTGATCGGGCCGTAGGCATCGAGCGCCACGATGATGCCGGTCATGCTGAGCATGGAGGTGGCGGCGATGGCGATGCCGTAGAGGCCGGCGAGCGCGTAGGAACCCCAGATCGCGAGGCACACGGCGATCACCGGTGCGGCCGTGGCCTTCATCGACACGCCCAGGCCCGCGATCACGTTGGTGCCGTGACCGGTGGTCGAGGCCTGCGCGATCTTGCGCACCGGCGAGTACTCGGTGGCCGTGTAGTACTCGGTGATGATCACCATGGCCGCGGTGAGCGCGAGCCCGATCAGCGCCGTGTAGTACAGGTTCAACGTCGACACCTGCTTGCCGTCGAGCGTGATGCTGTCGCCCAGCATGCGGGTCGTGACGAAGTAGAACGCAATGGCGGCCAGCACACCGGCGACGATCAGCCCCCGGTACAGGGCGTTCATGATCTTGCCGCCCTCGCGTGCCTTGACGAAGAACGTGCCGATGACCGAGGCGATGATGGAGACACCACCCAGCACCAGCGGATACATCACCGCCTGGCTGCCGCCGCCGCTGACCAGCAGTCCGCCGAGCAGCATGGTGGCGATGATCGTGACCGCATAGGTCTCGAACAGGTCGGCGGCCATGCCGGCGCAATCGCCGACGTTGTCGCCCACGTTGTCGGCGATGACCGCCGGGTTGCGTGGATCGTCTTCCGGAATGCCGGCCTCGACCTTGCCGACCAGGTCGGCGCCGACGTCCGCGCCCTTGGTAAAGATGCCGCCGCCAAGACGCGCAAAGATCGAGATCAGCGAGCCGCCGAAGCCGAGCCCCACGAGCGCCTTGAGCGGATCGACGCCGGGCGCGAACTTGGTGAGCGCCGCGTAATAGCCGGCCACACCCAGCAGCCCGAGGCCCACCACCAGCAACCCGGTGATGGCGCCGCCCCGGAATGCGACCTTGAGCGCCGGGTTGATGCCCTCGCGCGCCGCTTCGGCAGTGCGTACATTGGCGCGCACCGAGATGTTCATGCCGATGTAGCCCGCCAGTCCCGAGAGGAACGCGCCGATCGCAAAACCGATCGCCGTGGCGGCACCGAGGAAGACGTAAATCAGGATGAACAGCACCACGCCCACGATGCCGATGGTGGTGTACTGCCGGTTGAGGTAGGCGCCCGCGCCTTCCTGCACGGCGGCAGCGATTTCGCGCATGCGCTCGTTGCCGGCGGGTCGGCCGAGGACCCAGTTGATCGACACGACGCCATACACGATGGCGGCGATCGCGCAGGCCAGCGCGAAGATGAGACTGTCAGCCATGGTTACTCCTCCCGGTAGTGAAACGGATTGAACCGAACCCACACCCACTGCTGGTACCGCTCGCGCCAGGCGTGCTGCTTGTTACTTGGTATCGCCCGGCTTCATCACCAGGCCGCCGTCAAAACGGCTGCCCGGCACAAACCCGAAGATCCGCTCGAGCTGCAATTCGCGGATCAATTGATCGACGGCCGTCTGGCCGTGTTCGCGCGCCACCTCGGCGAGGATCAGCTTGGCGGAATTGGCGTTGTAGAACCCGCCGAACCCCGCCTGCACCGTGAGCATTTCCCGCGCCTTGTCGAGGGTCATTGGTCGCGCGCCTTTTTACTGCCGAAGATACCGGGGCGCCAAGATAACGTTTTTATTCACGGATTACTTTTTCTTGGCGCCCCGCCCCGGCGGCCTAAAGCTTGAATTCCGCGAGCTTTTTCTTGACCGCCACGTTCTTCAGCCGCACGTACTGCGGCATGCCGTCCTTGTAGGGCGGGTAGTCCTCGCCCCGGATGAGCGGCTCGAGATAGGTGCGGCACTTGGGCGTGATGCCAAAGCCGTCCGGGGTGATGAAATCGGCCGGCATCATCTTCTCGACATTCGCCACCTTGGCGAGCGGCGCCATACCGATCGTCCACTTGTACGGCTTGCTCGACTTGCGCACGATGGTCGGCATGACCGAATTGTGGCCCTTGAGCGCGAACTCGACGGCGGCTTTGCCGGTCGCATAGGCCTGTTCGACGTCGGCCCTGGAGGCGATGTGGCGGGCGGCGCGCTGCAGGTAGTCGGCGACCCCCCAGTGGTACTTGAGGCCGAGGCCTTCCTTGACGATCGAGGCCACCACCGGCGCCACCCCGCCGAGCTGGGCATGGCCGAAGGCATCGCGCAGGCCCTGGTCGGCGAGGAACTTGCCGTCGGCGCTCTTGACGCCTTCGGAGACCACCACCGTGCAGTAGCCGAACTTCTTCACGTTGGCGTCGACCTGGGCGAGGAACTTGTCCTTGTCGAAGGTCACTTCCGGGAACAGGATCACGATCGGGATCGGCGTGTCCTTGGTGGAGGCAAGCCCGCCGGCGGCCGCGATCCAGCCGGCGTGCCGGCCCATGACTTCCAGGATGAACACCTTGGTCGAGGTCTTGGCCATCGAGGCAACGTCGAAGCTCGCCTCGCGCGTCGAGACGGCGATGTACTTGGCCACCGAGCCGAAGCCCGGGCAGTTGTCGGTGATCGGCAGGTCGTTGTCCACGGTCTTCGGTACGTGCACGGCCCGGATCGGGTAGCCCATCGTTTCCGAGAGCTGCGAGACCTTGAGGCAGGTGTCGGCCGAGTCGCCGCCGCCGTTGTAGAAGAAGTAGCCGATGTTGTGGGCCTTGAAGACCTCGATCAGGCGCTCGTACTCGCGCTTGTTGGCCTCGAGGCTCTTCAACTTGTAGCGGCACGAGCCGAACGCGCCCGAGGGCGTGTGGCGCAGGGCGGCGATGCTCTTGGCGGATTCCTTGCTGGTGTCGATCAGGTCTTCAGTGAGCGCGCCGATGATGCCATTGCGCCCGGCGTACACCTTGGCGATCTTGTTCGGATACTTGCGCGCGGTCTCGAGCACCCCCGCGGCGGAGGCGTTGATGACCGCGGTCACGCCGCCGGATTGGGCGTAGAAGGCGTTCATTGCTTTTGCTTTTGCCATGGTCTGTCAGTCTCCCCAGTAATAAGGCATGTCATCGGAATCGTCCGGTGTTTCCTTGGCGCGCGGGCCGGGGTCGGTCGGCTCGAGCTGTTCTTTGCGTTCGTGATCGGCCTGCACCTGTAGCAAGGTAATGACGCATTGGCCGAGCTCGTCGTATTCGGTCTTGCCGGTACCGTATTGCTGGAAACCGCGGTAGAAGAACTGGCCGCGAAAGCGGTCCTTGGCGGTCTTGAAAATCACGAAGTTGGCGTTGCGCTGGGCCCAAAACAGGCACGGCACCGTGGCAAGCTCCCGGTCATCGGGATGCAGGCGGATCTCCGAGTCGGCGAGCTCCACCGGCACGTCCTGCCCATAGCGCTCCTGGAGCGTCTGGCGGACGATCCAGATCTCGGTCTCGGTGAAGTCGGGGATCTTGGTGCTCATGGCGGCGAAAAGGGCGCCTAATGTACCGTAATCCTGGCGCGGCGACACGGGTGGCTTTGAATTGGCCAATGCGCCTGGCTTATCGAGTGCGAACCATTGACGCGGTGGTAAGCGGGCGGTAGTTTACCGCGGATTTTTTACCCCAATTTGGGCCGACATTTCTAAATCCAGAAGTCCCACATCCAAACCAAAAGCGAGAACATCCATGCGGATTGTGCTACTGGGAGCGCCGGGTTCCGGCAAAGGTACGCAAGCTAAGCAGTTGGTTGAAAAGTACAAAATCCCCCAGGTTTCCACCGGCGACCTGCTGCGCGCTGCGGTCGCCGCGGGCACCGAGCTCGGCAAGAAGGCCAAGGCGGCGATGGATGCCGGGCAGCTGGTGTCGGACGACATCGTCCTCGGCATGATTCAGGAGCGGCTGGCCAAGCCGGATGCCAAGGCCGGGTTCATTCTCGACGGTTTTCCGCGCAATATCCCGCAGGCGCAGGCGCTCGATGCCATGCTGGCGCGCCTCGGCCAGCCGCTGCAGCTGGCGCTGCTGGTCGATGTCGACCAGGAGGTCCTGATGAAGCGCCTGACCGGCCGGCGCAATTGCTCGAACGCGGCGTGCGGGGCGATCTACAACATCTATTTCTCGCCCCCGAAAAGCGCCAACAAGTGCGACAAGTGCGGCGCGAGCCTCACGCATCGCTCCGACGACAATGAGGCGACGGTGCGTAACCGCCTCAACGTCTACGAACAGCAGACCGCACCGCTGGTGTCGTATTACAAGGCGCAGAACAAGCTGCGCAGCGTCAAGGGCGTTGGCGCCGTGTCCGAGATCTTCCGCAACATGTGCGACATCATCGAGGCGCAGATCCGCCCGCTCGCCAACGTCATGGGCCAGGCCGCGGCGGGCGCCGGCAAGGGCAAGGCCGGAACCGTCAAGGCCGGCGCCAAGGTGGTCAAGCCGGTGAAGGGTGCCGCCCCTGCCAAGCCCGCACCGAAAGCCGCAGCCAAGAAAGCCTCGCCGAAGAAGGCCGTGAAGAAGGCCGTGAAGAAGGCGGCGCCGAAGAAACCGGTCAAGAAAGCCGCGCCGAAGAAGGCCGTGAAGAAGGCGGCGCCGAAGAAGGCCAAGGCGAAAGCCAAGAAGTCCAAATAACCGGCGCCGAAAGGTTGCCAGCAACGGGCCCGGTGTCGGGCCCTTTGTTTTGGTGGCGCCGGCAGGGTAACGTGCAGGGGATCTCAGCGCTCGGAGCGCGATTCATGAGCCAACTCGATACCGCTCGCGGACGGTTTCCGCGCACCCGCCCGCGGCGCATGCGCCGCGACGAGTTCTCGCGCCGCCTGATGCGCGAGACGGTATTGACCCCGGCCGACCTCATCCAGCCGGTGTTCGTGATCGAGGGCCAGGACCGGACCGAGCCGGTGGCGAGCATGCCGGGCGTGAGCCGCGTCACGCTCGATTGGCTGCTGCGCCAGGCCGAGCAGCTGCTCAAGCTCGGCGTGCCGGCGATCGCGCTCTTTCCGGTGGTGGATGCAGCGAAGAAGGACAACAAGGCGAAAGAGGCGTACAACCCGGATGGCCTGGTGCCGCGCACCGTGCGCGAGCTCAAGAAGAACTTTCCGGAGCTTGGTGTCATCACCGATATCGCGCTTGATCCCTACACCTCGCACGGCCAGGACGGGTTGATCGACGACAGCGGCTACGTGCTGAACGACGAAACCGTGGAGGTGCTGGTGAAGCAGGCGCTATCGCACGCCGCGGCGGGCGCCGACATAGTTGCGCCGTCCGACATGATGGACGGGCGCATTGGCGCCATTCGCGACGCCCTGGAGAAGGCCAGGCACATCCACACGCGCATCCTTGCCTACTCGGCCAAGTACGCCTCGAGCTTCTACGGGCCGTTTCGCGACGCCGTAGGATCGGCCGCCAATCTCGGCAAGGGCGACAAGTCCACCTACCAAATGGACTGCGCCAATTCCGACGAGGCGCTGCGCGAAGTCGCGCTCGATCTCGACGAAGGCGCCGACATGGTGATGGTCAAGCCCGGCATGCCGTATCTCGACATCGTTCGCCGTGTGAAGGATCAGTTCGGCGTGCCGACCTTCGTCTACCAGGTGAGCGGCGAGTACGCCATGTTGATGGCCGCCGCGCAAAACGGCTGGCTGGACGAGCGTGCCGTCGTGCTCGAATCGCTGCTCAGCATCAAACGCGCTGGCGCGGACGGCATCCTGACGTACTTCGCCGAGCGGGCCGCGGGTTGGTTGAAGGAAGGTTAGTCGCGCCCACGGCCGCCGTGCCATGACGTTGCGCCCCCGCCCGCCCGCAGCGGGGGTCGGTGCAAGACTCATTGGTCGTGAACTACCGCCACGGTTTCCATGCAGGCAACTTCGCCGACGTGTTCAAGCACGTTGTCGTGACGTTGCTCGTCAGGGCACTGGCCGCGAAAGACAAGCCGTTCTGCTACCTCGACACCCATGCCGGCGCAGGTCGCTACGATCTCGCCGCCGAGGCCGCGCGCAAGACCGGTGAATTCCAGCACGGCATCGCGCGTCTATGGGCGTCGGCCCCGCCCCCCGCGTTCACCGATTACCTGGCAGCCGTGCGTGCGCTAAACGCCGACGGCCACCTGCGTTTCTACCCCGGCTCGCCGCGCCTCGTACGCTACTTCCTGCGCCCGCAGGACCGCATGGTGCTGTGCGAGCTGCACCCGCAAGAGTACGCGCATCTGAAGGACGAGTTCGCCGGCGACCGCCAAGTGGCGGTGCACCTGCGCGATGGCTATGCCGCGCTCAAGGCCTTCCTGCCACCGCCCGAACGCCGCGGCCTGGTGTTGATCGATCCACCCTTTGAACAGCCGGACGAATTCGCGCGCGCGGCCGAGGCGCTGGTCGCGGCGCAGGCGCGTTGGAACAGTGGCGTGTACGCCCTTTGGTACCCGATAAAGACCCAGCCGCCGGTGGCCGCCTTGCACCGCGCGCTGCGCGCCAGCGGCATGCGCAAGCTGCTGGTGGCCGAGTTCTCGCCCCATCCGCGCGACAGTGCCCTGCGGATGAACGGCTGCGGCATGGTGATCGTGAATCCCCCCTGGCAATTCGATCAGGCTCTCGCGCCGCGGCTCGCGCAGCTCGCCACGCTGTTGCGTCAAGATTCTGTCGCCAGTCACCGCCTGGAGTGGTTGGCGACGGAATAAGTCACAATAATGAAACCGTCTATCCGCTGGCAGCGACCGACTGTCGACAGGAACTGGCGAAGCGAGTAATTTATGCATGTCGCCTCAATGCAGTCGTTTGGGCGCGGCGGTGAAACCCGAACGACGGCGCGCCGACGCCCGGGCCAGGCGAAGAGGGGGAGTAATGGCAAACGAACGTCGCAACAATTCGCGCATGCCGATCGAGCTCGATGCCGTGCTCAACTACCAGGCGTCGGCCGTGATCTGCACCGTCCGGGACTTGAGCGTCACCGGCGCTTTCATCGAGGCGGCCCCGGAAGACCTGCCGTTCAGCGGCCAAAAGGTCGAGCTGTCGCTGACACTCAGCTCCAAGGGCCAGCCCAAGAGTTTCCGCCTGCCCGCGGTCATCCGCCGGGTCACCGATAACGGCGCGGGCGTAAGCTTCAGCAACATCGATCAGGAAACCTACTTCAGCCTGGTCGACGTGGTGTTCCCGGCCCAGCCGGGAACCAAGCCGGTCGCCCCGGAGCTGCCGGTCGCCCGCCTCGGCAAGTAACCCGGTCACGCGCGGCCCGGGGCCCCGCGCCGGGTGGGGTGATGTCCCCGTCGTTCGTGCCAGACCACGCGCCTTCGCGCGCCGTCCCCGAGACAGCATGAATCAGGTATCCGCCGACCCCGCGTTGCAGGCCATGGCGGGCGCACGCGTGTTGATCATCGCGCCGCACAGCAGCTATCGCATCGCGCCCTTCGTCACCGCCGCGGCCAGGTTGGGCGTGGAGCTGCTGCTCGCCTCGCACGGCGAGCATGCCATCGCGGCCAGCGGCGTCGATGGCATCAATATCGATCTCGCCGACCATGACGCGGCCGTGGCACGCTTGCTCGCGGTGGTGGCGGCCCGGCCAATCGCCGCGGTCATTGGTACCGACGATGCCACCGCCGAGCTCGCTGCGACAGTGGCGCACGCACTCGGCCTGCCGCACAACCCGCCGCAGGCGGCGCGTCTGGCGCGGCGCAAGGACCTGGCGCGCGCGCAGCTCGCGCGCGCCGGTGTCGCGGTGCCGCGCCATTGGCGCCTCGATCTCGAACAGCCACTGGCCAGGCAGCTCGACGCGCTCGAGTTCCCCTGCGTGGTCAAGCCGGTAGCGATGTCGGCCAGCCGTGGGGTGATCCGCGCCGACAACCGTGCGCAGTTGCTGCGCGCATGCGCGCGCGTCGAATGTCTGCTCGCGGGCGAGGCACACGGCGAGGAGCGGCGCTACCTGCTCGTCGAGCGCTTCGTCCCGGGTTTCGAGGTCGCGGTGGAGGGACTGCTCACCGACGGTGCGCTCCAGATCCTCGCGATCTTCGACAAGCCTGACCCGCTCGATGGACCGTTCTTCGAGGAGACGTACTACCTCACGCCCACGCGCCTGGCACCGGCAGTGCAGGCGCAACTGCACGCGGGCATTCTCGCCGCCTGCCGCGCCTATGGCCTCGCGCATGGCCCCATCCACGCCGAGTGCCGCATCAACGACGAAGGTGTCTGGATCCTGGAGGTCGCCGCACGCACGATCGGTGGATTGTGCGGCCGGCTGCTGCGCTTCGGCACCGGCTACGGGCTCGAGGAGCTGGTGCTCGCGCACGCGCTCGGCCGCCCGCTCGCGCCGCGCCTGCAGGACGGCGCCGCGGGCGACGTGCAGGGATGCACGAGTCCAGGCGCGCCGGGGCGACCGCCAGGGATGGCGGGAGGTAGAGCAACGCCGGGAGCAGTTGCCGGGACGAGCGCTGGCGCCGCGGGCGTGCTGATGATCCCGATTCCGCAGGCCGGCA
>CAZVUN010000001.1:0-5504 GCA_964629975.1 uncultured Acidiferrobacteraceae bacterium | reverse complement strand
GGGACGAGCGCTGGCGCCGCGGGCGTGCTGATGATCCCGATTCCGCAGGCCGGCATCCTGCGGCGCGTGGAAGGCGTGCTCGCCGCCGAGCGCGTGCCGTACATCGACGAGGTGCGCATCGAGGTGCGCGAGGGTTACGAGCTGGTGCCGCTGCCGGAAGGCGCGAGCTATCTCGGATTCATCTTCGCGCATGCCCCGAGCGTGGCCGAGGCCGAGCACGCCCTGCGTGCCGCGCATGCCGCACTGCGCATCGTGGTGGCGCCGCTGTGGAAGGCGCAGTTGCAGGGGTGAGCCCCACTAACCCGGGGTCGTCGCGCGCAGCTGCTCGGCGACCAAGGCGAGCAGCACCGTGGCCGCGGTCTCGATGCGCAGCACCGCCGGTCCGAGTGCGACCGCCTCGCCGCCCGCCGCGCGCACCGCGGCCACTTCCTCCGGCGTGAATCCGCCCTCCGGGCCGATCAGTAAAATGGCCCCGGCGCGAAGCGGCGCGCGCAGTCGTGCGAACGGCACGCCGTCGGGATGCGCGATGAGCACGGGCAGCGTGCCGCGCGCGGCGGCGACCGACGCGGGTGCGAGCGCACCGTGCAGGCGCGGCAGGTACGCGCGCCGGCTCTGCTTGCAGGCCTCCAGGCACAGGCGCTGCCAGCGCGCCGCGCTGTTCGGACCCGGGGTGACCACGCTGTGCGCGCAGCGGAGCGGCGTGAAATCCGTCATGCCGAGTTGCGTGGCCATGTCGAGCAGGGTGGCTTGCCGGTCACCCTTGGGCAGGGCGCACGCAAGATGCAGAGGCAGCGGCGGCGGCTGGCGTTGGGCGGCGTGCAGCACGAGCTCGACGGATCGCGCGCCGGCGCCGACGATATCGGCGTGCGCCACGGTGCCGGCGCCGTCAAACAGCGTGACCGTATCGCCCGGGCGCAGCCGGCGCGCTGCCGCGGCGTGCTGCGCCTCCTCGCCGCTCAAGGTCACCCGCGCAGGGGCGCTCGTCAGCCCCGGGAAGTAGAACCAGGCCTCGGCCATCAACAAACCCGTGGCGCACAACAGTGGGCAGAGCGCATGCGGCCACGAGCTTAGCATGGCCCCGGCGCCGGCCGCGCCGCGCCCCGGGCGGGAAAGGAACGCCCCGCCGTGTGGCGGGGCGTATGCCTCGGCCGGTGCGTGCGCGACTAGGGGAAGGCGGGAATGGTCGGTTCGAGCCCGCGCATGTCGGCTTCCGGATGGCGACGCTCGACCAGTCGCGTGATCTCCTCGACGCGCGCCTTGGGAATGTCGACGATCATGAGGACCTTGCCCTGGCTGATGGCGTCGCGAAACGCGCGCAGGTCCGTGTTCGGCACGTCCGCGCCGATCACGCCCGCGCACCAGCCGCCGAGTATGGCGCCGACCGCGCCCGTGGCGAGCATCACACCGAGCTGCATGACCGCGCCGCTCGGTGGAAACAACACCGCCACCGCGCCGGCCACCGCACCGACGGCGCCGCCCAGGATCATGCCCGAGCGAATGCCGTGCATGGTGTCGCTCTTCTGCAGGAACGTGGCCTCCGGCAGATCGTTGAGCGCCGCGCCGTCGCGCGCGAGCACGTGGATATGGTTCTCATCAATGCGGGCGAGCAACAGCTCGTCGACTGCCTGGCGCGCTCGCTCGACGTCGGGCAGCAGGAAATAGAGTCGTCTTCTCATCAGTAGCTCCTTGCCTACGACGCGTAGGCGCTGGTTCACGGCGGGCCTCCTCGAGACCGACTGCGTGGCCAGCATAGGCGCGCTTGGTCGCGCCGGCCAGCGGGTCCGGACGCATACCTGCACGGTTCGTGGTGCTATGGAAAAATCGGGCAGGGATTGTGCAGATGGTGGGGACGCAGCGCGCGTGCCAAGATCGCGTGCAGGTGCGGTCAGCGGCGCACGGGCAGGTAGACGTCGTAGCGCACGAGCTTGCCGGGGTAGGAGACCGCTGGGTGCGGCGCGAGCGGCGGGGCATCGTCCGGGCGCTTGACCACGACGCGCTGGCGCGCGCAGCGCAGGCCCGCGGCGAGGAGCGCCTGGGTGTCCGTGTCGGCCCCTACCAGCGCGCGCAGCACGTGCATTTCCTTGCGCACCGCCGCCGATTTCTTGCGCTTCGGCGGAAACATCGGATCGAGATACACGACATCCGGCGCCGGATCGAGCTGCGGCAGCAGCGTGGCCGCCTCTGCGCACACGATGCGCAGACGCGCGCCGCCCGCTGCGCGCCGCAGGCCATCCTCTACCAGCGCCGCCACCACCGCGTTGCGCTCGATCGCCGTCACCGTCAGCCCCAGGCCGGCGAGCAGGAAGGCGTCCTGCGCGAAGCCGGCCGTGGCATCCACGACCGTGCGTGCTTGCCTGCCGATGGCGCGCGCGAGTGGCTGGCGGCGCGTCAACGCGGGGCGCGCCGTGAAATCCACGTATACCGGCCCCATGCGCGCAGCGCGCAGTTCGAGGCGCTGCGGCGTGCACACCAGCAGCAGCTCAGCGTCCGGGAGTGCCGTCGCGTGCGGCAGGTGCAGGCGCGCGGCGAGCGCGGCGGCCGCGGTCTCGGTTGCGCCGCCCGGCGGGTCCGCGAGCACCGCGACCCGCGCGCTCGTGGCTGCGTCGGCAGCCGGCGGTGCCACGGCGGAAGACGAAGACATGGCGGAAGAATACCACGCACCGCGCGCGCGGCCCGGTGCGCGCCGGGCATGCGTGGTCAGAACTCGGCGAGCGTGATCTTGAGCTGCAGGAAAATGATCGGGACCATCTTCGGATCGACGCGCGGCACGTAGGTGACGTTGAGCGCCATGGGCCCGGCACCGATCGAGGCCGCCGGCAGCGCGCCCAGGAACGGCTTGTTGTCCTTGAAGTCCTCCCGGTACATCACGAAGCCGACGACGCCTGCGTCGAAATGCAGGTCACGCGAGGAGGCGCCGGCCGGGAAGCGGCGCATCATGCCGCCGCCCGCGTAGTACTGCGGATTTTCATTGGAGTCCTTGAACCCGGAGGCCGTCAGGAACGGCAGCCATTTGTCGTTGAGCAGCGCGAAGTCGTAGTGCAGCCCGAAGCCCCAGTTCTTCTCGTTCCAGTGGGCTTGCGGCGGGGGATCGATATGGATGGCCTTGCCGTTGATGAGCAGGCTGAGCTCATCCGCGCGGCTCGCGGGCGCGCCGAGCGTCAGCGACGCGAGCACGAGGCCGAACAGCACCCGCAGCCACGGGCAAACCGATCGCTTTTCCTGCGAATCCATGCACCCCTCCGTTCAACACAGCACCGCAAGGGCGGGTGGGCATGACGCGCAGGCCGGGGTCGCGGTTCGGTGGGCGGCGCACCGCGCCGCACCAACCACTCCTCCTCTGGGTATCCGGCAATCCCGCTGTCATAGGGCCACGCCCTTTAGACCGGTGACTTTGCGCCCCGCGCCTTTCGCCGCGGGTTGCCTTTGTCAGAACCTGAAGGCCGGCGTGCCTTCGGCACGGTACGTTCTTCAGCCAAACAAGAGCACGTTCCGTACCATATCGGCGGTTGCTGGGAAGACCTTAAGCGCCCGTCACTTGGCGCACGCCGCGCGGGTGTGTGGCGCGTTGGCGCCCCGCCGCAGTGACGGCGCACGTCGATCGTTTGGAAATGGGGCCTTGCACACGCCGTTGGTGCAGAGCGACCCGTCACCGGCCGGATAGAAACCGGGTGTGCCAATGTCGGCGCTGCTGTCGAAATCCCAGCAGCGCACGACATGGGGGTCGGCGCAGCGCGTGGCGAAGTCGGTCGGGGTCGGGGCGAGGCGGTAGTGATAGACATTGCTGCTCACCGCGTCCACGTACACGTATACGTTGTGGCGCGCCGAGTAGCGAAAGCGCCCGAACACGCCGCCGGCCGCGGTGCGCGCGCCGGGATCGGCGCGGTTGCCGGCGGCCGGGTCGATGCGCGTCCAGCCGTTGTTGCCGGTGTCAAAGGTGTACACGCTGCTGCCGCCGGCGTAGGCCACGATCGCGCCGACGGTGCTGTCGTATTCGATACCGGCGCTGTCGGCGGATACGATTGCGCTCTCGCCCGCGGGCGTAAAGGCCGTAAAGCTCATCGGTTGCGCGAGATCGGCCGGCAGGGTGGCGTAGCGCGCGCTGCCGCCACTGACGTTGAACTGGTAGAGACGGCGCAGACCCGGATGCAGCACCATGAAGCTGTTGAGGCTGGTGCCGCCATCTGGGATGTGCAGCTGCCAGGTGTTGCTTGCCGGGTGATGTGAATACAGCCCGCCGGCCTGGCGTTGCCAGAACACGCGGCCGCTGACCGGGTCATAGACCGACATTTCCTCCACGCCCGGTGCCGGCTCGTTCGTCGAGCGCAGGTCCTGCCAGGCCGCCCAGGCCGCGGCGTTGGCGGCGGGCGTGGCCGGATTGATGGCGGCAAGGTTGAAGGTCCACGCACCCGGTACGGACCAGCCGTTGTACCAGCCGGCGCCGCTGAACATCCACAACCGGTCCGTACCCGTGAGATACGCGAGGTCGCCGTAGGTGTGACGCGACACCGGCGTATTGTCGCTGTTGCGATAGGCACCGGTGTCAATGCGCGCGGGATTGGGTGTCGGGTCGGTGAGGCGGCGCCAGCGCAGATTGGGCAGATCGAAGGCGAGCAGCTCGTTGCCGCCGTCGTCCGCATGCCCGCCGCCGGCCACGATCAGCCACTGGCGCTGCGTGTCGTAGGCCGCGCCGCTCCAGGCGCGCATGATCCCGGCGAAGCCGACACTGCCCTGATAGCTCTGGTACAGAACCGAGCTCGTGCCGTTCCAGTCGTTCCACTCGTTGGCGCGTTTCTCGACGGCACGCGCCGTAGAATTCGGCCCCACGCACCCGTGCCGTGCCGGCAGGCCGGCGACATCGGCGAGGCTGCGGCACTCGCCGGTGTAGTTCGGGTTGGGCACGGGCAATGGCGCGGGAGTGGGTGTTGGTGCCGGCGCGGGTGCTGGTGACGGCGTGCCCGGGCCCGGACTCGGCGCCGGTGCGCCCGACGTCGACGTCGAGCCACTACCGCTGCAACCGGCCACCCCGAGCGCGATCCTGGTGACCTGGATCGCGAGACCGCGCGCCAGGAACGGGCGCGAATGACCGGCCGGGGTGGGGTTCGTCATCAGAAGATTCCGTGTGGGGTGGGTGCGTGCGTGACGAGGTGGAGTGTGTTCCCGCCATCGTGCCGGGGCCAGGTCACGGTGCCCGACCACATCACTAGCAACACATCGCGCTTGGGCGCCACGCACTAGAAAGCGGCGGCTGATCCCGTCGGAGCAAGACGGCCGGTGATCGGGTGCCGCTACCGTCCGCCGTTAACGTCCAACGCGGCGTCGTTCTCTTGACCCAACCGCCCGCGTGCACGGGCATCGGCGCGACGCGGCTGCGAAAACGCATGGGGGCCTCTGGCGAGGCCCCGGGCGTGTCACGTGCGATTGCGGGAGCTACGCGACGCTCGCGCGTTCCGCGCGCTTGCGGTCGGATTCCTTGAGGAAACGCTTGCGCAGGCGGATGTGGTTGG